>NZ_SMME01000705.1:4178-4777 GCF_009711465.1 Parendozoicomonas verongulae | reverse complement strand
TCTAGCTAGCGCAATTGAACACTCACCCTTAGCTAATGTGTTTGCACAAAACCCGAAAATAAAGAGGAAAAAACTCGCGTAGAACCATCGCGGCTTCTCATAAATTCTTAACATGATTCACTCTACAAACCATTACTACCAAGAGATGGAAGGTATGGCAGCTAATAAGGAAGATATCAAGTTATTTGAGTCCCCGCGTCTCACGGATGAAGGAGGTGGCGGTGTCCGGGTGGCCGGCGAGTAGGGAAAACGATTGGCTACTCCGTGCCGAGATGGATGTCTTGTCTGCCCTGATATTTATTTTTATTTGTGCTGCAAACGGAGAGTGGAAAACCTCTCTAACAAAGGCGTTTCTTCAGTAGGGGTGTGGGTTGCTACTGGTTTTTCATTCTTGGATTTGCGGGTTGCCTGCCTGAGTGCATTAATGATTGTTGTATACCTGTCATACTTGGCAGGGTTCATTCTTCTGAGAAATGGTCTACCTTCTTTTGCTACGCTCAATGGGCTTTTGGTGAAAAACCAAAACCACTTCCATGAAATAAATGGATCTGCATCGCCATTTAGCAAAATTTGAACCACCTCGGTATGGCCATTCTGAA
>NZ_SMME01000705.1:4052-4168 GCF_009711465.1 Parendozoicomonas verongulae | reverse complement strand
ATATTTATTTTTATTTATGTTGCAAACGGAGAGCGGAAAATCTCTCTAACAAAGGCGTTTCTTCAGTAGGGCTGTGGGTTGCTACTGGTTTGTCATTCTTGGATTTGCGGGTTGCT
>NZ_SMME01000705.1:3693-4042 GCF_009711465.1 Parendozoicomonas verongulae | reverse complement strand
TTATTCAGCTCTGCCCCTGCGTTCACTAAAGTCTGAACTACCTCGGCATGGCCATTATAAGCCGCTAGAAATACAGGCGTTACACTATTCCATGTTTTGTTCAGATCTGCTCCTGCGTTCACTAAAATCTGAACTACCTCGGCATGGCCATTATTAGCCGCTTGAAATAAAGGCGTCATGCCACGCCATGTTTGATTAAGATCCGCCCCTGCGTTCACTAAAATCTGAACCAGCTCGGAATGGCCATTTCGAGCCGCTTGAAACAAAGGCGTTACACCATTCCACATTGTATTAAGCTCTGCCTCTGCGCTCACTAAAATCTGAGCCACCTCAGTATGGCCATTTTGAA
>NZ_SMME01000705.1:0-3504 GCF_009711465.1 Parendozoicomonas verongulae | reverse complement strand
ATGGCCATTTTGAGCTGCGATAAACAAAGGCGCTGCATCTTTCCATGTTTTATGAAGTTCTACCCCTGCTTTCACCAGAATCTGAACAACCTTAGCATGGCCATTTTGAGCCGCTTGATACAAAGGCGTTGCACCATTCCATGTTTTATTAAGCTCTGCCCCTGCGTTCACCAAAATCTCAACCACCTCAGCGTGACCATTTTGAGCCGCTTGAAACAAAGGCGTTGCGCTATCCCATGTTCTATTAATCTTTGCTCCTGCGTTCACTAACATCTGAACCACCTCAGCATGGCCATTTTGAGCCGCAGGAAAAAGTCCATGAATATATGTGCCAGACCCTCCACTGATAAATTGTTCGTTAACATCAAAGTTGTCTTTATCTAGAAAATACTGCACTGCTTTTACATTACCTTCACGACAGGCCGCCAGAAAATCATGTTCATCATATTTACCTTTCAGTTCCTCACTCAAAACTGCTTTACATTCACCCTTGGCCAATGCGTTTGTACAAAACTCGAAAGCAAAGAGGAAAAAACTGGTGTAGATCCACCATTTTTTCTCATGAATTCTTAACATACCTCAACCCACGAACTTTCCTTACCAAAGGAATAGAAGGTATGGCTATTAACAAGGAAGATATCAAGTTATTCGAGTCTCAGCTTATGACGGACGATGGGATAACGATGACGGACGACCTGCAATGAACACTGATCTGACCGGTGTCTTTGTTGTTTCTGAGAGCCTGAAGTGCAGTGCTTTTTGATTACCACACAGTGACCATATTGACGTGGTTATTCTGTAGGTAACCGTTCACGGCAGGCATACTGTGTCGTGCAACCGTGCTACAGACCTTGATGGATCGAACTTCACAAATCGCGGACCAGAAGATACCTCAGGAAATCAGCTTCAGAACGACACAACAAACTCTGTGCAACTTCCACAGTCTGCTTCTGAGTACTGATACGAAATGCTAAGGGAGAGCGATTTAAGTCAGTGCTATTGGCTTTTAGTCTCCCAGCGTCTCTGAGCTGACGACAGAAGCTCTATCGCCTGAGAATAAGTGCCTCTGCCAACGACTTCACGATTCTCTGAAGTCATAGATACTCGAGCTATAGTGATTGGTCTGAAGTTTATAGTCCCCCAAAAATGTAGCATGCCTCTCTTAGGATCAGCTCCGGCATTAAGAAGCTGTGAAACAATTCCAAGATGTCCATAGACCGTTGCTACGTAAAGCCCGGTTGTATATTTTCCGCATAAGCCGCTTACCCATCTCCCGTTGATATCAAAACCAGGTAAATCAATGAAGAACTGCACCGCTTCCTTGTTACCTTCACGGCAGGCAGCTAGAAAATCATGTTCATCATATTCTCCCTTCAGTTCCTTGCTCAAAACTGTTTCGCATTCACCCCTGGCCAATACGTCTCCATAAAACCCGAAGGCAGAGAGAAAAAAACACACGTAGAAGCAGCACTGTTTTTCATGAATCCTTAACATTGCTCAACCCGTAAACCGTTATGACTCAAGGGATAGGAGGTATGGCAGTCTACAAGGAAAATATCAAGTTATGGGTTTCTCTAAAAATAACTTCCCGATTTCGCCTGCTTACTACGTCATCCCCGCACAGGCGGGGATAGACTGTCCGTGGTGGCTTCCACCTTCGTGGGAATGACGGTTTCGAGAGTATCGAAATATGGAAGCCCTCTTCGCCAATCTGAAAAAACGGGGATTTGAACTGGAAAGTACACATGTGACTGTTCCAGAAAGACCTTCCACTCCTGAGCCACTATCGCCCTGCAAAAAGCCTGTTTCGGCTCGGCCTGAATCTGATTAGACGAGTGCTGAAAAACCATAGTCATAAGGAAACAGGAATCAGGTTTGGAGTGCTACTTCAGATATTGTCCCCTACATAGGTCCCGCCATATTACTGAGTTTCATTCTTGGCACCGCTCTGTAAGGTGAGCCCGCACATCGTCATATCTATATGTGATTCTCTGATGGTGTCAATTGGATTTGCTCGTTGTGTACTTTGAGACGTTCGGTGTCGCTCTTTGCGTAGACGCTTTTTTTCTTTGATGTGTTCAATAACCTGTGTGTATTCCTGCCCGTACCCTCTTTGATCAAATAGGAACAAAGGCTTTTGATCTTTTGCATTAGTCAGTAGGTTTTTACTGCAGAAACCCCAGAAATGCCATTTCATTTTTGGATCTGCTCCGGCTTCAAGCAAAATTCGAACCACCTCTGTATGGCTTTCCTGTACCGCTTGAAATAAGGGAGTGGCACCATTATATGTTTGATCAATGTCTAGCTCCTCACAATCCACCAATACCTTAACTACCTCTATATGACCATGCTGTGCGGCAATAAAAAGGCCATGAACAGGCTCACCATTTACTCCACTGATAAACTGCTTATTAACGTTAAATCCTTCAAGATCCAAAAAATACTGCACGACATCCACATTACCTTCACGGCAGGCCGCCAGAAAATCATGTTCATCATATTTCATCTCCAGTTCCTTGCTAAAAACTGCTTCGCACTCACCCATAGCCAATACGTTTGCACAAAACCCGAAAACAAAAATGAAAAAACTCGTATAAAACCACCGCTGATTCTCATGAACTCGTAACATAATTCATTCCACGAACCGTCAACCAAAGGGATGTAAGATATGGCAATCAACCTGGGAAATATCAAGTCATCGAGTCCCAGCATCTCACTGATGAAGGGGCGATGTGTCCATGTGTAAGGTCTTTTCTGCCTCAGGACAAAAGGCCAAAAGGCCATAATCATGCAAGTGTAACTTCTCATATTTTACTGGCAAACCATCAATCAGCTCCTTTGCAGCCCAGTGATAGAAAGAGTCTGCGTCTGAAGTGTGGCTGGAACCAAAAATGGCTTGTGCTGTCAATATCGTTAGTGATTCAGGGAAGACAACACAGGGATTATCAAAAATGCAGTCATTTCATTCTGTTGCAAGGAAAAGGTCTCCAGACTGTGAGCCGGCATTTAGCACTGAAAAAAGAACATACAGTTCTGATTCGGTCTTAATCTCGAAAGTCAGCCATACTCTCTCTCAGTTAAGTACGGATAAAAAGAAAACCTCCTCTTCCCCTATTCATAACAAACAGGTCAGCCATTCTTCCGTTTTCAATCCTGCCTTTCAATCGGCCCCTGTATTTGACCTGAAGTTTGTTGCTTCCGATCAGGATGTTTCACTGGCGCTGCAAACGATCAATAAACAGCATCAGGATGATGACGTTGTTGTTATGAATTCTCACGATGGACTTGAGCAGGATAATCTTGTTCATCGCCTCACCATTGCAGAAGATGGCAGTCACCAGGTTCATCCCGGCAAGTTGTTCAAGCATTCCTCCCCTCTGGTGCTGGTTCTTGATATCAGGCATATGAGGGCGGATGAAATTACTGCCTTTAATGACCTTCTTGATCCTGACTCTCCCGGTGTTTACAGCAAAGAGGCCCAGCAAAAACAGCCGCTGGGAAAAC
>NZ_SMME01000467.1:721-970 GCF_009711465.1 Parendozoicomonas verongulae | reverse complement strand
AAGCAGGCTGACCGAATCGAAGGTGGCACCGCAAAGGCAGGTGGTGTTCCGCTTTCCCCTGCACCGGGCATCGCTGCTGCTCTGGCGGTGAGAGTTAAGCCGGTTAACCGAATCAAAGGTGGTACCGCAAGGGCAGATGGTATTCTGCTTCCCCCTGCACCGGGCGTCGCTACTGACCCGGCGGTGAGATTTAAGCAAACTGGCCGAAGCGAAGGTGGTGCCGCAGGGGCAGGTAGTATTCTGTTTTCT
>NZ_SMME01000467.1:0-525 GCF_009711465.1 Parendozoicomonas verongulae | reverse complement strand
CAACGAATTCACCTGTTATTATCACGTCATTTGTCGCTGGCGGAGAATAAACTTTGCGAGGAGTTACGGAGCAGGTAGAGCTCCCAGCTATCAGCCCAAGGATTTCATTGTCCTGCCGTGGCAGCCTGATTCTGGATAGACTCCCCCTCCCCTGGCAGACCAGGTTATCTTCTGGACCCAATACACAGAATGTGTCGTTCAAAGGCTGAACAACGAGTGATGACGTGCGGATACGGCCTGTTGAGATGATATCTGCCCCCCCTTCACCTGATGGCACAATAAGTGTACAGCTACTCACCGGTTTATCTGTACTCGCATCAACAACAGCGGGAGCAACGGTCAGGATAAGCCAAAGATATGAGGCATTTGCTAGCATTTGCAACGGGCATAACCTCTGATTCAACCAAAGCACGAAAGGCTAGCCGGTGAATCGTGTATCACACAATTTCCATGGCATGAGCAGTTGAAGCCGTAGCCGTTCTTTTTAAATCCCGGCTTATTTCCTTTTGACCCGCTTCTCCTTGC
>NZ_SMME01000656.1 GCF_009711465.1 Parendozoicomonas verongulae | reverse complement strand
ACAGGCGGACTTCAATGGCAACCTGACCTCAGCAGAAGTCGATGGGTATGTGGATAGCCAGACCGGCTGGTGCAAGATTCACTTTACCGATGGCACCAACGACATCGAGGGCTGACCCGCTGGTAACCGGCTCAGGACTAAGCCCGTTTATGCAGTTTGAGATAGACTTCATCCACATTCCTAACTATCTGGAGGGCAACATGAAGAAAGCAGAACTGGTATGTCTTTTAGCTTTATCTGGTGGAAGCTGGGGGGAGTTCAATCTCTCCGAGAGTTTACGTTCACCTCAATCATCCGAGCTCACAGAGCAGGACAAAGAATCTCTTGAAACAATAATGAGATCCCGTGAACGTGCTTTTGATGAACGCGATTCTAACAAGCTTGGCGAACTCTTGGCTGAGAATAGTAATTTTGTCAATCAATCAGGTCGTCTGTACTGGGGGAAAGAAGCCAATGTCGCAAGACATGAAAAGGTGTTTTCCCCTGATGCGGGGCAGCATCTTTTAGCACATGAGAAAATGGAGACTGCGCTTGTTAAGTGGAGTGCATACGGTAACCCCGCTCATACCGTCATATTGGTCACAGAGTATCAATTTCCTCATCATAATGCTGAGCAGGATATCCAGCATTATGATCCCATGAAGCCGACAAAAGGTTTATTTACGACCGTACTGGCAAAAGAGAATTCCGTTGATGCTTCGCCGAGCGAGTGGAAAATTATCAGTATGCAGAATACGCCATATTTGCCAGCGCAGCTTAACGAATAGCTGAGAGTATTGAGCAATTTCTACACCCTTTAACAGTGTAATGTTTATTTAATCATGAGAGCAATGGAGTGTTCTTATGAAGCAGACTGCTATCCAACTTACCCTCAAAGCCCGCGATCTTCTCTCTTGAATAGTCCGCAAATCCAGTGATTCGTTAGAGTCACTGGATAAGCAGGCCCAGTCCCTCAAGTCCCGCCTCAAAACCCTCGAGCAGCAATCCCGTCTTCTTTCTTCTTTTAAAGCCCAGGCTGCCACTGTGCAGTCTGTTGGCCGTTCTTATCGGGAAGCAAAATTGAAGGTGGAACAGCTGGCGCGGGAGCAGGCTCAGTCTGTTGCTCCCTCTAAAAAGTTAGAGCGCCAGCTGGCTGCTGCCCGCAATCCACTGAGCACAGTTTAACGGGAGCGCTGATTGTTTCAGAAAGTCAGAAAAGTTACGGGCGTTCCATTGTGCTGGGGGATATGGCTCTCCCATTGGGGCACAGCCGCTGTTTCCCTCTGTGACTCCCAGTAGCGAGAGTCTCTATGTTGCCACAATTCGTCTTTTAATGATCCACAATGAATAGCTACTGGAGGCGATCTTTCGCTTTCCGATAGGCTTCACTACGTTCACGTTTGCCAACAGACAAAACCATAATTAGCACTTCCTCATCCTGAACCTGGTACACAAGGCGGTAACCGGATGCCATCAGTTTAATCTTGTATGCACCTTCCAGTTCATGAAGACGAGCCGCTGGAACATGGGGTGTCACCAAACGCTCCTTTAGCTTCTTCTTGAACTGTTGCTGGATAGTTGGCGCAAGCTTTTTCCATTCCTTCAGTGCAGCAGGAATGAACTTCAGCTTATAGGTCATCCAGATCAACCTCTATGGCTTGATCCTTGTCTTTCAGGCGCTCTTTGGCGATACGTAACAGCTCAATATCATCCAGCTTCTCCATCATCAGCTCATAAGTGTCAGCAGGTACCAGATAAGCCGTGGGGCGGTTGTGATTCAGGACAACCACGGGTTCTCCAGCCGCCTGGGCAATCAGGGCGGATGGATTCTTTTTTAACTCGGAAATACTGATCGAGTTATTAGCCAGAACTTGTTTCATTCCACACTCCTAAAAAAATGACCTTTTTATAGTGACATATTTAGCACTGAATTAGTTCCACGGCAACAAGGGTAGAGTCACGGCAATCAACAAGGAAGATATCAAGTTATTTGAGTCCCAGCGTCTGACAGACGAAGGGGACGGTGGGGCCGGGCGACCGGCAATGAAGTGGTCGGCGGACAGGTGAACAACCTGTTTCGATACCTTAACGCTCCCAGATAACTTCGTCTGGGTGAATGAATTTGACTGGTCCTGCCCGGTGGGCGCAGCTTCACCGTGATCTCTGACCGGGCGGATGGGCCCCCTATTGAAGCCCAGCAGCTTTTTCCATTCTCGGCCCCCACGGATGGGGATATCTACACAGTGGACATGCGTCTTCTGACGGTCTCATCGGATCATTAAATTTCTTTCTCTGAACGACTCTGTAAGTTGAGTTTGGACACTTTAGTCAGACTTTGGTTTTCGTAATGTACTGGTGCATGACTACCTTGAAGTGAATCGCGATATTCTGGAAGCCATTATCAGAAAGCGTCTTTATCAGGATGTTTGCAGAATTTCTCAGTTGTTGTTTTCTATGGTTGGCAGGTCGTAGTTGTTTGCGGCGGGGTTGTAGGAAGGGGACTATCAACTATCGGTAAAGTGCTCGCCAACCTGCTTGTGTTGGCACAGTTTGGCTATTCCATACTTTTATGTCCGCAGAGAGAAATTGAATCTCGTAAATTTCCACTTGATCAGTCAGAGACGTGTCTGGCCGGTTATTCTCTGTTGTACGGCGCTGGTGGCGTATGACACCAAGGGAGAACAGGTAAAGCAGTTCTTCCCGTGGCGAGCTGGTGGGTAATGATGGGAGTGAATGGTCGTCCATGATCGTGCAATCCGAGTAATTTTTTCCTTACCCATATTGGACA
Organism: Parendozoicomonas verongulae; assembly: GCF_009711465.1. Classification (GTDB taxonomy): domain Bacteria; phylum Pseudomonadota; class Gammaproteobacteria; order Pseudomonadales; family Endozoicomonadaceae; genus Sansalvadorimonas; species Sansalvadorimonas verongulae. The sequence continues at coordinate 225 of NZ_SMME01000656.1, read as the reverse complement.
TCTGCTGATCAATGCTTTGGCTTTGTTGCTGCTTCTGGGTTGAGACTCTGGCGTACAGGGCTACTTTCATCGCTTTTTTCCTCAGACTTGGGACGGATCTTCGTCTTCTCCTGCTGTTCTGAAGCCCACTGGAGAATCTGCTGAAACGCATGGTCCCAGCGCTCCTGGGCATGACTTGTTTCTTCAAATGTCCGGACAACGGATCGTTTGAATGTCATAACTCTT
>NZ_SMME01000164.1 GCF_009711465.1 Parendozoicomonas verongulae | reverse complement strand
GGTGGCACCGCAGGGGCAGGTGGTGTTCCGTCTTCCTCGACGTACTGTCCCCTTCTCATTTTGGCTCAATACGTCTATTGCCGGTGCAGGACTATCTTTGTCCAAATCATCTGGGACTGTTGACGCAGTTTCATAAACCTCTTCAATCTCTTGTTTGACAACTTTCCGGCAGTGAATTTCCCAGGCGCGGATCTCAGAGTTAAAAGGTAACGGAAATCCATCAACGGATTCACCTGTTACTATCACGTCATCTGCCGCTGACGGGGAATAAACTTTGCTGGGAGTTACGGAGCAGGTAGAGCTCTCAGCTATCAG
>NZ_SMME01000688.1:3124-4432 GCF_009711465.1 Parendozoicomonas verongulae | reverse complement strand
ACTCGATATCTTTGTCATCACAGGGGGTATCCGCCTTCCCCCCGGCCGCCCGGGTACGCAACCGGCTATAGATGCCCCAGGCCGCTTTCAGATTATCTGTGCCCCCCATAACCTGGAGATGTCTGCCCAGTGTTAACTCGATATCCTTGTCATTACAGGGGGTATTTACCAGACCCCCGGCCGCTTGGGCACGCAGCCGGGTATAGATGTCCAGAGCTGCTTTCAGATTATCTGTGCCTCCCATGATCTGGAGATGCCTGCCCAGTGATAACTCGATATCCTTGTCATCACAGGGGGTATTTACCAGTCCCCCTGCTGCTCGGGCGCGCAACCGGGTAAAGATCTCCAGGGCCGCTTTCAGATTGTCTGTGCCACCCATGACCTGAAGGTGTCTGCCCAAAGCCAGTTCGATCTCCTTATCGTCGCAAGGAGTGTTCGCTACCCCACCTGCCGCACGGGTGCGCAGCTGAATAAAAATGTCCCGGGCCGCTTTCAGATTGTCCGAGCCTCCCATAACCTGGAGATGTCTGCCCAATACCAACTCGATATCCTTGTCATCGCAAGGGGTGTTCACCTGTCCTCTGGCTGCCCGAGTGCGCAGCTGAATAAAAATGTCCCGTGCCGCTCTCAGGTTTTTCGTGCCCCCCATAATCTGGAGTAGCCTGCCCAGAGCCAGTTCAATCTCCTTGTCATCGCAAGGCGTATTCGCCCTCCCTTTGGCCGCACGGGTGCGCAGCCGTGTAAAAATGTTCCGGGCCGCTTTCAGGTTGTCCGTACTCCCCATGATCTGGAACTGTCGGCCCAGTGCCAGCCCATTGGTTTTTTCATCATTGAAAGAGAGGCTGAGTATCTTTTATAAAGTTGCTGAAAGAGTGGTAGAGCTTCCATTAACCGGCCTCTCGCCTGTAAAGCTCGCCCCTTTGCCATTACCAACCCTTTGTTGTTTTGCAAATCCCTGGAAAGAGAACTGATGAACCCAATACACCCATCAAAATCACCAAGAAGAAACAGACATCTGGCTTTTAATTGACCAACACGAGCATATTGCTGTGAGTCCCCCTCGTATTTTTTTAATAGTATCTCAGCGTCTTCTAATGCTTTTTTGGGATTGGTTTTCAGAAGACTGAAGGCATCATTTATGTCGTGATATGGCTGTACATGAGAATAAACCGGAGAGTATTGGGAACGCCGCTGTGAAAGTTGGCAGTGCCCATGGTTACCACCACCCCTTCGGGTTGAAGAACCTTGCGCTTTGGGGGGGTAAGGCCCATGCCCTTTTGAAGCTTCTTGTTTGTAAAGAAGAGGTCC
>NZ_SMME01000688.1:2354-3114 GCF_009711465.1 Parendozoicomonas verongulae | reverse complement strand
GCCTCCTCCATAGTTTGGTTGTAAGTTCATGCGCTGAATAAGCCTTTGTGCCTGGAAGTGTTCGTGAAGCCAATGTCTGGTATGGATTCTGGCGAGGGTACAAAGGTTCAACACTCGTCACGGTCACTGACAGGGCGGTCTGAGATTTAATGTGGGGAGGTAGTCATACGCTTCAATAGCTGTTGCTCCCTTTGTCTCCAGGGTTCATTTTTCTTCAGTTTATTTCGATAGGGTTCAAGGTTGCGGGCTAGAGCAAAGAGTGATTCTTCTTTCTGTTTGAACTCATGTTGCTTGTTTTCTTTAATATCCAAAGCTTTCAGCATAGATTTCGGCCAAACGGATAAAAGGCGGTAGCAGTGACTCAGTTGAGTGATGCAGGATGCACTGGTGCCTTCACTTTTTTCTACCGCAAGCGCTGCCCAATGTAATGCTTGCCCCAGAAGAACTGCATGTTCAGGTAAGATGGTCTCAACTTGCGTTAATTCCCTGAAGTTACGCACACTAAAAAACAGGCTGGTTTCGAACCCTGAAAACAACCGTTTTTCGAGTTGCAAATTATCAAATGATCCCCACGCTCCCATATCAAGGAAAATAGCGGCTATACCCAGTTCGATCTCCTTATCATCACAGGCAGTATTTGCCACCCCACCGGCTGCCCGGGTACGCAGCCTGGTGAATATCTCTAAAGCTGCTTTCAGGTTATCCATGCCTCCAATAGTCTGGAGATGCCGGCCCAGTGCCAACTCGATTTCCCTGTCAG
>NZ_SMME01000688.1:1144-2344 GCF_009711465.1 Parendozoicomonas verongulae | reverse complement strand
CCTGAGTGCGCAGCCGGGTAAAGATGTCCAAGGCCATTCTCAGGCTGTCTGTGTCCCCCATGGCTCGGAGTAGTTTGCCCAGTGTTAACTCGATATCCTTGTCATCACAAGGGGAGTCCACCTGCCCCCCAGCCGCTATGCGCTGTCGGGTAAAGATCTCCAGGGCTGCTTTCAGATTATCCGTGCCTCCCATGATCTGAAGATGTCTGCCCAGTGTTAACTCGATATTCTTGTCATCACAGGGAGTGTTTGCCTGCCCCCCAGCTGCACGTCTGCGCATCCGGGTAAAGATGTCCAGAGCTGCTTTAAGATTGTCTGTGCCACCCATGATCTGGAGGTGTCTGCCCAGTGTTAACTCAATCTCCTTGTCCTCACAGGAAGGCCGCTTATATAGCCGGGTAAAGATGGCCAGAGCTGCTCTCATATTGTCTGTACCACCCACGAGCTGGTAATGCCTGCCCAGTGTTAACTCTATCTCCTTGTCATCACAGGGGGTGTCCGTCTGCCCCCCGGCTGCCCGCCTGCGCAGCCGGGTAAATATGTCCAGAGCTGCTTTCAGGTTGTCTGCGCTCCCCATAACCTGCAGGTGCCTGCCCAGGGCCAGTTCGATCTCTTTGTCATGACAGGGAGTGTTTGCCAGCCCTCTGGCTGCCTGGGTGCGCAGCCGGATAAATATCTCCAGGGCCGCTCTCAGGTTATTCGTTCCCCCCATGAGCTGGAGATGCCGGCCCAGTGTTAACTCAATATCTTTATCATCACAGGGAGTATCCTCCTGCCCTCCGGCTGTCCGGGTACGTAGCTGGGTAAATATGTCCAGGGCTGTTCTCAGGTTACTCGCGCCCCCCATGGCCTGGAGGTGTCTACCCAGTGTCAGCTCGATATCCTTATCATCACACGGGGTGTTCATCTGCCCATTAGCCGCCTGAGTGCGCAGATGGATATAAATATCCAGAGCCGTTATCAGGTTGTCTGCGCCCCCCATGATCTGAAGGTGTCTGCCCAGAGCCAGTCCATTGATTTTTTCATCATGGGGGGATGATGAATAATTCTCATAAAGATGTTGAAACAGTGGTAAAGCTTCAGTGAGGTGACCTCTCGCCTGTAAAGCCCGCCCCTTTGCCATCATCACGCCTTTATCGTTCTGCACATTCTGTGGAAGAGAATTGACGTACCTGATACACCCATCAATATCGTTAAGAA
>NZ_SMME01000688.1:0-1134 GCF_009711465.1 Parendozoicomonas verongulae | reverse complement strand
GCTTTTAATTGCACAACACGGGCATATTGAAGCGGGCTTCCCGAGTATTTTTTTAATAGCGCTTTGGTCTCATCTAATACACTCTGAGGGTTGGCTTTCAGACGACGGAAGCAGTCATTTATGTCGTACTCTCTTTGTATAGAAGAGGGGGCCGGGTAGGGCCGGAAACGACGTTGTGAAAGTTGATGGTGCTCGCAGTGCCCACCATGCCTTCGGGCTGGAGAGCCATGCGTAGTGGAGGTGTCAGACTTATACCTACTTGAATATCGATGCCTGTGGGGAAGGGAAGCCTGCCGATGATGGCTGCTTCCCCTAGTGCTCGATGTTGAGTCCATACGCTGAAAAGCCTCTGAAACAGTTCTACTCAAGAGAGTTTGTGAAACCAATGCTGTGTATGGATTATGGTGAGGCTACAAAGTTTCAACACTCGTCTGAATCAGTAACGGGGCTGTCTGCAGTTCAGTGTGAGGTGGCCGTAAGATTTGCCAATAACTGCCGTTCCGAACGCCTCCAGGATTCATCTTTCTTCAGTTCATCTCGATAGGGTTCAAGCTTGGTGGCTATAGCAAAGAGTGATTTGGTTTTCTGTTTGAACTCGCATGTCTCTCCTTCTTTAACCCCTAAAGTTTCCAGCATAGATTTCGGCCATACGGATAAAAGACGGAAGCAATGGGCCAGTTGACTGAGACAGGATGCACTTGTGCCTCCACTTTTTTCCACCGCAAGAGCGGCCCAATGTAACGCTTTCCCCAAAAGAGCCGAGTGCTCGGGCAATATGTTCTCAACCAGCGTTAATTCCCGGAAGTTGCGGACGCTGAAACACAGGCTGGTTTCGAACCCTGAAAACAACTGATTTTCGAGTTGCAGTTCATCAAACTGCTTCCATGCTCCCGTATCAACGTGAATGGCTGCTATACCCAGTTCGATGTCCTTGTCATCACAAGGGATGTTCGGCTTCCCAGCTGCCCGGGTACGCAACCGGGTAAAGATGTCCAGGGCCTGTTGCTGGCTGTCCTTGTCCCCCATGAGTTGGAAATGCCTGGCCAGTGTTAACTCGATCTCCTTGTCATCGCAGGGAGTGTTCGGCTGTCCGGCTGCCTGAGTACGCAGCCGGGTATAGATGTCCAGAGCTGC
>NZ_SMME01000246.1 GCF_009711465.1 Parendozoicomonas verongulae | reverse complement strand
CAGTGAGCCAGCTGACTGAGACAGGATGCATTTATACCTCCACTGCCTTCTACCGCAAGAGCCGCCCAATAGAATGCTTTCCCAAGAAGAGCTGTATGCTCGGGCATGGTGCCCTTAACGACTGTGACTTCATGGAAGTTTCGGAGACTTAAACAGAGGCTGGTTTCGAACCCTGAAAACAACTGCTTTTCAAGTTGCAGTTCATCAAACTTTCTCCACTCCATCATACTAATCAAAATAGCTGCTATACCCAGCTCGATGTCCTTGTCATCACAAGGAGTGTCTGCCTGCCCCCCGGCCGCCCGGGTGCGCAATCTGGTAAAGATGTCCAGGGCCTTTTGCAGATTGTCTGTACCCTCTAATACCTGGAGATATCTACCCAGCGCTAACTCGATATCCTTATCATCACAGGGAGT
>NZ_SMME01000137.1 GCF_009711465.1 Parendozoicomonas verongulae | reverse complement strand
ATAAGGAGATTGAGTTAACACTGGGCAGGCTGCTTCAGAGTATGGGGGGGAAGGTCAACCTGAAAGCAGCATGGGACATCTACACCCGACTGCGTACCCGGGCGGCCGGGGGCAAGATAAACACCCCCTGTGATGACAAGGAGATCGAACTGGCTCTGGGCAGACTTCTTCAGGCTATGGGAGGCACGGTCAACCTGAAAGCGGCCCTGAACATCTTCATCCGATTGCGCACTTGGGCAGCCGGAGAGCAGGCGAACACCCCCTGTGATGATAAGGAGATTGAG
>NZ_SMME01000770.1:102-12960 GCF_009711465.1 Parendozoicomonas verongulae | reverse complement strand
AAGATTAATTCATGAATTGGATGGAGAAAAAGGGCGTCAGCTTTTCCAAAAAAATGCAGGGCGTCGAGAGTTTTTATTAATCAAAGCTCAATTGGTGCTTTGTAATATATTATTGAGCAGGAACAAACTGGGTGATATTCCAGCCCTGCTACAGCAGTGTCAAGAACGTTCACACTATCGTGGTATGGAGATGGTGGTAAACTCGGTCCAGGCTGCTCATGATTTGATTCTATATAGCCGACACGGTGAAAGCCATATTTCAAATGAAACCCTTACAAAACATCTTACCGAACTCGAGAAATCCGTTGAGAAAGGCTACAACGGTGGCAGGTATACTCTGGCACAGTTGCATATTGCTCTTGGTAATCGGCAAGGCGCTGAAGAGGTTTTGTCTCATGATGAAGCTATGGGGGTAAGAGTACAAAAACTGCGAGCCCTGAACCTTTTTAAAATGGAATCCTTTCAGGAAGCCTGTCAGATCTATCAGTTATTGGAAGGTCAGCCCCATCCTGGTATCTATTCAACGTTAGTTGATTACGCTGTTTGCATGAAGGAGTGGGGTAAAACAATGCCTGGGGAACCGGGTCGAGGGCTTTTTTACAGTGCTCTTTGTAAGTTTCAGCAAGGTATTGAGCAAGCTCCTCCAAAATGGGATGGCGGGTGGAATTGCATCGGACACTTTCTGAGTGAGTTAAACGAGGAACAGCTTGGTCACGCACAGTGCCGCAGGCAGCTTCCGTCACCTCTACACCTCTCTAATAGATGGAGTCAGGCTGCCAGTATGGCATTTAACATAGCCAACTCCATTGATCTACAACAGACCATTGATGACTATAAACGTTTACCAGCTCAGGATTTTGATAAATATACTCCGCTTATAAGGCATGACACACCCGGTTCCGGTTCCCATGGCAGGGTTATTAGCAGCCGCTGGCGCCGTTCTGATGTTAATCACTGATCCAGTAGCCTTGAAAATGCCGCCATGGCCTCCGGGTCACCCGCCTTGATCTTGTTGGCAATCACATGGTGGAAGAAGTATTTGAAGTTGCTGTTTTTTTGAACCGGATACAAACATTCATCCCCCGGTAGAACCGGAGTATTGTCAATTTTGTCTGTATCCGCAATCATTGCCTGAATAGAGCCATCATCCATCAGGCACCAGCTGGTGATTTGGGTGAGGGTAATGGTGTGAAAGCCATTGCCGGTCAGTACAGCATGGGTGCCGATATTATCCGGGATTTCCTGAATAATTTCTGGCTCGTCGTGTTTTGGGCTTCCGAGCCGCACCCTCTCTTCCACACTTTGGAAGTAGGTAACCGCACCTTCCAGCTCAACCACCTTGTGTACAGGTGGCTCGTAGAATAAACGCTCCAGTCGATTATCGTAATAACCTTCCCAGTGTCCGTTCAGAGGGTCTTTTAAATCCTGGGCGGGAACCAGTTTGCTTAACCATGGCACCATGGCATCCACCTTTCCATCCTGCCGCAATGCCCAGCAGAGAATTTTCATACTGAACATTTTGTCTTTATTAGCATCGTTGCTGTACAGCATTTCCAGCCCATCCAGTTCCGGTGCCAGGCGGACAATCCGATTCGTATTGTTATCCTTCACTTTCTTTTTGGTGAAGATATCAACCACATTATCCGGTTCGGTTTTGACTTCACTGACTGCGGAAATCGATTTTTTATTGTTGTCGTTTTTATCACTGAATCGATCAGACATGTCACATCCTTGTGAACAATACTGTAAAAACAAGACAGGAAATCCGTTTCCCTACTTTTTAATCTAGTTGTAAATTTAAGCGGCTGCCTCGAATGTCTCCGGTACAGTCATGGGTGTGTGTTTTTCTACCCGCCTGATAACAGTAATGAGTCGTACACCCAGGAAGATAGCTGCTGCGGTCAAACCACTGATCAGGCCAATCCAGAACCCGGCTGGCCCCATAGGTCTGGTAACAATGTCGGTGATGCCCAAAACATACCCCACAGGAATACCAATGCCCCAGTAAGCGATAGTCACCAGAAGCATCGGCCAGCGAGTGTCTCTAAAGCCTCGCAGGGAACCGGCTGCAGCTGCCTGCAATGCGTCTGAAAGTTGGTACACTGCTGCATAAACCAATAGCAGGCCAGCGCTGTGGGAAACGATGGGGTCTGTCGTATAAATACGGGTAATCGCATCAGGGAACGTCACGAGGCACAGAGCGGCAACGACCGCACACATTACAGCTAGAATCATGCCACTGACGGTGCGTAGTTTGGCTGTATCCAAACGTTCAGCGCCCAGAGCATGACCAACGCGTACAGTAATGGCGAAAGATATACTCAGGGGCACCATAAAGGTCAGTCCGGATACGTTCATGGCAATTTGATGGGACGCCACAGCGGTTGTGCCCAGCTGACCAATCAGCAGAGCAACACCAGCGAAAATACTGCCTTCTACAAAGATGGTTAAGCCGATAGGCAGGCCAAGGCCAAACAGGTTTTTGGCACGGGTCCAATCCAGAGAGAGCTGTTGCAAAGAGGGCAGCAGGCCTTTGTATTGACCGTTGAGTTTGAGGTAGCCAAACAACAGCAGAGACATCACCCAGTACACCAGGCTTGTCGCCCATCCACAGCCCACGGCACCCATGGCAGGCATGCCCAGCTTTCCGTAGATGAGAATGTAGTTCACAGGAATATTGGTCAGCAGCCCGGCAATACTGATAAACATCGGGGCACGGGTATCGCCCATACCTTCACACAAGCCATTCAGGGTGAGGTATGCGGCAATAGCGGGTACGCCAAAGGCCAGCGCGTGCATGTAGCCGGTTGCTGCGGGAATGATTTCCGGGGCAACGTTCATAAACCTCAGAACTCCCTCGGCTCCCAGCAGGTAGGCAATCAGTACAAGTGAAAATAGCAAGGCAATCCATAGAGCCTGGGCTATATCCAGCACAATTTCACCGTTATCTCCTGCACCTCTGTGGTGGGCAATGGTAGGAGGAAGTGCCATAAGAGTTCCACGCATCAGTAGCCGCACCGGTACCCAAAGGCTGGAGGCAATGGCAACAGAAGCAAGATCAACGGCGCTGGCCTGACCTGCCATAGCGGTATCCACAAAGTTCATTCCCTGCAGGGCCAGCTGGGAAATAATGATGGGCAGGGCAAGGGCCATCAGTTCCCGGGCTTCTTTAATAAAACGGGGGTAAAAGGATTTCAGCGTCATCATTTATTAAAAAATTATCTGCACGGCTACCCAGGTGAGAATAGAGGGGGTGAAATCAGGCGCCGCGTGATAGGCCTTTTCCCAGGCTGCGGGCATTCTATCGGGGACGCCAGACTGTGTCTTTCTGTACTTATGCGGAGAAGGGACGATACCTCTATACAGGGAATCCTATCGGAGCATCGGTGTGTCCTCAGCTTCAGAAGAAAAGAATCATAAACTCTGGCGTGTCGGCTTTGTCGCTGGTTGGGTCTGCTTACTCTTCCCCCTGTTTTTTGCGGCTCCGGAGGGAATGTCCGAAGTAGCCTGGCGCTGTGCAGGGCTAGCCTTGATGATGGCGGTGTGGTGGTCTCTGGAAATCATACCCATTGCCATCACCGCGCTCCTGCCTCTGGTTATGGGGCCACTGCTGGGGCTGGGCAAGCTGGATGTGGTGGCCGCTCCTTACGCGCACCCTGTGATCTTTCTGTACCTTGGCGGCTTTATGCTGGGGCTGGCGATGGAGCGCTGGGGCCTGCATCGCCGTATCGCCATTCATATTATGCTCAAAGTCGGCACCGGTGAGCAGAGGCTGGTGATTGGTTTTATGCTGGCCACTGCGCTGTTGAGCATGTGGGTAAGTAATACAGCGACGGCGGTGATGATGCTGCCTATCGGTGTGTCTGTGATTCATATGCTTCGGGAAGAAGGGCAGGGGCAGGGGGGCTTTTCCAGTGCTCTGCTGCTGGCGATTGCCTATGGCGCTTCCATTGGTGGTATGGCGACTTTAATAGGTACACCACCTAATGCGCTGATGGCGGCCTTTCTGGAGGAACAGTACGGTCTGAAAATCGGTTTTGCCCAATGGCTGATGATTGGCCTTCCTGTTTCCCTGTTAATGCTGGTATTTACTGGCTGGTGGCTGAGCCGGGGCGGCTATCAGCTGGCTTCCACCCAGAGTGATAAGGTGCAGCAGGAGCTGACTAACGAACTGAAAGAGCTGGGAGGCCTGAGTCGAGGTGAGCGTATGACGGCCGTAGTGTTTGTGCTGGCTGCACTCTCCTGGCTGTTTCGCCCATTATTGGCTGAGGTTCTTCCAGGTCTTCCTGTATCCGACACGCTGATTGCCGTTATGGCTGGTATCACGCTGTTCCTGCTGCCAGTGAATCTGCGCAAACTGGAATTTGTAATGAATTGGGGCACAATGAAAAAGCTGCCCTGGGACATTCTGCTGCTGTTTGGTGGAGGCTTGAGTATTGCTGCCATGATTCAGAAAAGCGGACTGGCAGGATGGACTGCGGGTCTGTTCTCTTCTATTCCCGGCGGGACAGAGTTACTGGCTGTGCTGCTGGTGGTCACGGTGATTATCTTTCTCACGGAGATCACCAGTAATGCTGCTACCACCGCAGCCTTCCTGCCTCCTCTGGGGGCTCTGGCCCTCTCCTTGGGAATCCCACCTGTGATGCTGGCCATTCCTGCCACATTGGCTGCCAGCTGTGCCTTTATGTTGCCGGTGGCGACGCCCCCGAATGCCATCGTGTTTGGTTCAGGGATGATCACCATCCGGCAGATGATGCGCAGTGGATTTGTGCTGAATCTGATGGGTATTGCCATTATTGGTCTGATGGCTCACCGGCTGGCGGGTTTTGCCCTGCACTAAAGCTGGGTCACATCCAGCTCGTCAGCTGTTGGGTGACGACCATTCCGAAAATAGTGGGCAAGAGCCCTGGCAAAGTGCTGGGGTCGCTCTGGCAATCCATGCTCTAAATAATCAATGGCCTTACGGTAAACATTCTCTTTGAATTGATCACTGGCACCCATGCCATTGTTCAGGTTATCGGCGCTGACTCGAAAGCGGCGGTTACAGCACAGGGTGAAAATCCATTCTATGGCCTGAGGTTCAACTTCAACGGTTTCAAACAGCATCTGCTGCTCGGCAGTGCGGCCATCGGGTTCGTACCAGTAGCCGTAATCCTCCAGAGTACGGCGGTGTTCTCCGGCAATGCACCAGTGGGCGATTTCGTGAAGAGCGCTGGCGAAATAATCTCTGGTGAAATAGATTCTGGCCGGTTCATCGCCCTGAGGTGGTGTATACAAAGGCTCGGTTGCATTGCCTGTGAGGATGGTGTTGTAATCGCTGTAGAAGCACTGGCGGAACAGGGGAATTAACGCTTCAGCCTGGTGGGATGCTGTAGATGGTGGGGTTGACATAAACGGGTGTACTGTCTCTTGAATGCTGGTATAACGGGCGCATTATAACATTCTGTTCTCAACTCTTTTACGTGGAGTAACCACTGCGTCTGATGAAAATCGTTGCCGACGAAAATATTCCCTTGTTAAACAGCTTTTTTGAAGGATTTGGAGAGATTGTGACACGCCCTGGCCGCACGATGAGTGCCGAGGATGTGCAAGATGCCGACTTGCTGCTGGTGCGTTCTGTTACAAAAGTGAATGAACAGTTGCTGGCGGGGAGCTCTGTGAAGTTTGTGGCAACAGCTACCAGTGGTACCGACCATGTGGATAAAGAGTGGCTGCGCAGCAACAATATCGGCTTTTCCTCTGCGGCAGGCTGCAACGCTGAGGCTGTAGTGGATTATGTGATGGCAGCGCTGGATACCCTGACCGAAGAGCAGGGTTTTCACCTTCAGGGCAAAACCGTGGGTATCGTTGGTCACGGTCAGGTGGGTAGCCGTCTTTACCAGCGTCTCACGGCTTTGGGTGTGAAATGTCTGAACTGTGACCCTTTCAAGGAAGCGCCTGATAATACTGGGATAGATGAGCTGGTGGAGAAGGTCGATATCCTTTCCCTCCACACCCCCTACACCCATAACTGCGAGCACCCCACATTTCACCTGTTAAATGATGAGCGCCTGCGCCGCTTCACGCAAAGCGCTGATAATGCCATTTTAGTGAATGCCGGCCGTGGCGAAGTTGTGGATAACAATGCTCTGAAAACGTTACTGAACGAAGGGCAGCCTCTTACCGCTGTGCTTGATGTCTGGGAAGGGGAACCGACGCTCGATCCTGAACTGCTCAACCTGGTCGCGATTGGTACCCCCCATATCGCCGGGTATACGCTGGATGGCAAAGTGCGTGGTACGGCGATGGTTTATCAGGCTGCCTGTGAATTTCTGGGGCGCGGTGAGCAAGTGCAGTATGACGAAGTGAATCCCGAGCCTTTACTCAAAGCCCTGACCATCGCCAGCGACAACCACATTGAGGCCACTTCCGCCACAGTGCGCATGGTTTACGATATCCGCCGGGATGATTTGCGGTTACGCAGAGCTGTAGCTCGTCACCCCAATAATATTGCGCGGGAATTTGACTGGCTGCGCCGTCATTATCCACGGCGCAGAGAGTTCAGTACCCTCTGCCTGAAACTTGAGAGATGTTCTCAGGATGTACGTGACTATCTGGCGGGTTATGGTTTCTCTATCCCGGTCTGATGCCTTAGCGAGGTGTACGACACGGAAACAGTACCAGAGTCGTGGTGCTGTTTCCGTATCGCTATCACTATGCGAAAGAAATGGTCGGGTACTTACAGGCTTTGCAGGTGGGCGATGCGCTTTTCCAGAGGAGGGTGGCTCAGGAACATTTCTGACATAGAACGCTTGCCGTTAATGCCAAAAGCCATCATTGAGCCTTCCAGTTGAGGCTCATGGCTTTGCTGCAGGCGACGCAGCGCTGCCACCATTTTTCCACGGCCAGCCAGATAAGCTCCGCCTTCATCAGCACGGAACTCTCGCTGTCGGGAGAACCACATCACGATAATGCTGGCGCCAATGCCCAGAATCGCTTCCAGCACAAACACCACCCCCATATAGGCAAACATACCGAGGCCACCTTCTTCATCATCTCCCCGCAGGAAGTTATCGATAAACATGGCAATGGCTCGGGCAATAAAGATCACGAATGTGTTGACTACGCCCTGAATCAGGGTAAGGGTTACCATATCGCCGTTGGCAATATGGGAAATTTCATGCCCGAGAACCGCTTCCGCTTCATCCTGGCTCATATTGCGAATCAAACCGGTACTCACAGCCACCAGAGCATTGTTCTTGCTGGCACCTGTGGCAAAGGCATTGATATCGGGGGAGTCGTACATGGCAACCTGAGGCATACCAATACCTGCAGCCTGCGCCTGGCGTGCGACGGTGTCCAGCAGCCACTGCTGGGTGCTGTTACGGGGCTGTTCAATCACTTGAGCGCCTGTGGAACGTAAGGCCATCCATTTGGATATAGCGAGGGAGATAAAAGACCCGCCGAAACCGAAAATCATGGCAAACACCAGTAGCCCGCCCATACCACGGGTGTTCAGACCCAGTATCGGCAAGACAATATTTGTCACAATTCCCAGTACCAGTACCACCGCAAGGTTGGTGGCCAAAAATAACGCAATTCGTTTCATAAGGAATAATTCTCCGCTGCTTCCCATTCCATAACGGCATTTATATGGCCTTGTCAGGACGTTTCAAGGGGAAAAATGTACCGAAATGTCACACCTGTAAACACTATCAGGGGCTGTTTAAAGGTGCGGCCTGATGCTTTCTCCGTAAACGATCCAGATAACGCCCGAACTTGTTTATGGCGTCTTCCAGCTCATCCACCCTTGGCAGGGTGACTATGCGAACATGGTCGTGGGTTGGCCAGTTAAAACCGGTGCCCTGCACAAGAAGGACTTTTTCCTGGCGCAGAAAGTCCAGCACCATCTGCTCATCGTCTTCTATAGGGTAGATTTTGGGGTCAAGCCTCGGGAAAAGATAAAGAGCACCCTTGGGCTTTACGCAGCTCACACCGGGAATAGATGTGAGCATGTCCCAGGCTTTGTCCCGCTGCTCCCTTAAACGCCCATTAGGGAGCACCAGATCGTTAATACTCTGATAACCACCCAGTGCCGTTTGAATCGCGTGTTGCGAGGGCACGTTGGAGCACAGCCGCATGCAAGCCAGCATCTGCAAACCGTCGTGGTAATCTTTAGCCAGATGCATGGCGCCACTCAGCACCATCCAGCCAGTGCGAAAACCTGCCGCGCGCCAGGATTTGGAGAGGCCGTTAAAGGTGACACAGAGAACATCTTTGGCCAGAGAACCCATGGCAACATGCTCGGCATCGTCGTAGAGAATCTTGTCGTAAATTTCGTCAGCAAAAATAATCAGCCCATGTTCACGGGCCAGCTCGACAATACCTTCCAGTATCTCCCGGGGATAAACAGCACCGGTCGGGTTGTTGGGGTTGATAACCACGATGCCGCGGGTTTTGCTGGTGATTTTACTGCGGATGTCATCCAGGTCGGGGTACCAGTCGGACTGCTCATCTTTTATATAATGTACCGGGCTGCCGCCGGACAGGGTGACAGCGGCTGTCCATAAGGGGTAGTCAGGAGCTGGAACCAGCATCTCATCGCCATTATTCAAAAGCCCCTGCATAGCCATCACAATCAGCTCGCTGACACCGTTGCCAATGTACACATCGTCGATGGTGACGTTTTCCACCTCACGCTGCTGGCAGTACTGCATCACAGCTTTGCGGGCAGAAAACAATCCCTTGGCATCGCAATATCCCTGGGAGGCGGGCAGGTTCAGGATCATATCCTGAATAATTTCCTCCGGTGCATCAAAACCGAAGGGGGCAGGGTTACCAATGTTCAGCTTGAGTATGCGCTGGCCTTCTTCTTCCAGGCGACGGGCTTCATGGAGGATAGGGCCGCGAATTTCGTAACATACATTCTGGAGCTTTCCTGACTTCTGAATATCCTGCATGGCTGGGCTCTGATTCTTATATTGCTTATGGCGGACAGTTAAAGGGAGTATATTACGAAACGACTTCTCAGTGGCATGGGAGCAAGAGGTTATGACAAAAAAACAGAAAATAACCCGTACAGATGAGCAATGGCGGGAAATTCTGACACCAGAGCAGTATCATGTGTGCCGGGAGAGTGGTACCGAAGCGCCTTTTTCAGGGGAGTTTCTCAACCATCAGGAAATCGGCACCTACCACTGCACGGGCTGTTCAGCTCCGCTGTTCCAGTCCGATGCCAAGTTTGAGAGCGGGTGTGGCTGGCCCAGTTATTGGGCACCGGTATCTAAAGAGGCGATTCTGTATCGGGAGGATGTCTCATCAGGCATGGTGCGCACCGAAATTCTGTGTGCCCGCTGTGAATCCCATCTGGGCCATGTGTTTCCCGATGGACCAGAGCCAACCGGCCTGCGGTATTGTGTGAATTCGGTATCCCTTGGCTTTGATAAGGAGCCTGAGACATAACCCATTTCAGCTAAGCCAGGCCTGATGGAGTTGCTCTGATGAGCCCAGGTAATCAACCATCCAGCGGATCAATTTGTGATTTTCATCTTTGCGCCATACAAGGCAACAATGACTTAATGGTTCGGGATCAGGCATGCGTCTCTCCACCAATATCTCGTTTTGCTGCAGGGGGGCTGCTATATGGCGGGGCAGGTATCCTACTCCCAGATTATTTTTCAAACACTCGATAGCCGTATACCAGTTGGGCAGAAGGAGCCGCCTCTGGTGAGGGTAATGACCGGAATGTCGTTTAGGCAGTACGCTGGACGTATCGTCAATACAGATGGCAGGAAAGCGACTGACAAACTCCTCTGTCAAAACGGACTCTTGTGCGCATGGATGCGCAGGTGACATAACGAATGACCAATCCAGTGTGCCCATTGCCTTTATTCCATAGTCGCCACCAACGGGAATCGAGGTCGTGGCTCCAATTACGATATCGGCACGATTCTGAGCGATAGCTTCCCAGGAGCCATTAAACACCTCCATATTGATTTGCAGTTCTGCGTAAGGGAATTCGTGGTAGAAATCCTCAACAAGCTGTTTCAGCTTTGTGAGGTTTACAACGTTATCCAGTGTCAGCTTCAAGGTTTTCTGCCAGCCATGTCCGGCTCGGCGGGTTTGTGCTTTTAACTCCTCCATCTGCCTTAAAAGTGTTCTGGCTTGTGCAATGAAGACTTCACCGGCGGGTGTCATTTCAACTTTCCGTGGCAGCCGCCGGAACAGCACCACATTCAGCTCCCGTTCGATTTGCCGTACACCGTAGCTGATGGCAGAGGGAACCTTATGCAGAATGTTGGCAGCAGCTGTGAAACTGCCATAGCGTGCCACAGCATCAAGCATCTCCAGAGACGACTGGGAGAACATGCTGTTTACCCTTTAAATAATTTGATCGATAACTACTGATTTTATCATTTCTATTGCCGGTGAGCGAAACATACAATGCCTGAATATCAGGTATGTCAGTGAATGCCTGATCGTGAAAAATAGGATGAAATAGATTGATTGATGAAGTGAAAAAAGTGCCGGGGCGAGAAATTGTCTACCTGGCTACCCTGTCTATGCTCGGCTTTATTGCCACAGATATGTATTTGCCTGCCTTTAAGGCTATGGAGGTGGACTTTGCCACAGGGCCTGAGCAGATTGCGCTTTCTTTGACCGTATTCCTTGTAGGGCTGGCCCTGGGGCAGTTGATGTGGGGAGTGGTGTCCGACAAGTTTGGCCATCGAAATACCCTTGCAGTGGGTTTGATTATTTTCGCTCTCGCCTCTTTCGGGCTCAGTGTGAGTGATGATGCATGGGAGCTGCTGGTGTTGCGCTTTGTGCAGGCGATTGGTGTCTGTGCTCCAGCTGTTATCTGGCAGGCGATTGTCATTCGTCGCTACGCCAGTATGAGCCAGCAAATTTTCGCAACGATTATGCCCCTTGTGGCTTTATCCCCTGCCATTGCTCCTCAAATCGGTGTGTTTTTAACAGACCATTTCGGGTGGCGCAGCATCTTTGTCGTGCTGACCATTGTGGGGGGGCTGCTTGTGATGGCCACAATGGCCCGTGAAAAGGATGTTACCCAACACCAGCAAGGCCGCGTGCTGGGCGATATCAAATCCTTATTTGGCTCCAGGGCTTATATGGGCAATGTGATTATGTTTGCCTGTTGCTCGGCAGCGTTCTTCGCTTACCTGACGGGTGTGTCAGAAATCATGGCGAATCTGGGCTATCAATCGAAAGATATTGGCCTCAGTTTTATCCCTCAGACAATAGCGTTTATGGTGGGCGGCTATCTCGGGAAAGTCTACGTGCGCAAATTTGGTGATGAACTGATGTTGAGAGTGCTGATTACTTTGTTCAGTACCGCAGCGATCATCCTGTTCATTGCTTCGCAGTGTCACCTGACGTCTATCTGGCCGACTCTGGCACCATTTTGTCTGTTAGCACTGGCTAACGGTGCGATTTATCCGATAGTGGTGAATCGAGCTCTCACAAGTGCACAGAATAGCCCGGCGACTGCCGTTGGTTTGCAGAACAGCCTTCAAATCTGCATAAGCAGCCTTGCAAGTGCACTGGTCGCCGTTATGGCCAGCCAGGCACAGTCCGTAACAGGCATCGCAATAGTACTGAGTATGGGAGGGGTGTGGCTGGGCTACATGATACAAAGCCCTGGGTTTCGCTGGTTTTGGGTTGCGCCTGATGTCGCACGTTTAAAACGTTCATAAAAACTCCGGCAGCAACACGTGCAGTGATGCTGCCATACCGTAACGTTTCAGACAGCCCTGTTTGTGCTCCTGCCTTATCTTGAACTTTTATTCCCTCGTCACTGTCCATGCAGAATATTGTTTTAACTAGCACATCCTGACATAGCTATTATAAAGGGCTATTTAGAATATGGACTTAACCCCAAACTATGGGAAAGGCAGTCATTACTGGCAGCCACCTACCCCTCAAAGGCAACAGTATCCAAGTAGATATGTACCTGAAGTTTCCAGTGCACAAGGTTATCAAGCCCGAAGTTATACTGGTCACTATGGGCGCTTCCAGCTTCCACAACGTCGCTCCCGGCATTACCCGGCTCAATCTTATATACCGAAAAATCACGACATAGATGAAGCCTTCCATCTTCTAAAAAACAACCCTCAAAGAGCATTAGACAAAATAGAGACGCTATTAACAAAATACGAGGGAGACTCGCATCAATATGCTCGTGTTGTGCAATTAAAGGCCAGATCTTTGTTTCTTCTTGAGAATTTTGATGGGTGTATTGATTACATCAATACCCTGCCAGAGGATTTGCAAAATAACAAACGATTGATAATGGCAAAAGGCAGAGCTTTACAGGCGAGAGGTCATTTCACTGAAGCTTTACCACTTTTTCAGCACCTTTATGAAAAATATTCAACCTCCTTCATTGATGAAAAAACCAATGGGCTGGCACTGGGCCGACAGCTCCAGCTCATGGGGGGCACGGACAACCTGAACGCGGCTCGAGACATCTTCACCCGGCTGCGCACCCGGGCGGCCGAGGGACAGGGAAACACCCCTTGTGAAGACAGGGAAATCGAATTGGCTCTGGGTATACTACTCAAGCTCATGGGGGGTATGGACAACCAAAAAATAGCTCTGGATATCCTTACCCGGCTGCGTACCCGGGCAGCCGGTCAGGCGAATACCCCCTGTGAGGACAAGGAGATCGAACTGGCTCTGGGCAGACACCTCCAGGCTATGGGGGGCACGAATCAACTGAAAATGGCTCTGGACATCCTTCATCCGGCTGCGCACCCGAGCGGCCGGGGGGCAGGAAAACACCCCCTGCAATGACAAAGATATCGAACTGGCTCTGGGTAGACATTTCCAGATTATGGGGAGTGTGGATAACTTGAGAAG
>NZ_SMME01000770.1:0-92 GCF_009711465.1 Parendozoicomonas verongulae | reverse complement strand
GGAGATCGAACTGGCTCTGGGCAGACTGCTCCAGATCATAGGTGGTACAGACAACCTGAAAAAGGCTCTGGACATCTTTACCCGGCTGCGCA
>NZ_SMME01000434.1 GCF_009711465.1 Parendozoicomonas verongulae | reverse complement strand
CAAGAGCAGACCTCTTCCCTCTATTCCGTTGCAGCCATTAGCTGTGATATCAACAGGAAGCATTGCCATACACCCTGCAAACAGCATACATATCCACCCCGGTGAAACCACATCTTGCACCGTCAACAGGTCGACCGAGCGCCAACTTGTGCATTGCCGTGGAAAAAAACAAAGAACCCAAGTCACACTCACGGGATCAACGGCTGTACAACATCTGGCAGTTGAAGCGGGTGCAACAACATGGATCAGGAATCCATCTACCCTTTGTCACATTTCCAGTAACAATGAGATTCCTGACATTTTATGCACGCCTCCTTCTTCACCTCCTCTTCTGAACACTCTATTTCCAGAGTTTTCGGACCTGGAGCAGAGTGACACTCTACTTTCAGAGTTATCTTATTTGTTGCAGGATGATGTATTTCAGACTGTTCTTTGCGCCAGTGCAGGGGGGGGCGCACTCGATACAGATAGCACTCTTACTGAAATGAGTCCGACTCCGCCTGACAGCGATCAGCATCAGCGGCCTGCGAATACCTCCGGGATGCACACCAGACACAAACGCACCTGCACAAAGGTCAGGCCCTATGTCTGTGACCATGACGGATGCAATAAGTCTTTCACCCTGCCCAGTGATCTCACCAAACACAAGCGCATCCACACAGGGGTCAGGCCCTACGCCTGTGATCAGGACGGTTGCAACTGGCGTTTTTCCCAATCCAGCGATCTCACCGTCCACAAGCGTATCCACACAGGGGACAGGCCCTACGTCTGTGACAAGGACGGTTGCAACAAGCGCTTTTCCCAATCCAGCGATCTCACCGTTCATAAGCGCACCCACACAGGGGTCAGGCCCTAC
>NZ_SMME01000706.1 GCF_009711465.1 Parendozoicomonas verongulae | reverse complement strand
CATTGCACAGTTCATCTTACGCTCAATACCGCCATCAAACGTTCTCTCATTCTTCAACAAATTAAGAGCAATGATCTCCTTGGCAGATGCTGCCTGCTATGCCCATATTGAAACAGGTTACCCTGAAGAGGATTTCCCCCCAAGCTGTCTCTGAGCCTTTGACAAATTCATGGATGAGCACTTTTGGCCAGAGCGCTTTCATGGTTAAGATGCGCTACTCTGTCTGGCTGCAACGGGTGCAAGAGTACGCTTAAACTGTATCCAATGAATCGGATTATGGTCTTTTTTCTGTGGGGGAGTCGTGAGTCTTCATACCAATTTAACCGGACGATTGCGTAATACCAACCTGCCAAAAACACACGGCCTGATGCCGGTTTTTGAAGCCGTTGTTAACTCCATTCAGTCTCTTGAAGAAGCGGGCAGGCTGGCAAAAGGGCAGATTGTTCTGGAGATTATGCGCAATACTCAGCAGCAGGTACCGATAGAAAAAAGTGGGGCGCAGGAGGTCATTACAGGATTCACTGTGACCGACAATGGTGTCGGGTTTAATGACACCAACATGCAGTCCTTTGAAACACTGGACTCTGATCACAAAGTAGACAAAGGCTGTCGTGGGATTGGGCGTCTTTTGTGGTTAAAGACCTTCGACAAAGCAGAGGTTGAAAGTGTTTTTCATCAGGGTGGAGCATTTCACCGGCGTAACTTCTCTTTTACTGCACAAAATGGGATTCAGGTGGAAGTCCCTCGGGAAGTGGAAGACCGACATGTAGAAACCATTTTAAAGCTGGAAGGCTTTGCTAAGGAATATTATGCCTGCTGCCGAAAAACAGCGGAGGGTATTGCCGACGCACTTCTGGAGCATTGCTTGTGGTATTTCGTGAGAAGCGACGGTACGCCAAATATTGTTGTAAAGGATGGTGCAGAGAGGGTTGTGCTGGCCAGGCTGTACGATCAGCGAATGCATGCTGAGGCCAAAACCGAGTCGGTTACGCTGAAAGGTTATCCGTTTGGGCTAACTCATATCAAATTCCGTGCGGGTGGCAATAAGAATCACTCCATGTTCCTCTGCGCGGCCAGCCGGGTAGTGCGAGAAGAGTCCATCAGTAAGAAGGTTCCCGGACTGTTTGGTACGATAGAAGATGAAGATGGTGAGTTTATTTATGCCTGCTACGTAACTTCGCCTTACCTTGATGAGCACGTCCGCTCTGAAAGAACCGGTTTCAACATAGCCGAGAGTGCAGAGGGCGTAATAGATGATGTTGAAATTTCTCTGAATGAAATTCGGGAGAAGGTGGTAGAGCGGACCAGAGATTATCTCTCCAGCTATCTTGATGGCAATATGAAGGCGGGGCGAGAAAGGGTTGACTCATTTATCTCCCATAAGGCTCCCAGGTATCGTTCCATTGTCGGGCATATGGATGCCACTGAACTTGTGGTTGACCCGGGGATTTCTGATAAAGATCTTGAAATCCATCTTCACAAGCAATATTACAAAGCCGAAAAAGCACTGCTGGAAGAAGGCCATGAGGTTATGAACCCTGTTGTGGAAAGTAACCTCACAACTTACCGCAAACAGCTGGATAGCTACCTTCAGAAGGCAAAAGACTTCAAACAGTCGGATCTCGCGAACTATGTGACCCACAGGAGGACAATTATTGATCTTCTGGAAAAGCATATTGCCCAGCTGGATAACGGCAAGTACTCCCGTGAAGATTTTATCCATCAGTTAATCATGCCCATGCGGAAGGATTCGGAGCAGACACCCCTTGATGCCTGCAACCTCTGGCTGATCGACGAGCGACTGGCATTTCATGATTATCTGGGCTCTATCACCGTGGTGGAGATTAAAAGGCCTATGCGAAATGATGCCAGAGAAGGAGAAGAAAAAGATCCCATTGAGCAAGCCCTGAAATACCTGGATCGCATCCGACAGGGGCAGGTTAAAACCGCGAACGGGTTGCTTATTCCAAACTCCCGGGATGTGCCCGGTTTTTGTTATGTGGTGTGTGACCTGACACCAACAGTATTGCAAAGATGTAAGATCTTCGATTTAACACCAACCCATGATCATATGGGCTACTTTGGCTACAGTAAGAGCTTTGGGGCCTTTATAGAAGTGATTTCCTACAACCGTTTGGTTCAGTCTGCGAAGGAACGAAACAGGGCTTTCTTTGAACAGCTGGGGCTGCCTGCCTGATGAGGAGGGCTACGCCCCTGAACTATAGATTCAGTACCACCTGTCTCGTACAATTCTGTCGCTGACTTCAAATTCTGGTTTTTTATGTCTAACTCATACGGTCAAACCTGGTGGGGCGAGCAGTGGCTTGCCGCTTTTAATGGCATTGATGATACCAACCGTCTTCCCCGGGGGCGGCGTTATGCAGGTAACGGATCTGTCACCGCCATTGAGATCAAGGGGACGACAACTAAAGCGGATGTTCAGGGAAGACAGCGCAGACCTTATCGGGTATCGGTCAGCCTGCCGGGTTTCACTGCCAAAGACAAAAAGACCATTCTGGAAACAGTCAGCAGTCACCCTGCAGTACTGGCCAGACTGCTGAATCGCCAGTTGCCCAAACAAACGCTGGACCTGCTGACTCAAAAAAAGATTTCACTCTTTCCCCGCAGTTGGCAAGATATGTCAGCCAGTTGCTCCTGCCCCGACTGGGCCATGCCCTGCAAACATATTGCTGCCATCATCTATCTGATTGCCAATGAGATTGATAAAAATCCCTTTCTGGTGTTTGAGCTCCATGGCATGGATCTTATCAAAGCTATGGAAAAACAATCGGGCACCACTTTGGTGGGGCTTGATGCACCACCTCTCTATCTCGATAGGTGGCACAAGGATCCGGTCATTCAAAACTGGGAAATACCTGAAGCCCCTGTTTTTGAGAATCTGGACCTGACCACCATTGAACCGTTGAACGAACGTATCTTCCGGATACTTGGCAGCCAGCCCCTTTTCTATAAAAAGGACTTTCGTGAAGTCATGGCGGGCCTTTACAAAAGAGCGGCCCGTTGTGCCCTTCAGTTTGACAAAAATGCTCAAAGTCCTTCCGATGACCAGGTAGAGTTTACACAGCTGAATCGTTTATCTCTGATTCTCAATGAAAACGGGCAGCTCATAGAGGTTCAAGGTGCGGGGGATAGTAAGGCTTCGGCTGTCAAAAGCGCAAAGCTCATCAAAAACGCAACAGAGTGGGGGCAATTTCTGAGATCCCTGCATACCAGTGAACAACCCGAAACCACACGGCACTACCATCACGCCATGATGTGGCAACAAATCTATCGGCTGGCTGTTCGGCTGGTTAGCCAGCAAGCGTTTATCCCGGCTGTTTATGAGCAATCAGAAGGAAAAAACCTGATTCACTGGCACCCGGCCCTGATGAGTGACGAAATTAAAGCTCTGTTGAATGAGTTGTATACTCACTGTCCACCGGATCTGGTATTGCTGTCCCATAAACCAAAGCAGCGCAAAACACCCCTGAACCTCTATGCCGATGGAAGAACCCAGGTTGATGCGGCTCTGAACAGCTTGATCAGCCTGTTTACCGCAGCAGCCCTGTATCAGTCTCACAGTCAGCTTATAACGCAGGATATTTGTCAGCTCTTTTTTGGCAACACCCCCTGTCGATTCAATAGTTTTGAGACAATTGAATACCCCAAGGTGATCAGAAACTGGCTGAACCGGCTGACTCTTGGTGAACGCAAGCACCGGCTGCACCTGATTGTGGGAGAAGGCCACGATAATAACGATGCTGACGAGCTGTCGGTCACTGTTCAAGTGGAGCAGGATGGTGTCTTACAGCCACTGGCTTCACTGCTAACCGATTCCCGTCTATCCGCAACCCAGGTGAGTATCCTGACCGATCTGGCTCTGCTGGCGGATTACCTGCCTGATATTGAAAAACTGTACAGCGGCATCCACCAGGAGAGACAGCCATCTCTCCACTATACCCTGCAAGCATTTACCCCGCTTTTTCTGGAAACACTGCCCGCTCTGAAAATGCTGGGGATTCACCTTGTCCTTCCGAAAAGCCTGCGCAACCTGGCTTACCCCGGGCTCAGCCTGACCCTGACATCTTCAGACAACGACAAGCCAGTCAGCTATCTGAATATCGACCAGTTGCTCCGGTTTAACTGGCAGGTGGCCATTGGGGATAAACGACTACCAGCTGATGAGTTTATGACACTGGTCAGTGGCGCTTCCGGCCTTGTAAAAATGCTGGATCAGTATGTCATGCTGGATGATGCCCGACTGCAACAACTCTTGAAGAAACTGACTGATCTGCCGGAGTCCCTTTCCCGGGCACAGCTTCTTAAAGCCGGTTTGTCCGGAGAACTGGACGGTGCCAGAGTCGATCTGACCGGCAGTGCAGAGACGCTGTTTAATCAGTTACTCAAAGGAGATCCGGCACCCTGTCCTGAAGGGCTTGAAGCCCAGCTTCGCCCCTATCAGCAGCGCGGTTTTGAATGGATGGCCCAAAACGCACGTATTGGTTTCGGCTCACTACTGGCTGATGATATGGGCCTGGGAAAAACCCTGCAGGTTATTACCCTGCTGCTTCACCAGAAAGAGTCCGGTCAACTGGATAAGCAAAAAGCGCTGGTTGTCGCCCCAACATCATTGCTGACTAACTGGAACAAGGAACTTCAGCGGTTTGCACCGGGTCTGACTGTGCAGGTTTACCACGGACAGCAGCGAAGCCTTGAGACGGACAGTCATGACATTATTCTTACAAGCTACGGGCTTATTCGTTCAGACAGTGCGGCTCTGGGCAAACCACGCTGGCGAACACTGGTGATCGATGAGGCTCAGAACATTAAAAACCCTGGCAGTCTGCAAACCAAAGCGATTAAAAAACTGAAGGCAGATATTCGTGTTGGTCTCAGTGGTACCCCCGTAGAAAACCGGTTGCGGGAGTACTGGAGCCTGTTTGACTTTACCAACAAGGGCTATCTGGGAACCCAGAAACGATTCCATGATGAGTTTGCTTCACCCATAGAAAAGGATCGTGACCAGAGCAGTCTGCAAACCTTCCGTAAGATCACTGCGCCCTTTATTCTTCGTCGCTTAAAAACGGATAAAAACATTATCAGTGATCTGCCTGAGAAAGTTGAAAGCAACCGCTACTGCAGCCTGAGTGCAAAGCAGGCCGCCCTGTACCAAAGTACGGTGGACACTATTCTGGAAGAGTTGCAGTCCAGTGAGGCAGGCATTGAACGAAAAGGCACTATTTTCAAGCTACTGAACGCTCTGAAACAGATTTGCAATACACCGGCACAGTTTCTCAACCACGAGCAGAGCAAGCCGTCAGAGTCCGGCAAACTCGCAACGTTTCTGGAAATCATCAGGGAAGCCACAGAGGCTGGAGAAAAGACGCTGGTGTTTACCCAGTACACCGCCATGGGAGAGCTGTTGGTGAAAAGTGTTCACCAGGAGCTGGGTCAGGATGCGCTTTTTCTACACGGCGGTTTACCGCGCGGTAAACGGGACAAGATGGTTGAGACCTTTCAAAACGATCCCCTGTCCCGGATATTCGTTCTCTCTCTGAAGGCCGGTGGTACAGGGTTGAATCTGACTGAGGCCAGTCAGGTCATCCATTATGACCTTTGGTGGAACCCGGCTGTTGAGGCTCAGGCAACAGACCGGGCCTATCGTATTGGTCAGAAGAAAAACGTCCAGATTCACAGGCTCATTACTGAAAACACCTTTGAAGAAAAGATTGATGGGATGATTCAAAGTAAAAAGGAACTGGCGGAGTTAACGGTCGCCAGTGGTGAACAATGGATATCAGAACTGTCAAATGATGATATCCGAGAATTAGTTTCACTGTAGGTGAGGGGGGGGAAGTAGCATCTTGTGGTGTTCAA
>NZ_SMME01000570.1:1306-1502 GCF_009711465.1 Parendozoicomonas verongulae | reverse complement strand
TATGGGGGGCACGGACAACCTGAAAATGGCTCTGGATATCTATACCGGGCTGCGCACTCAGGCGGCTGGTGGACAGGCGAACACCCCCTGCGATGATAAGGAGATCGAGATAACGCTGGGCATTTATCTCCAGACATTAGGGGGTATAGGCAACTTGCAAAAGGCCCTGGACATCTTTACCAGGTTGCGCACCCGG
>NZ_SMME01000570.1:356-943 GCF_009711465.1 Parendozoicomonas verongulae | reverse complement strand
CTTTACCCGGCTGCGCACCCAGGCCGCCGGAGGACGGGCGAATGCCCCCTGTGATAACAAGGAGATCGAGCTGGGTATAGCGGCCATTTTCATTAGTGTGAGAGCGTGGAGACAGTTTGATGAACTGCAACTGGAAAAACAGTTGTTTTCAGGGTTCGAAACCAGCCTCTGTTTAAGTCTCCGAAACTTCCAGGAAGTTACAGTCGTTAAGGACATCATGCCCGAGCATACGGTTCTTCTGGGGAAAGCGTTACATTGGGCAGCTCGTGCGGTAGAGGACAGTGGAGGCACAAGTGCATCCTGTCTCAGTCAGCTGGCTCACTGCTTCCGTCTTGCATCTGTCTGGCCTAAATCCATGCTGCAAACCCTGGGCATTGAAGAAAACAAGGAGCACGAGTTCAAACAGAAAGCAGATTCACTCTTTGCTCTAGCCAACGCCCTTGAACCCCATCGACTTGAACTGAAGAAAGATGAACCCTGGAGATATCATGAGCGAGAGTTATTAATGCGTATCTCTGCTTTCCAATATTGAACGTCAGACAGCTCCGTTAGTGATCCTGCCATGACTGCGTAACTTTCAAACGGTC
>NZ_SMME01000570.1:0-279 GCF_009711465.1 Parendozoicomonas verongulae | reverse complement strand
TCACTGCTATAAAGGTTTATTCAGAGTATGTACACACGGCCACACTATGGGAGAGGCTACCATAACCCGCAGGCGCCTCCGCCTTGCAGACAAAGCGATTCAAGTAGGTATACGCCTTATACCTCCAGTACACATGGTTCTCGATATCCAGAGCATACAGGTCACTCTGAGCACCGCCAACTTTCACAGCGGCGTTCCCAATACTATCCGGTTTACTCTCGTGTACAGCCATATCATGACATAAATGATGCCTTTAATCTTCTGAAAACCAACCCCCAA
>NZ_SMME01000448.1:0-607 GCF_009711465.1 Parendozoicomonas verongulae | reverse complement strand
AGCGTTTTACCCAATCCAGCCATCTCACCAAGCACCGGCGCATACATCACAATGTGGGAGATGAGTGAAAGGTCGCCTGCTACGTTGCTATATTTTTTGTTCTTTATGATGGGAGTGCTGTTCAGGCTGAACTTTGTTGTCACCAGTCTTTGCATAGTGATTAGCCTCTCTGCATCTGCCACCTATGCGTCAGAAGACAAGTTACAGTCATTAGATGTGATATCGACAGGTAGCATTGCCATATACCCTGCAGACAGCACACATATCCATCCCCATAGAACAACATCCTGCGTCAAAGCCAAACAACCGAACACCAACTCGTGCGTTGCCAGGTGAAACAACAAAAAACCGGATTAACTCTCACCACTCCAACGCCTGCAAACATCTGGCCGTTGAAACAGGTACCACAACATGGATCCGGGATCGTGAGAATTACAGAGAGCGTCAGGTTCGAACTGGCGATGATAGGCCTGTGGGTTTCTCTGGTATGGACACGCAAAAAGTCCGCACGAGGGGCAGGTCCTTTATCTGTGACCAGAACGGGTGCAACAAATCTTTCATTCAATCCGCTCATCTTGTCAGGCACAAACGCACCCACACAGGGGAC
>NZ_SMME01000452.1 GCF_009711465.1 Parendozoicomonas verongulae | reverse complement strand
CCGGGTAAAGATATCCAGGGCCGTTTTCAGATTGTCTGTACCCCCCATGGCCTGAAGCAGCTTGCCCAGAGCCAGTTCGACCTCTTTGTCATCACAGGGGATGTTCGCCCGTCCCCCGGTCGCCAGAGTGCGCAGCCGGGTAAAGATATCCAGGGCCGCTTTCAGGTTCTCCGTACCTCCCACGAGCTGGAGGTGTCTACCCAAGTTAACTCGATATCCTTATCATCACAGGGAGTGTTTGCCCGCCCCCCGGCCGCCTGAGTGCGCAGTCGGGTGTAGATATCAAGAGCAGCTCCCAGGTTGTCTGTGCCTCCCATAGCCTGAAGATGTCTGCCCAGTGTTAATTCGATAACCTTGTCATCACAGGGAATGTCTGCCTGCCCCCCGGCTGCCCGGGTGCGAAGCCTGGTAAAGATATTCAAGGCTGCTATCAGGTTGTCTGTGCCTCCCATAGTCTGGAGGTGTCTACCCAGAGCCAGTTCTATCTCCTTGTCATCACAGGGGGTGTCTGCCTGCCCCCCGGCTGCCCGAGTGCGCAGTCTGGTAAAGATGTCCAGGGCCTTTTGCCGGTTGTCTGTACCCCCGAATATCTGGAGTAGTCTACCTATTGTTAACTCGATATCTTTATCATCACAGGGAGTGTTCACCTGCCCCCCAGCCGCCCGGGTGCGCAGCCCGGTATAGATATCCAGGGCCATTTTCAGGTTGTCCGTGCCCCCCATAATCTGGAGATGTCTGGCCAAGTTAACTCGATATCCTTGTCATCACAGGGGGTGTTCGGATGCCCTCCGGCTGCCCGAATACGCAGCCTGGTAAAGATCTCCAGGGCTGTTTTTAAATTGTCTGTACCCCCCATGATCTGAAAGTATCTGCCTATGGCCAGCTCGATCTCCTTATCATCACAG
>NZ_SMME01000471.1:707-980 GCF_009711465.1 Parendozoicomonas verongulae | reverse complement strand
GTTTCATTGTCACTGGAAATACGACAAATGGTAGATGAATTTCTGATCCATGTTATGGCATCCGTTTCAACTGCCAGATGTTGTACAGCTGTTGACCCCGTGAGTGTTAATTGGGTTCTTTGTTTTTTCCCACGGCAATGCACAAAGTGGTGCCTGGCAGACCTGTTTACGGTACAAGGTGTGGTTTTACCAGGGTAGATATGTATGTTGTCTGCGGGATGTATAGCAATACTGCCTGTCGATATCACATCTGGTGGCCGAAAGGGATTAAGG
>NZ_SMME01000471.1:0-363 GCF_009711465.1 Parendozoicomonas verongulae | reverse complement strand
TGTCGGGTGCGCTTGTGTTTAATGAGATGATTGGATTGAGTGAAAGACCGGTTACACCCGTCTTGATCGCAGATATAGGGCCTGTCCCCGGTGTGAGTGCGTTTGTGTCTGGTAAGATTGCCGGATGTAGAGAAAGACTGGTTGCATCCGTCCTGGTCGCAAGTAAAGGGCCTGCTCCCCGTATGGGTGCGCTCGTGGTCGTTGAGATGACTGGATTGGGTAAAAGACAGGTTGCACTGGACACAGACAAAGGGCCTGTCCCCGGTGTGGGTGCGTTTGTGTCTGGTGAGACTGCCGGATGTAGCGAAAGACTGGTTGCATCCACCCTGGTCGCAGGCAAAGGGTTTTTCCCCTGTATGGGTG
>NZ_SMME01000150.1 GCF_009711465.1 Parendozoicomonas verongulae | reverse complement strand
CTCATCTCATCAAACACAAGCGCATCTTGCGCAACAGGGAAGATGAGTGACTCGGTCTGTCCCCTTCACAAGCAGGCCACCAACATCACAAAAGACCGCCAGTTACGTTGCTATCTTCTGTGTTCTTTTTATTGGAAGGATGAGAAGGATGGGAATAGTCTTCCGGCTGAACTTTGTTGTCACCAGTCTCTGCATAGCAATCAGCCTGTCTTCATCTGGCGCTTTTGCAGTAAAAGTCAAAAGTCCACCAATCCGCTCTATTCAGTCATGGCCACTTGATGTGATCTCTACAGGC
>NZ_SMME01000084.1 GCF_009711465.1 Parendozoicomonas verongulae | reverse complement strand
TTGCCATATACCCTGCGGGCAGCACACATATCCATCCCGATAAAACAGCATCCTGCGTCAAAGCCAAACAACCGAACACCAACTCGTGCATTGCCGGGGGAAAAAACAAAAAACAGGATTAACTCTCACCGCCTCACCGTCAGCAAACATCTGGCCGTTGAAACGGGTGCCACAACATGGACCAGAAATCCATCTACCATATGCTGCATTTCTAGCAACAATGAAGCTCCTGACATCTTATGCACT
>NZ_SMME01000387.1:109-709 GCF_009711465.1 Parendozoicomonas verongulae | reverse complement strand
AGAGCTTTACAGGCTAAAGGCCATTTAACGGAAGCGTTACCACTCTTTCAGCACCTTTATGACAAATACTCAAACTCTCTCAATGACGAAAAAATCAATGGGCTGGCTCTGGGCAGACTACTCCAGGCCATGGGGAGCACAGACAACCTGAAAATGGCCCGGGATGTTTTTACCCGGCTGCGCACCCGGGCGGCCAGGGGGCAGGTAAACACTCCCTGCGATGACAGGGAGATCGAACTGGCTCTGGGCATGCATCTCAATATTATGGGAGGCACGGACAACCTGAGAGCGGCTCTGGACATCTATACCCGGCTGCGCACCCGTGCGGCAAGGGGGAAGGCGAACACCCCTTGTGATGACAAGGAGATCGAACTGACTCTGGGCAGGCTATTCCAGGCTATGGGAGGCACGGACAACCTGATAGCGGCTCTGGATATCTACACTCGGCTGCGCACCCGTGTGGCGGGGGGGCAGGAGGATACACCCTGCGATGACAAGGAGATCGAGTTAACACTGGGCAGACATCTCCAGATCATGGGGGGCGCGGACAATCTGAGAGCGGCCTGGTGTATCTTTACCCGGTTGCGCATCCGTGCGGCT
>NZ_SMME01000387.1:0-99 GCF_009711465.1 Parendozoicomonas verongulae | reverse complement strand
AGCTGCCCGAGACATCTATACCCGGCTGCGTACCCGAGTGGCCAGGGGGCAGATAAACACCCCTTGTGGTGATAAGGATATCGAGTTAACACTGGGCAG
>NZ_SMME01000543.1 GCF_009711465.1 Parendozoicomonas verongulae | reverse complement strand
CGTCAATTCTCTTTCCAAGGGTTTGCAAAATAACAAAGGGTTGGTAATAGCAAAGGGGAGAGCTTTACAGGCTAAAGGCCATTTAACGGAAGCTTTACCACTTTAAAGAGCTTCAAGACTGTTGTGCAGCTGGCCTTGTAGAGCCTTTAGATAGTGAGCATATGTACTGGGCTGCGATGAATAGTACGGATTGTCAACTAACAGCACTTGGTGTTCATTTTCACCGCCTTGCGAAAAAAAATAGAATCTGAGGTAACGGATGCCCGTATTTATAAGTTATAGGCACACAGACAGAACAAAGGCTTTTGATATTCAGCGAAGGCTGGAACGCGCCGAAATAGAAACTTATCTTGATGTCCTCGACCCAGAATCAAAGAGCACTGATGATATTACCGAAGTGATTACTCGAAATATTCGTCACTGCACACACCTTATTGCGGTGGTTTCTGATAACACTCAGCAATCATGGAGGGTTCCTTTTGAGATTGGCGAGGCGACTATGGTGGCCAAGAGGATATCTACATTTAAAAACACATCTGGCTCATTACCAGAGTACTTGGAAAAATGGCCAGTTATGAGCCGTATGGATCATGTGGATTTTTTTATCAGAGCATACAGAAGTGAGACAATGGTAGCCAGAAACCGAATGCTGACTGATAGTGTTAGCACTGAAAGCTTTTCTGAAGGTGGATCGGCTCACCGTGAGTCAAAGCAGTTCCACGACAGCCTAAAACGCTCAATTCGAATGTCTTAATCCACAAAATATACGGATGCTTATCAGAGTATCCGTATTTTTCATACCTTTTGAAATTACACATAAAAATATTCGTGTGTACTTTTGTGTGTAACTCATCAAACCTTCAGAACGGCTAAGTTACCCATGACGGTTGCTTGAATCCAGCTCCGCCGTCCTGCACCCTGGCCTGCTCCAGTCGGTTCTCCAGCCTGAGCGCGACAGAACCTGCCGCCGCTGTCATCGCGGTCAGTGCTGGCCTGAGTGCCGCAGCCCTGCGGCGGCGGGCACAGAAGCGGGGCGAACCTGAGCCTCGCCGACCTTGAAACCGCTTGGGAACCCAGAGAAAAATAATACAGAATCAATGCGCTAGCATGACTAACCACGTAGTCATTGGCTTATCACCCGGCGCGACTATACTGCACTGCCTCGCTGTTGTGCAGCTGCCGCTATAAGGTGAGTTATGAAAAGCACATCGGATCTTCTTGCCCCCCCGCTGCTGGCCCTGACTCTTTTCTCTTCCGGAGTCTCTATGGCCGGGGGAGGACACAACAGCACCA
>NZ_SMME01000086.1 GCF_009711465.1 Parendozoicomonas verongulae | reverse complement strand
TCGAACCTGAAGCTCTTTGTCATGCTCACGTGTCCAGGTATTGAAATGCGGAAACCGGTAAGGAAACAGGTCTCCCGAGGGATAGGGGGAGCAGTGGATGTGAGGGTGACCTTCCTCGTCTGGAGACACATGACACATGTTTACCTTATCCCGGATCCATGTGTGGCACCTGTTTCAACGGCCAGATGTTGAGCAGGCGTTGGAGCGGTGAGAGTTAGTCCGGTTTTTTGCTTTTCTCCCCGGCAATG
>NZ_SMME01000265.1 GCF_009711465.1 Parendozoicomonas verongulae | reverse complement strand
CGCTACCTGCTGATGGATAACCGGGTCACCGAGGAAGTGGAGAAGCGATATAACCGGGCTGTGCAGGCCCTGCGGGATCTGTCCTCTGGCCGGGCCGAACTGAACCTGCCCACCGGTGAGAATGCCACCGGCAGCTCTTCCGGGTATGCCGTGTGCAAGGATGACACGGATCGTATCTTCACCAGCGACACCCTGAAGGACTTCTGATGCTTTCGATTGATGAGGCGCAAAAGAACATCCAGAGACTGATGGATACCGTCAGCCTCTACCAGTACCGCAAGCCGCTCTTTCAGCGGCTCGGTCGTGCCTTGGTCAGCGACGCCAAGATGAACTTTGTGAATGAACGCGGCCCTGACGGCACACCATGGGATGCGCTCAAAATCCGGGAGGGCCGGATTCTTTCCGATACGGGCCGCCTGAAAAACAGCCTCACCTATGCCGTGGG
>NZ_SMME01000274.1 GCF_009711465.1 Parendozoicomonas verongulae | reverse complement strand
CTGCGTAATAAAAATGTGAATGAATTTCGGGACGTTGCAGACCCCTATATTTCAGATAAAAATTGTTCTGCACAAGAGCGCAGGGTGCGCCATCTTCTCCGTTTGCCTGACAGCCTGGATATCATCCGGGTACTCGCTGTTCCGTGTAACTGGACGAAAGCTTCCCATGAATCGAGTAGGAGCAGACTTTTTGATGCCAGCTATCTGGATATACCGGATCACCTGAAAGCCAATGAGGCATTTATGGAGGAGTTCAGAGCGCTTATGGAAGGTGCCAAGGATCTGGCTTATGTGACAGGAGGAACGCCGGTACATGATAGCAGCGAGAGTGGCTCCTATATCCAGCGATATAAATTACAGTGCGATAAGGAAAAGCGGAAGGTAAAGGTTGCAAAGGCCGTGAGTGCTTATGACAGCGTCAGTACAGCACTTGATGATAATGTCCGTCGTGCTATAGC
>NZ_SMME01000329.1 GCF_009711465.1 Parendozoicomonas verongulae | reverse complement strand
TGTGTAGATATCCCCATCCGTAGGGGCAGATCGAGAGAGGCTGTCGTCTGCTTTCTCTCTCAGGGGCACTACACGACAGTATTTCTCTTCTTCCACGCTGTTATGGTACGCAGCACTGTGGGTCTCGGTAATGCGCTCGATATCTTCCGGCGCAGGGTGTTCTGATTCTTGCCTTCGGCAAACTCACGGCTGGCATCAAGAAAGATCACCTGATTGCGCAGACTCTGGGGCTTCTGCTTGTTCAGAATCAATACACAGGCGGGGATACCGGGCCTTACCCCAGTCGTGAGTAAGGGTCTTTCAGCTCTTTCTTGTAGTTGGGCGGAATCTCTTTCGCTTTGCCGTCTTTACTGACCTTTTTGGGGCGGTTCACCTCGATAGGTGTCCACCAGCTTTTGGCTGAGAATGGCGGATTGGCAATGACACGGTCAAAGTTTTTAATGCTGTCCTGATCCAGATGCAACGGGTTGACGAGGATGTCTCCACGCTCCAGTTCCGCACGCATGTTGTGCAGGTACAGGTTCAGTTTGCCAATGGCCCATGTGCCCAGGTTCTTCTCCTGC
>NZ_SMME01000397.1:455-734 GCF_009711465.1 Parendozoicomonas verongulae | reverse complement strand
GGATGGGTGCAATAAGCGTTTTGCCCAATCGAGTTACCTCACCAGGCATCGGCGCAGACATCACAATGTGGGAGATAAGTGACCCGGTCAGTCCCTTTCACCAGCATCACCAAAGGGCGCCAGCTATGTTGCTATCTTCTTTGCTCTTTTTGTGGGAAAGAATGCAATGGTCTCCAGACTGAACTTTGTTGCCACCAGCCTTTGTATAATGATCGTTCTGTCTACATCTACCATCTATGCATCAGAAGACAAAGGAAGATCTCTTCACATTATTCCGTC
>NZ_SMME01000397.1:0-239 GCF_009711465.1 Parendozoicomonas verongulae | reverse complement strand
AACATGGATTCGGGATAAGGCAAACATGTGTCATGTATCTTCAAATAAGGACGTTCCCCACATCCACTGCTCCCCTCCTCTTTCAGGAAACCTGTTGCCTTCCCGGCTTCCGGATTTCAATACCTGGTTACGTGAGCATTACAGAGAGCTTCAGGTTCAAACTGACGATAATATGTCTGCAGGTTTCTATGAAATGTACTCGCTGACAGTCCACACAGGGGACAGGTCCTTTGTCTGTG
>NZ_SMME01000461.1 GCF_009711465.1 Parendozoicomonas verongulae | reverse complement strand
CGGAGCCGGTTCCATTGCCAGCGACACCACACCCAATAACCCGGAAACGGGCACTCCGTACTGGACGATTGAAGCGGAAGGCTGGGGATCAGGCTGGGCCACCGGTAACGTGCTCCGGTTCAATACCGAGGGGGCGCTGGCTCCGTTGTGGTTGGTGCGCACAACCCTCGCCGGTCAGGGCACCCGGCAGGATGACCAGTTCACATTACAAGTCAGGGGAGACGCAGACTAATGGCGACCTACATCGGAAGTGGAACCGCAGAGAGTCCTTACCTGATTCAGACGCCTGAGCAGTTTCGGGATGCCTTCAAAGATCAGGGTACTCCCGGCACTTACTATGAAGTGACTAATGACATCGACATGGGCGGAATGGTCATCGGTGGTTATTACCAAGTGCGGGCCAGGATTGATGGTAAGGGTCATGTCATTAGTAACGCCAAACATGAGCAGAATTACCTTTGTCAACGCTGGTGGGGATCACTGAAAAACATCCATATCATCATGGGCTACTACTTGGAAAGCCGTAAGATCCGTTACTTTGCCCAGTCTGATGGCAGCTCTTCACAGTACGACACCCTGATAGAAAATGTCCGGCTGGAGTTTACCGATGCGTTTTATGATTGGAATACCTTCAGGATCAACGTCAACGATATGGTCAACCTCATCGTTAACGAGAATCTGGATAGTGGACGGCGCACGTATTGGTGCACGGGTGCTCAAAATTCCAAGGTTGATGTATCCGCGACGGATACTCAGGCATCGAGCTATCCCGGTATAGATACCGCTATCTGGAACACCACGGGCGGCGCAGTGCCGGTGCTGATTCCACAGACCGGTGACTATTCCGGTTACACCCACGTTATGGGTAAGACGCTAGTGGATGGTGTGGCCCGCTCCCGGCAAGTGCGAGCCGTTTCGGCTGACAAGCATC
>NZ_SMME01000714.1 GCF_009711465.1 Parendozoicomonas verongulae | reverse complement strand
CAGTGTTATCTCGATATCCTTGTCATCACAAGGGGTGTCCTCTACTCCCCCGGCAATCACAGTGCGCAACTGGGTGAAGATCTTCAGGGCGGCTCTCATGTTGTCTGTGCCCCCAATGAGCTGGAGATGTCTGCCCAGAGCCAGCCCATTGGTTTTTTTATCATTTGGAGAGATTGAGTAGTGTGTATGAAGTTGCTGGAAGAGTGGTAAAGCTTCGGTTAGACAGCCTGTAGCCTGCAAAGCTCTCCCTTTGGCCATCATGACTCCTTTGCTATTTTGTAAGCCTTTTGAAAGGGAGTTGACGTATTTAATGCATTCATCAAAATTGTTGAGAACAAACAAGCATCTGGCTTTTAATTGCACGGCACGACCGTAGTGTTGCGAGTTTCCCATGTACTTTTCTAATAGCGTTTCTGCTTTCTCTAATGCTCTTTGCGGATTGGTTTTTAGAAGACGGAAGCCCTCATTTAGGTCTTGATCCTGCGGTATATAAGAGGGAACCTGACAGTACTGGGCTTGACGTTGTGAAAGTTGACGTTGTCCAGAGTTGCCAGCACTTCGTGAGGCTGAAGAAACGTGTGCCCTGGAGGGGGGAGAGGTATGTCCACCTGAATCTTTTTGTCCGTAAAGATGAGGTGTCTGACGGTAATGGCTACCTCCTTTATAGTGTCGTGGTGGGTACATACTCTGAATCAACCCTCTATAGCAGTTTCTGGGAGTGTCATTAAAAACAGTGTGCTTGTATGGATTATGGTGATAGAACAAAGGTTCAGAATTAGTCAGGATCACAAACAGAGCTGTCTGGAGTGCTCTTCTGTGAAGAGGCAGGGCAATATCGTGGTAGTCTTAATCATCATGTAGGCTTTCGTATGTGGAGATTTTGAGTGATGCCCAGTCATTCCTGCGACAAGGAACGAGTCACCATTCTGGTGGATGTTCAGAATATCTATTACACCACGCGCCAAATCTATAAGTGCAATTTTGATTTCAATGCATTCTGGGCCCAGGCAACAGCCGGGCGCTCTGTGGTCAAGGCCGTTGCTTATGCTGTTGATCGCGGCGACGAGAAGCAGCGCCAGTTCCAGAATATTTTGCGTGCCATTGGCTTTGAGGTGAAATTGAAGCCTTACATTCAGCGTGCCGATGGCTCTGCAAAGGGAGATTGGGATGTAGGAATAACCCTTGATGCCGTGGAGTATGCCGATGAATCCGATGCTGTGGTACTGGCTTCCGGAGATGGGGACTTTGGTTTGCTGGTAGAAAAGCTGAAATCAAAGTATGGGGTTTCGGTGGATGTTTATGGCGTACAGGCGCTGACGGCAGCGTCATTGATTCATGTCGCGACGCGATATATTCCGGTTGAGGGTAATCTTTTGTTGAGGCGGTAACCTTGATGTCAGTGTGACATCAAGGGTTTTTCGAGAGGCTGATCAGGTACCAATGACACCACCGTCGTTTTTGGTGATCAGAACAGTTGTAGAGCGAGGGCGGGTTTTGCCATCGCTGGCCGGGTAGCTCAGGGCGGGATGCTGAACATTGACCCACATGCTGCGACCATCGGGGGTGGTGGTCACACCCGTAATCTCGCAACCCCGCGGGCCAACCAGAAAACGCTTCACTTCTTCCGTAACTGTGTCACAACAAAGCATCTGGTTCGTGCCCATGTTCACGTTCCGGTCTTCATTATCGCCATAGTCCGTCTGAATCCAGAGGCGGCCGTCAAAGTCGAACCACAGGCCGTCGGGCGAGGAAAAAATGTCTCCTTTGATTGTGCCGATGTGGTTGTCCTTCACTATGCTGCCATCCGCCAGAGTTGCACCGGGGCGGTCACCGGCCAGCAGGAACATCTCCCAGTCGAAGGTGGTGGCTGTCGGGTCTGCACCCTGTTCATTGAATCGGATAATTTGCCCATGGCGATTATCAACCCGAGGGTTGGCCGCGTTGGTGGGTTGGTCTTCTTTCTTGCCACGATGTTTGTTGTTCGTGAGTGTAACGAAAACCTCTCGGGTTTGAGGGTGAACGGCTACCCACTCTGGGCGGTCCATAGTGGTTGCGCCAGCAATATCTGCCGCCCGACGTGCATTAATCAACACATCCGCCTGACTTCTGAAACCGTTACGACGGGTTAATCCACCCTGGCCGAAAATAAG
This sequence comes from Parendozoicomonas verongulae, assembly GCF_009711465.1. Taxonomy (GTDB): domain Bacteria; phylum Pseudomonadota; class Gammaproteobacteria; order Pseudomonadales; family Endozoicomonadaceae; genus Sansalvadorimonas; species Sansalvadorimonas verongulae. The sequence continues at coordinate 4,471 of NZ_SMME01000714.1, read as the reverse complement.
AGGCAGCCACTCACCTTTACCATCTTCATGGAAAGCGGCAGCGTAGAGTGTGCCATGATCCAGAAGCTCGCTATTAGCCGCTTTGTCGTTGGGCCGGTACGGTTTATCGGCGACAAATTTGTAAACGTATTCACCGCGGGTGTCATCGCCAAAGTAGTAGGCCAGACGATTGTCGTCGCCTAACGATAATGAAGCGCATTCCCGCACAAGTCGGCCCATGGATGTGCGTTTTTTGGGCATGCTGGTCGGGTCAAACGGGTCAATCTCCACAACCCAGCCAAAACGGTTGGGTTCGTTCACGTAGCCGCCATGGGCCATGGAGTCGTCCAGTGTGGCATTAAAGCGAGGTTCAGCTGTATCCCAGCTGAGGTACTTGGCGTTTTCGCCCTGGGCCAGACCATAACGGTTATGCTCCATACGCTGTTCGTAGTCTTCTTTGTTACGGTTGACGAAGTAGTTTTTCCAGTTTTCTTCGCATGTGAGATAAGTGCCCCATGGCGTTACCCCCATTGCGCAGTTGTTCAGTGTGCCAAGAACGGTTGTACCGGATGGATCATCTGCAGTCTTCAGTGCATCGGTACCGGCGGCAATGCCGGTGAGCTCCATAGGTGTCATACCTGTGATGCGGCGGTTGAATCTGGAATCAGCGACGCGCACCCAGTTGCCGGAGGTGTCCTTCTTCACTTCGATAATGCTGACACCGTGGGCCGCCATTTCCTTGCGTACTTCGTTGCGATCCCGCACCAGCTTGCCGCTGCCATCGGTAATTTCAGTGATGCCGCTGGGGTGCAGAGTCTGGTTTATATATTCGTGGTTGATCACCAACAGGCCGTGGCTATTAGGATTGTTATCGAAGGGGAAGAACCACATGCCATCGTGGTTCTGGCCTGCCTGTTTCATCTGATCCTGCCAGCTGTTGGAACCATCGGCCTTCCAGGCGGGTGAGCCGTTTTCCACCGGATCGCCCCATGAGAAGAAGGCCTGTGCGGTGTAGCCCTCCGGGACAGTGATAGAATCAAAGTCTATGCCCGTTTCTACTGGTATGGGTTTGAAGCTGATAGCCGGTGCTGCAGCGGATTTACGGGGTGTGTTGCTGCAACCTGTGGTGCTGAGCAGTGATCCACCAATAAAGCCGGTTATGGCAAGGCCGAGGCCACCTTTCATAAAATTGCGGCGACCTTCTTGAACCAGCTCATTCAGGTTTTCGTTGCCGGAGATATTGTCCGGGGTATCGTCAAGTGCTTCGAGTTGCTCGTGGTATTCACGGTGTGATTTGGTTTTTATCATTGTCTTTCATCCTGACGGCGTCGTATAGAACACCAATGAGCTTAGGGAGGAATTGTTGCGCTCATCTTGCATAAAGATGTCAGTTTTATGACAGGTGGAATAAAGGGGGAAGTCAAAGGGCGCTGTTATTGCGCCCTTTGGTGTTCTGATGATCGGGAGGTCAGCTTACACGCCTACACTGCGACTCTGGCGCTGAATCGTTTCGATAATGGCCTTGGCGCTGTCCTGGGCTTCGCGGAATTCTTCTTTGGAAAGCTGGTCAGTGACCTTTTGCAGGGGCTCGATAGCGGCAGAGAATCCACCGGACAGAGCCACTGTCAGCCAGGCTGCAGCCTGCTGTAAGTCTTGATTGTCTTCACTGTAACGGGCGTGAAGAACACCTAACAGGAACTGTGCCTGTGGGTTGCCCTGAAACGCGGCCTGACGCGACCAGTCCATCGCCATATTAGGGTTTATCTCTGTACCGAGCCCTTTCGCATAGGACAAACCCAGAATCAGTTGGGATTTGATGTGTCCCTGCTCACCCGCTTTGGTGAACCAGTTCAGAGCTTCTTCCGGGCTGGTTTCCACAAGGTCGCCTCCGGAGCGGTACATTTGTCCCATCAGGTATTGGGATTCTGCCAGACCATTATCCGCGGCAGCGCGAGTCCACTTGAGTGCAGTTTGGTAATCCTGCTCAACGCCTTCACCGTGAGCATACATCAGAGCGAGGTTGTGCTGGGCGTGAATGTGATCTTGCTGTGCCGCCTTCAAGTACCACTTTACGGCCTTAGGGTTGTCTTCCGGGATTCCCTGACCCATGTCCAGCATAACTGCCAGGTTGTACTGGGAGTCAGCATGACCATCGTTGGCTGCCTGACGGAACCAGTCCAGTGCTTTGCTCTCGTTTTTTCTGGTTCCCAGCCCCTGACTATTCATCTGTCCCATCAACCACGCAGCCTCAGGGCTGCCATCTTCGGCAGCAGTGCGGCATTGGATCAACGCATCCGCATGGGCATTGCTTTCAAACAGCGAAATGCATTGGCTGTTGTTGGCTAAAGCCACACTTGAACTGGTGAGAAGGGCAAGAGCTAAGTACTTCATGGTTTACTTCCTTGTGTACGAGAGAGATCCCGGGTAAGTAAGGCCTTCGGCTGCCCCATAGCCTGCTAAATAGTCTTTTGATGACATCTGTACCTGGCAGTCAGGTTTGCGGAGGAGGGGAGAGGTGTAGAGAAGATTCAGAGTGGATGGGTCAAAATTCGGGCATGAAATGAAAAGACCGCTGCCTTCCTCTGGAGGGGACTGGCGGCCTTTTTTAAGTCTGGGCGTCAGGGGCTGGCTTGCGGTGTTTGCACTCCGTGACGCTTTCCTGCTGCTTTGGCCCGCTTTATCGGCTGACCTTTAGCGAGTACTTTATCTCGCGGCTGTACCTTGTAGATTTTTCGAAAGTACTCGGCCTCCACGCGAACAGGGTCAAGGCTTGGTAGTTTCACTCCAATACGCTGGAGGTAGGCGATCATGTGGCTGATTTTTGGCTTACTCATAACTGCTCCGAAAGCGGTTCTCCTTCACCGAAGCTGTGCCTGCCATTGTTTCCAGGTACTTTCACTGGAACATCTCAAAGACGGGTGTAGCCTATTCCCTTTAACCGCTGTTTTTGTTGACGAGAGGCAATAAAATCACGAAAAGACAGCAATTAAATAAAGCACTTGGCGTGCCAGTTTTTTGGCGTCTTACACGTATCCTGTTGCGGTTGTCGTCTCTGTGACCGGTGTGCTGGGTAGGTGAGTATCCTTAAGAGGTATGACCGGAGTGTGACAAAAGTGTTGCGAACTTGTCGCAATATGCAGGGAAATGTAAAGGGGTGTGTTACCTTTGGGAGCGAATTGGTCGTTTATGCTGATGGTGGTAACAGTGATCTTCTATCACTATGGCCATGGGTATTTCTGCTGTTTTGATGGTAATGTGGGCAAAAATACGACAGGCGGTTATTATGTCGTACATTGCTTCACTGCTTCGAAAATATATCCAGCCTTATGGGGCAGCACTGCTCTCTTCTGAGCGCGTTTACCACGCTCTCCATACTTTGAATGGGTTACCCCGACAGATTTGTAGGGTGACACCTGTCGTAGAAGTATTTCTTGACCGCACTGATCCTTATAGTCAGCTGGTGGCCCAGGTGCTGCCTGAATTACAGCGGCGTTTTGATATTAAACTGAAAGTCTGGGAAGTCAGCAGTCGAGCTGATGAGATGTTTCCGGAAGCCGGGTTGTGGCAGCGCAATGCTTCACATGATGCCTTGTCTCTGGCCAGGCTGTATGGGCTGGAATCGCCATCGTCTGATAACATGCCTCACTTTTTCTCTTCTCTTGAGGAGGGTGAGGTGCGTCGCAGGCAGCTTGGGCACTATCTTAGTGCAATGTTCTGGTTTGAGGGGGAGTGGTTCTGGGGGCTGGATCGTCTGGACCATCTTGAACGACGGTTGTTGGCTATAGCGTGCCAGAAAAATACACAAGAAGACGTTGTCTTTAATCGTACCTGTCAGAAGACGTTTCTTGGGCAGCCCGGTGATGTGGTTGATCCGTCCCGTCCACTTAAATTTTATTTCTCCATGCGTAGCCCTTATTCCTACCTTGCCCTTGAACGAGTGGTTGTCATGAGTCGCCATTATCATATTCCACTGGATATACGCCCGGTGTTGCCTATGATGATGCGCGGTGTGCCGGTTCCCCGGCAAAAGAAAATGTATATTTTTCACGATACCTGCCGGGAGGCGAGAAAGCTGGGTGTTCCTTATGGACGCGTGGCTGATCCTCTGGGTGCAGGGGTAGAAAACTGTTATGCCTTGTTTGATTATGCCCAAAGTTTCGGCAAAGGAGTGGAGTTGCTGTTGGCCTGTGCCAGGGCGGTGAATGCAGCAGGCGTGCATTCTGATACAGAAGGAGGCTTGAAGCGTATTGTTGCTCAGGCCGGGCTGGATTGGGAATCGGCGCGTTTATCTCTCAAGAAAGAAGGTTGGCGGCAATGGGCCGAACAGCATCGACGAGAGCTTTATGATTTGGGCTTGTGGGGCGTGCCCAGTTTTTCCTATGGGTGTGGACAGAGTTGTTGGGGGCAGGATCGCCTCTGGTTGGTAGAGCGTTGGCTGTTGGGTGGTAAATAAGTATCTGTATAACCCGATGTGTGACTTTCAGGCCGAAAT
>NZ_SMME01000781.1:13672-14474 GCF_009711465.1 Parendozoicomonas verongulae | reverse complement strand
ATCCACCAGTGGCCCATAGTGATTGAACCAGTTTCGACAGGCTTGTGGCCCACTGTCTGGAAGAGAGACACTCGACAGGGAAACATAATGACTCTCCAGATCAGGGGGATTCGGTCTTTCTTGCAGCCATTCCGGATGTCTGGACAAAACAGACTCTGGAATCAAGTGCGTGGCGTCTGGAAACTGCTGTATAAACTCTGCACACAGTTTTTCGGTACGCTTGGCCACAGGCAGCCCTGCCAGCCAGTGAAAAAAACGGCTCCGGTGTGGCATCAGAGCCGGGAAGCATTCAAGGAAATTCTCAGGGTAGTAGAGCCTCGCCACATCTTCACAGTTAACCGCCGGTGCCTTCAGCAGAAGCTTTTGACACATGGCCGGCGTACGCATGTGCGTTGGAATATCTTGTATGCGAGGTACCGGTTCGCTGTCCAGTGCCTGTTTTACCATATTTAGCGTGATACGGTGCTTGGGAATATAGCTTAGAACCCCCCCCTCCTGAATCAGTGCTGCCCTGCACAGTCTGCTGTACCCAGAGTCCAGATCGTCTGCAAAGTGACCGATCAACCAGGGGACGCGTCGGACAGCCCGCTCTTTCATAGCCTGGGTACACTGATGGGGTGGCACATTCAAGATAGCTGAAGGTCTTATCTGCACCAGAGCTTCAAAGTCTGTGGGGTGATCAGGGAACATCGCGAACACCTCGGGAGTAACCCGTTTATTGCTGGCGATGCAGGCATCAATAAAGGCTGGAGTGAGCAGTTCGGATGGCAGAAAACTGAAAGTGTGCGGTGCTTGCTTTATA
>NZ_SMME01000781.1:0-13513 GCF_009711465.1 Parendozoicomonas verongulae | reverse complement strand
GACTTCATAGGTCTGATACAGGCTTTTCAGGACCGCGGCAGTGTACTGGTTATGAGCAATAAGTGCTGCCGGGGGCGCAGGAGAGATGGAATAACTGGCGAGGGGAGTTGTGTCCATAGCCACCGGCGATTCGCCCCCCGTCGTTTCTGGGTGCTCAAGACGTGTCACCGGAGCAGAGACGGCTTCGGGGGAGGGGGCGATAAGAGGCTGTGGAACAGTTGAAAACGAGCGGATGTCCATTATCAGTACCCCTTCAGGTTTATTCCAAATAGCTGGTTACCCATGAGGACATCATGAATAACCAGTCATTCAGACCTGTTTGGGGTATCAAAGTTTCAGGAATGAACACGGGTGTACAGGGGTGCTGACAAGAACCATGGCAGATAGGTTTAAAGATGCTATGGCGAGGCTGAAGGTTCATCGGGCACAATAGTTCTCTGTTATCTCTCCTCACTTGATAAGAAGGGCGTTTGTTATGGCAGTACGTGTTGCATTCCTCGGTTTGGGGGTTATGGGTTACCCGATGGCGGGACATCTGCAAAAGGCAGGGTATGACGTAACGGTTTACAACCGCACTACGGCCAAAGCCCGGACGTGGGTGGAGGAGTATGCTGGCTCCTTCAAGGAGACTCCGGCCCAGGCCGCCGAAGGTGCTGATCTGGTGATGTGCTGTGTGGGTAACGATGACGACCTTCGTCAGGTGTGTCTGGGTGATAATGGCGCCTTTGCCGGTATGGCGAAAGGCACGGTGTTTGTAGATCATACCACTGTGTCTGCCGAAGTGACCCGTGAGCTGTACGCTGTGGCGGCTGAAAGCGGCATCGGTTTTCTGGATGCACCGATTTCCGGCGGTCAGGCGGGTGCCGAGAACGGTGTTCTGACGGTTATGGTGGGTGGCGATCAGGCTGCCTATGATAAGGCCGAACCGGTGATGGATGTGTATGCCCGTCAGGTAAAACGGCTGGGTGAAAGTGGTTCTGGCCAGCTTACCAAAATGGTGAATCAGATTTGTATTGCCGGTCTGGTGCAGGGGCTTTCTGAAGGTATTCACTTTGCCAAGCGTGCTGGTTTGAATGTAGACGACGTGATTAGCGTGATCTCCAAAGGTGCAGCACAATCCTGGCAGATGGAGAACCGTTACAAGACCATGGACGAAGGCGAATATGACCATGGTTTTGCTGTGGACTGGATGCGCAAGGACTTGGGTATTTGTCTGGATGAAGCCCGTAAGAACGGCGCAAGCCTGCCGGTTACGGCAGCAGTGGATCAGTTCTATGGGGAAGTGCAAAAGGCCGGTGGCCGCCGCTGGGATACCTCCTCGTTGCTGGCTCGTCTGGAGCTGAGCGAAAAATAATACGGAAGGCTCCTTCCCAGCTCTGGGGGAGGAGCCAGCACAGAAAATAATAATAATGCTGCAATATCACCGTTATAGCCCTTACAGACCCACGGCATAGTTATATAATGCGACCATCAATAGGCTCCAATGCGGCTTGACCGCAGAAAAATTGGGGTGAAATACACGAGTTTGATGGTGATATGACGTCTTCCATGAAGAGTTCTGAATTACGTTCTGCTTTTCTCAAGTACTTTGAAGAACAGGGCCACGCTGTTGTAGACAGCAGCTCACTGGTTCCCCATGATGACCCCACCCTGCTGTTTACCAACGCAGGTATGAACCAGTTTAAGGATACTTTCCTTGGCCGTGAGAAGCGTGACTACACGCGAGCGACCACTCCCCAGCGCTGCGTGCGTGCCGGTGGTAAGCATAACGATCTGGAAAATGTGGGTTACACTGCCCGCCACCACACTTTCTTTGAAATGCTGGGTAACTTCAGCTTTGGCGACTATTTCAAGCAAGACGCCATCAAGTTTGCCTGGGGCTTTCTGACCGGCACTCTGAACATTCCCGCTGAGAAACTGTGCGTGACTGTTTATGAAACCGATGACGAAGCCTACAACATCTGGCTGAACGCCGTTGGCGTACCTGCCGACAGCATTATCCGTATTGGTGATAAGGGCGACGCGTATCAGTCCGACAATTTCTGGATGATGGGTGACACCGGCCCTTGCGGCCCCTGCACAGAAATTTTCTACGACCACGGCGAACACATCTGGGGCGGCCGCCCCGGCACTCCGGAAGAAGATGGCGACCGTTTCATCGAAATCTGGAACATCGTGTTCATGCAATATAACCGTTATGCTGATGGTCGCATGGAACCACTGCCCAAGCCTTCCGTGGATACCGGTATGGGGCTGGAGCGTATTGCGGCTGTGGTTCAGGGTGTGCACAACAACTATGACATCGACCTGTTCCAGCACATTCTCACCGAAGCGGGCAAACTGTTGGGCGGTGTTGAAAACAGTAACAGCTCTCTGCGTGTTATCGCTGACCATATCCGTTCCGGCGCTTTCCTGATTGCCGATGGCGTACAGCCTTCCAACGATGGCCGTGGTTACACCCTGCGCCGCATTATTCGCCGCGCCTGCCGCCATGGTCACAAGCTGGGGGCAACGGAATCTTTCTTCTACAAACTGGTACCCGCTCTGGTGGAAGCCATGGGGGATGCGGCCAGCGTTGTGGCTGAGAACCAGCAACGGGTGATGGATCTGCTGAAAAAAGAAGAAGAGCAGTTCACCCGTACACTGGACAAGGGTATGAAGATTCTGGAAGACGACATGGCCTCTCTGGAAGGCAAGGTGATTCCTGGTAAAACCGTCTTCACTCTCTATGATACTTACGGCTTCCCCGTTGACCTGACCAACGATATCGCCCGTGAGCGAGGCCTGACTATCGACGAAAACGGCTACGAAGCGTGCATGGAAGAGCAGCGTCAGCGTGCCCGTGCCGCCAGCAATTTCGGTGTGGACTACAACGCTTCCATTAATGTGGAAGGGGAAACCGAGTTCTCCGGTTACTTTGGCAATGTGAACGACACTGACACAGTGAAGGCGCTGTTTGTGGAAGGTGAAGCGGTTGATGCCATCACTACAGGCACCAAAGCCATTGTTGTGCTGAACAAGACGCCTTTCTACGCGGAGTCTGGCGGTCAGTGTGGTGATACCGGTGTTCTGAAAACAGAGGCGGGTGAGTTCCGTGTTCTGGATACCAGAAAGGAAAGCGGCAACCATCTGCACACTGGTGAAGTGATGTCCGGTTCCCTGAAGGTGGGCGAAACGGTATCTGCGGCTGTTGATGGGGATAAACGTATCGACACGGCCCGTAACCACTCTGCTACTCACCTGGCCCACGAAGCTCTGCGCCGTGTTCTGGGTGAACACGTTCAGCAGAAAGGCTCTCTGGTGGACAGCGAGAAACTGCGTTTTGACTTCTCCCACGGCGAAGCCATGACCGATGAGCAGATCAAGGCTGTTGAGCAGATTGTGAACCAGCAGGTACGTGCCAACACGGCCGTTGACACCAAGGTGACCGATATGGACACCGCCGCTGAAATGGGCGCAACCATGCTGTTTGGCGAGAAGTATGGTGACTCTGTGCGGGTGTTGAGCATGGGTTCTGACCGTTTCTCTGTGGAACTGTGTGGTGGTACCCATGTGGAGCGTACGGGCGATATCGGCCAGTTCGTGATTGTGAGTGAAGGTGGTATTGCTGCTGGCGTACGCCGTGTGGAAGCTCTCACTGGCCAAGCCGCCCAGGACTGGCTGGTGCAGAACGACAACCGTCTTCAGCAGGTGGCCGGGCTGGTGAAAGGCAATCGTGAATCTGCGGTTGAGAAGGTGAAGGCTCTGGCGGCCCGCAATCGCGAGCTGGAAAAAGAGCTCCAGCAGCTGAAGCAGAAACTGGCCAGCGCTGCTGGTGCGGATATGGCGTCTGATGCTATTGATGTAAACGGCGTGAAGCTGCTGGCCACTCAGCTGGACGGTGTGGAAGCCAAGTCTCTGCGTGATCTGATTGATCAGCTGAAGCAGAAACTGGGCAGCGGTGTGATCATGCTGGCGGCTGTGAACGACGGCAAGATGTCTCTGGCGGCAGGTGTCACCAAAGATCTCACCGGTAAGGTAAAAGCGGGTGACCTGTTGAAGATGGTTGCTGAGCAAGTAGGTGGTCGTGGTGGCGGTCGTCCTGACTTCGCTCAAGGTGGAGGCAGCGATATGGCTGCGTTGCCTGCGGCTCTGGCTTCTGTTAAAGCCTGGTTGGGCGACAAGCTGTAAAAAGTTGCAAGTACCGTCAGCTCCCTTTCCTTTCTCATTTTATCGGGAAGAGGGAGCTGATTATACACTGTCTCTTTGTGTACCAATTTGGTACATTTCGCTCCGACTATTAATAAAAGCAAGAACACAATGGCGCTGATAGTACAGAAGTTTGGTGGAACATCCGTTGGAACTGTAGAGCGTATACAAGCTGTTGCAGAGAAGATTCAGACGTTTCGCAAACAGGGGCATGACATAGTTGTTGTGGTCTCAGCAATGTCTGGAGAAACCAATCGACTGGTTTCCATGGCCAGCGAGATGCAGAAACACCCCAAAGCCGAAGAGTTGGACGTGCTGCTTTCTACCGGAGAGCAGGTGACCATTGCTCTGCTGTCTATGGCCTTGGAAAATCTTGGCTGCCCGGCCCGGTCCTACACCGGCTGGCAGATTGCTATCAGAACAGACAGTTATCATAACAAAGCCCGCATTCAGGAGATCGACACCGGTTCCGTAAGAGCTGATCTCGATGCCGGACGGGTGGTTGTAGTTGCCGGTTTCCAGGGAGTGAGTGAGTCCGGCAGGATCACCACTCTGGGGCGTGGAGGCTCCGATACCACCGCCGTGGCACTGGCTGCCGCGCTGGATGCACAGGAGTGCCAGATTTACACCGACGTGGATGGTGTCTATACCACTGACCCCCGTGTTGTTGAAGGTGCCCGCCGACTGGATAAAATTACTTTTGAAGAAATGCTGGAAATGGCCAGCCTTGGCTCAAAAGTGTTGCAGATTCGTTCAGTTGAATTTGCCGGTAAGTACAACGTCACTCTGAGGGTGTTACACAGTTTTCAGGATGGCCCGGGCACTCTTATCACACTCGAGGAGCAGAGCGAGATGGAACAGCCAGTTGTTTCCGGCATAGCGTTTAACCGAGATGAAGCCAAGCTGACCATCAAAGGGGTGCCGGACATTCCCGGGGTGGCTTCACGGATTCTTGGCCCTGTTGGGCGTGCCAATATCGAGGTGGACATGATTGTCCAGAACGTTGCGGCCGACCAGACCACCGATTTCACCTTCACAGTTCATAGAAATGATTATCAGCGTGCACTGGAAGTGGTGGCCCAGACCTGTAAAGACCTGGGAGCTCGAGAATACGATGGCGACAACAAAATTGCCAAGGTATCTATCGTAGGTGTTGGGATGCGCTCCCATGCTGGCGTAGCTACACAGATGTTTGAGGCGTTGGCCGCTGAAGGGATCAATATTCAGATCATTTCCACTTCTGAGATCAAGGTTTCAGTGGTAATACAGGAAAAATACCTTGAACTAGCGGTGCGAGCCTTGCATTCTACGTTTGAGTTGAACCAAGGTACTAGCGTAGAGCAGGAGTAACCACCCTGACGGTGGTTGGTTTTTAAAAGAGGGAGGCTCTGAAAGTAGCCCTAACCTGCTTGTACAGCAGGGCTTACATAAGGAGTCTGCTAGCAATGTGCCGTCTGGTTAGCACGACGTTCTTTGGTGATGACTTTTCCTCAGTCTTAACACAAAGGTGAGAGGAAATGGCAGTCATAAAGGGAACGGTTTTGGATTTGTGCTGCCAGAACTAAAAGATAATGCGGGAACGGATTGCCAATCTCCAGACCTGTATTATGTTTATGATTCGTAACAATAAACCGGCAGGCAGTATTCACGGTTTACCCCTCCTCACAGGGCTCGGAAGTACTGTCATCGATTACGGTCATTGTTTATAGGATAGAGAACAAGGAGACAGTAATGCTCATTCTGACACGCCGAGTTGGTGAGACCCTGATGGTTGGTGACGATGTCACCGTGACCGTTCTGGGTGTGAAAGGTAACCAGGTTCGTATCGGCGTCAATGCGCCAAAGGAAGTTGCAGTTCATCGGGAAGAAATCTACCAACGTATCCAGAAGGAACGTGAGGGTGGATCCGGTGGTCACTCCGGTTCTGGACACCATCAGGAATGGGTTCCGGAAACCGAAGAGGAAGGTGGAGACCAGTATTGATACTGGTCCCATCTAACTGTTTGTTTCTTTAACGAATAACTTTTCAAAGCACTCTTCATTCATTCTGAAAGCGTTCTTTAAAATAGCCACGGTAAAGCCCTAAAAAGGACTTTGCATTCAGTCCGAATCTGTTATTATAGCGGCCGTCTCAAACGGTGAGGTGGCCGAGTGGCCGAAGGCGCTCCCCTGCTAAGGGAGTATACCCTAATCCGGTATCGAGGGTTCGAATCCCTCCCTCACCGCCATATTGACAGGCGGTGTCGTTTAAATGTAAATTCAATCGCGCTGTTCAAGCAGCACTACGCGTCCTTAGCTCAGCTGGATAGAGTACCTGGCTACGAACCAGGCGGTCGGAGGTTCGAATCCTCCAGGACGCGCCATATTCTCTTGTTAAGAGCAAAACCCGTCAGATTGGCGGGTTTTTCATTCCTGAAGCCTAAGTGTCTGAAGTAACCAACTCAATTGACACAGAAAAGCAGAACGGTATGATATTTTCAAAACGGTGAGGTGGCCGAGTGGCCGAAGGCGCTCCCCTGCTAAGGGAGTATACCCTAATCCGGTATCGAGGGTTCGAATCCCTCCCTCACCGCCATACAGACGAATCCCGCACCTGCTATAGGTCGCGGGATTTTTGCATTTATAAGCGCACAAAATCCCCTGTTTTCCCGCACCATTCCCGTTTTTAAACGGGTACCCCGTTGTTCCTTATATCTCCTCTGTTTTACCCCTGTTTAGCCCTTTTTCTGGCCTGCCCTCTGTTTTTCAGGTTTTAGAGGGCATTTCGAGGTACCTGAATTTTCTTATTGAAATCAACTGTCTATGAGTAGCGCAAAAACACTGTCGTTTAGGGTTCGTGAAATTCTATGGTTGCCGAGAGTAGGCAAACAGGGGAGCCTAACTGTATCCAGAGAAGAAGGTACCTGTTTGCAAATGAGTATTCATTAATATGATGAATGTCGGAGAACGTGATGGAAAAGAGTTACGCAGCTGTGTTGGAGAAGGGATAGAGGCTGATAATTTTCTTCAGGAGTATTTAAACAGCCCGTATTGAAAGCACTTCTTTAATTATCGTGCATCTCTTCAGGGGCTTTCTCAGATGTCTCAGATTGTGGAAGTGGATCAATCTTTTGTTTACTGATTAATCCACCGCTCTTGCTCATGCCACGACAGTGGAAAACCATCCATAAAATCAGCCAGTGTCCTTCCGCCTATATTTTGGCCGGTCAGAATGGCCTCCTGTAATTGTGGCGACAGGAGCGTAAGCCGCATGATGCGTGACACGTAGCTGGTGATCTGCTTTCTGCGTCTGGCCAGATCGCTCACGCCTGCGTACTTACCCTCTGTCATTTGTTCCATCCAGATATGTGCCTGGGCCAGCGCTTTCACGAGGGCGGTATCAAATTGCAACGGTTCAGGGTTTATCACCTGACCATCACTGGTCTGGATATGGGTGCGTCCCGCCCGACGAACCAGTTTGATAGGAATAAATATACCCGGAGAGTTCTCTTCCTGGTTGTACGTCAACTGCCTTTCTCCGGTGATTTCAAAGCTCATACGGGTTCTCCTGACATTTCGTGCATGATTTCTGGTAAATGATCGCCGTGGAAGTGAATATGAACACCTTCCCCTGAGACGTTAATCCGTTTGATGAGTAACTGAGCCAGCCGCTGTTGTTCATTGGGGAAAAGTTCTACCCAGATCTGATCCAGCGTTCCGAAAGCATTGACGACCTGGTCATATTTCAGTGATGGGGCCAGCTCTTGTCCGGTCTTAAAAACTTTCAAGAGCAGTGATGGCGATTTCAGCAGTTGCCCCACCTCTTGTATCACGAGTTGCTCCAGAGGCTCGGCGGGAAGAGGAGGAATGATCTTTTCCCGGTAACCTTGTTTAAGAGCCGTGTTACTGGTGTAGTAACGGTATCGTTTTCCCCGGCGTCGGGCGCTGGTGGGCACCAGTGCGATACCGTCCGGCCCGAAAAGTAACCCCCGCAAAAAAGCCGGACTGTTTCGCCGACAGGAATCTGTGCGGCGACTGAAGCGGTTACTGGCGAATATCTTTTCAACAGTCTCCCAAAGGTTCCGATTGATAATGGCTTTGTGCTGTCCGGGATACCATTGCCCCTTGTGATGTATCAGCCCGAGATAGATTTTGTTGGTCAGCATTTTGCGCAGGGTGCTTTTGGTGTAGGACATCCCACCCATCGTGCTGCCATCCTTGTGACGATAAAGCTTCGTACGAAAACCCATATCGTTCACGCGGTAGCAGGTTTCGGTCAATGAGCGGGTCTCAACAAAGGTTTCGAAAATGATGTTCACAACCTGAGTCTCTCCGGGATTGACCACCAGTTTCCGGTCTTCCACATCATAGCCGTAGGGCACGCGCCCTCCCATCCACATGCCCTTCATCTTTGACTGGGCGAACTTGTCCCGAATCCGTTCGCTGGTGACCTCTCGCTCAAACTGTGCGAATGTCATCAGCATATTCATATTGAGACGGCCCATACTATCGGCTGTCTGAAACGGCTGGGTTACGGAGACAAACGACACATCATGTTTTTCAAGTACACCGAGCAATGCGGCAAAATCGATGGTGGAACGACTGAAGCGGTCGAGCTTATAAAAGACGATGATATCAATCTCATCCCGCCTCACTGCGTCCATCAGTTTATTAAGCCCGGGCCTTTCAATATTGCCCCCTGAAAAGCCACCATCCTCAAAACGCTCGTCCACCAGCACCCATCCCTGATGTTTTTGCGATGCGATATAGGCGGCACACGCCTCCCACTGGGCATTGAGGGAGTTGAACTCCTGTTCCAGCCCTTCTTCAGAGGATTTGCGGGTATAGATCGCGCATCGCTGGGTGGGTTCCCTGTTTCTTGTGTAACTGTTCACTGCTCTTTCCACTTCTTCTTTCTCTTGCGCAAACCGAAAAATGCCGGTCCACTCCATTGGCTACCCGTGATGGCCTTTGCAATCTTTGTCAGGCTTTTATAGATCTCACCCCGGTACTCATAGCCTTCCGGCGTGACAATCACCTCATGGATTTCGTCCTTGAACAGACGTGTGAGACGGGTGCCGTGGGGAAGCTCAAAGGAGCGGGGCGTTGAAACTTTTTTGCGTTTAATGACGGACATCTTTGCCCTGTTTAGCTGTTTTTTGGCGGTTTCGCTGAGTCCGCCCAGAGCTTGCTCCTGAACCTTCCAGGCCAGTTGCTGGCGCAGCAAAGCGATATGCAATGTGGGGGCTTCCTTACCCAGCAGGTCTTGCCAGGTCTGCAGTAACTCCTCTCGTTCCATTCTCATAATGCTGGCGACCTGGGCCGCAAGTGTCTGCTCACTTTTACTCTTGTCCACTTCACTCTTTTTCACGGGTTGTCTCCTCTGGTTGGGAAGGAGACATACACGCTCTGGTAACCGAAGAAGTCCAGCCAGTGACGGTGTCTGGCTGGTTATTCTCTGTTGTACGGCGCTGGTGGCGTATGACACCAAGGGAGAACAGGTAAAGCAGTTCTTCCCGTGGCGAGCTGGTGGGTAATGATGGGAGTGAATGGTCGTCCATGATCGTGCAATCCGAGTAATTTTTTTCCTTACCCATAAAGCTTGAATCGGAGATGTGTTCTGTACAACAACCAAGCTGGGCGTAGTTGCCACCTGTTGGCACCGGCTTGACTTGATTGCCAGGAATCCGCACCTTGAGAAGTCTCTATACCATGGACGTATAAAAATAAAAGAGAGGGAATATGGATGCTCTTGAAGAGTTGATTCGCTTATCGAGTGATAGCAAGGGATTGAGGAAATACCTTGAAAGTCACCATGTCACCATGGACAAAGAGACGGACTGGGATGACTTTCTTAAAAATCTAGATCGGGTGCTGGATGCCGTAGAGCAGCTTCCAGATCCTCAGCTTAAAGCCATAAAAGATGAAGCCGTCCGTATAGCTAACATGGCACAGCCAGGGCCACAAGTTGCCTTGTTAGAGTTTTTTCAGAAACACAAAACCTTTCTTTCCCTCAAAAGTCAGCTCGATAGAAGCCGCTGGGTTTTTACGTATGAACCTGAACGTTTTTCGGCTGCTGAAGCTTACTTTGATTTCTCCCAGTCTCGGGGAAAGGTTTCCCGCTGTCAGCTTTATGAAGGTGTGCCTGGCCCCAAATTGCTATGGTATCTGGGGGACGTTCACATCCCCAAGGCTGGTTACGTGCCTTTCTGGTTTTGTCGTTCATTTCAGGGGTACGAAAGGCAGATAGAAAACATTTGCCGGGAAAAGCAGCGGGGAATATTGGGATTTATGTTGGCAGAGAACAGGAGTGAAATATCCCTGCCAGGCATTAAGTCTATCTCCCCCTCTTTCGGACTGCCTGCTCACCCGTGAAATGATGGCCAGTGTGGAGTGGGAGTCCCTGACCTATTTGTATCTGGGGGACGCTGCATCCGATGTCGTGAGTGATGAACTGTTGTATGCCTTGAGCGAAGCTGGTGACTTTCTCATTGAAAAGGCGACCCGTAGAAAAATTCCTCTTCGAAGAGGGGCGAAAAAATTCTTTGCCTATGTCGTGGCTGAACTTCGTAAGACGCCTGACCTTGGTGCTGATTTTAGTGCAGCGAGAAAATATGCGGAATACGGTGAGGATACGGATGGGCTGGGAAAGATGTGGACCAAAAACAGTGACAGTAGAAAAATCATAAAGCTCGTACAGAACCGTTTGTTCTTTGTTCCCTACGACTCACCGGAATGCTCTGCCAACACGAAATAACTCCCCGCCATTGTGCCAGTCCCGATAAGTCTCTGAGTGATCCATTGTGCTGGGGGATGGTGAAAACAGCTGGTTGACACGGGCTGAAGTAGAGGTCCTGTTTGCCCTGAGCGAGCAGGCCGGAAAGAAGATGGCGCTGACCCTGCCCGGTGGCCGCAGCTTCACCGGGATCTTTGACAGAGCCGATGGCCCGCCTATCGAAGCACAACAGCTTTTCCCACTCTCTGCCCCCACGGATGGGGCTATTTACACAGTGGTCATGCGCCTGCTTACGGTTGCAAATAGTTGATCGCTTTAGGGCTTACACATTCGTCTAAAGCCCTACAAAGGTCTCATACAGGGCTTTGACTATCATGGCTACAGTGTTGGTCATGACAATAAATCGACGGAGGACGTAGAATGCAAGGTTTAACTCCCCCTCGTACTGAATCGCTATCTCCACCGTTGTCCTTGAGTCAGCCATCATCGGGAGATAGTGTAATCAGCTCTGGATCAGATGGCTCAGTTTCCGTGGTATTGGGCCAGGGAGGCTGTGGCCGTGTTTCTATTGTTTTCAATAAAGACCAGCGTCAACTAATGGTAGAGAAAGAACCCCATGACAACCATTTGCGGCCTCGGTGTCTGCAAATTTTGCAGCATGAAGTTCAGGTTCTAAAAGAGCTACATCACCCCAATATTATTTCTGTTATTCATGCGTCCTCTGAGTGCGGTCGATGGTGTGACTCGATGACTCTTGAGTATGGTGGGGTTGATATTGCATCGACGACCACCCCTTCAACAGCACATATTGTTGATCTGCATACCACAGAGGATAAGAAGCAAGTGCTGATTCAAATCGCGGAGGCCCTTAAATATCTACACAGGAACAATAAAGTTCATCGGGATATTAAGCCTCAGAACATCCTCATTGATGGACAAAAGCAGGTCAGAGTCTGTGACTTTGGCGAAGTCATTCACTTTGGTCCGGATAGTTATGATATGAGCCCGGCAGGTACACCAGAGTACTGTTCACCGGATCTTTACACTCAGGCCGGGTGGAGCCCCTCATCGGATATGTGGTCGTTTGGGTGCGTTATGTACAGGGCACTTACTGGGAAGGATCTGTTTCCTGAGTTAGCCAACAAAACACAGTTTCCTATGACCTTATTCCTTGAAGATGGAGAGGGTATTGAAGCCGTTGATTTCGACAATGAAGACGAATTACTTGGCTGGATTGATTTTACAGCGCAAAGCCGTATAAGTGAGAACATTGCAGATCCTCAGGCAAAAACATTGCTACTGAATCTTCTTAGCATTGATCCTGGCCGCCGACCTCCAGCCGGTTATGTTTGTGCGCATCCCTGGTTTAAAACTCACCAGTCACGGCTTGCAGATATTCTTCCCTGATTATGAAAACCGCTTCGGCGGTTTTTTCTTGTTTCAAGAACCATTATCCGAAATCGCACGTGGCGGTTTTCATCAAGCCTGTCAGCCCTTCCTATAAGTCATTTCCGCACCACATCGAAAAAGGATTTTTCCATGGCAATCAACAAGGAAGATTTCAAGTTATTTGAGTCCCAGCGTCTGACAGACGAAGGGGACGGCGGAGGCCGGGCGACTGGCAATGAAGTGGTCGGCGGACAGGTGAACAACCTGTTTTGATACCTTAACGCTCCCAGATAACTTCATCTGGGTGAATGAGTTTGACTGGTCACCGGTGGCACAGGAACAGGAGCGCAGCCTGACCGGTGCCTTAGTCGTTTCTGAAAGCCTGAAATCTTACGGCAGATCTATTGTACTGGGCGACGGGGAAAATGGCTGGCTCACCCGTGCTGAGGTGGATGCCTTGTTTGCCCTGAGCGAACAGGTCGGAAAGAAGATGGCGCTGACCCTGCCCGGTGGCCGCAGCTTCACCGTGATATTCGACAGGGCTGATGGGCCACCCATTGAGGCCCAGCAACTTTTTCCACTCACTACACCCACAGATCGGGATATCTACACAGTGGTCATGCGTCTTCTGACCGTGGCACTTTGACCGTTGGCCTATTGTTTTGAGACGGGCTGTGATCTGAGTCGGGAGTGCTCACCTAATAAAGGAGTTCTTTCTGTTTCTGCTTTAGAGTGATGGGTTGTTACTGGTTTGTAAGAACTGGATTTGCTGGCTGCTTTCTTGAGTGCCTTAATGATTACCGTATAGCTGTCATACTTGGCAGGATTTATTACTCTGAACCAAGGCTTGCAGGATCTTGCTGCATTCAGTGGGCTTTTGGTGAAAAGCCAATAAAACCTATATTTCTTAAATGGGTTAGCATTGGAGTCGAGCAACATTTGAACCACCTTGTCATGGCCGTTTTGAGCGGCCACATATAATGGCGTGATCCCTCCCCATGTTTGATTAATTTCTGCATCTGCAGCTATTAAACTCTGAACCACTTCAATACGGCCTGCCGCTGCCGCAACAAACAGGCCATGAACAGGTTCACAATACGCTTTACAGGAAAACGGTTCGTTAACATCAAACCCCTCTAGATCCAGAAAAAACTGCACAGCTTCCGTATTACCTTCACGGCACGCAGCCATAAAATCGTGTTCACCTCGTTCATTCTTCAG
>NZ_SMME01000377.1 GCF_009711465.1 Parendozoicomonas verongulae | reverse complement strand
CTCCCTGTGATGACAAGGAGATCGAACTGGGTATAGCAGCCATTTTCATTGATATGGATGAATGGGAGCAATTGGATGAATTGCAACTCGATAAGCAGTTGTTTTCAGGGTTCGAAACCTGTTTATGTATGAGCATTCGTTACTTCCAGGAATTAATGGACGTTGAGAAAATCTTGCCCGAACATTCGACTCTTCTGGGGAAAGCGTTCAATTGGGCTGCTCTTGCGGTTGAGAGCAGTGAAGGCACAAATGCATCCTGTCTCAGTCAACTGGCTCACTGCTTCCGCTTTTTATCTGTCTGGCCGCAACCTGGGTTGCAAACTTTGGGTATCAAAGAAGAAAAGGAGAAAGAGTTCGGACAGACAGCGGTATTACTTTTTACTCTTGCCAACGACCTTGACCCCTACCGACAAGAACAGAAGAAAGATGAACTCTGGAGGATAAGGGAACGACAGTTTTTGGCTCATAAAACTGCGCAACCTTCAAACAGCCCTGTTTGTGACCCTGACTCATTTTGAACCTTTGTTCCCTCACCATCATCCATACAAAACATTGGTTTAACACCCCCCTGTCATAATGGCTATAAAGGTTTATGACCGGCAGGTGCCTCCTCCTCACAGGCAAAGAGGCTCAAGCAGGTATACGCCTTATACCTTCGGTACACATGGTTCTCGATATCCA
>NZ_SMME01000221.1 GCF_009711465.1 Parendozoicomonas verongulae | reverse complement strand
GCATCCGCTCTGGTCACAGACAAAGGGCCTAGCTCCTGTGTGGATGCGTTTGTGGATAGTGAGTGCACCGGAGGTGGTGAAAGCCTGGTTGCACCTATCCTGGTCACAGATAAAGGGCTTTTCCCCTGTGTGGATGCGTTTGTGTCTGCTCAGTGCACCGGACTGGGCGAAAGACCAGTTGCACCCGTAAAGTCACAGACAAAGGGTCTGTCTCCTGTATGGATGCGTTTGTGTCTGGTCAGTGAACCAGACTGGCTGAAAGACTGGTTGCATCCGTCCTGGTCACAGACAAAAGGCTTATTTCCTGTGTGGGTGCGCTTATGGTTGGCGAGATGAGTTGATTGGGAAAAACGCTTTTTGCACCCGCCAAAGTCACAGA
>NZ_SMME01000369.1 GCF_009711465.1 Parendozoicomonas verongulae | reverse complement strand
CCACCGACTTCAGTCGGTGGTTGTTCAGTTCCAGATAAACAATAAACAGGAAGCAGTTGCCACTCCCATAAAGATATTAAACCAGCGCCATTGCAGAGATGTTTTCATCACTTTCCCAATAAGTGTTCCAAAACCTGTCCAGAAAGAAATGCAGGGAAACGCTGCGAACATGAATATCAGGGCAATACTCCAGGCTGAAAGCCAGTAATTGTCTTCCGATAAAGAGAATGTTCCTACTGCAGCAATCGACATAACCCAGGCTTTCGGGTTGATGAATTGAAAGCCTGCAGCTTCAAACCAGTTCATTGGTCGATTGGCTTCTCTATTTTGCAGAGTGGGTGGTGGTGCAGAAGCTATGCGCCAGGCGAGGTAGAGAAGATAAATGCTGGAAGCCCACTTCAACGCGGTCTGAACCAGTGGAAACTGCTGGAAGATAACGCCAAGCCCTGCAGCAATAGCCATAATCAACAGGCCAAGGCCACAGCAGATTCCCAGAATATGGGGGAGTGTTCGCAGATAGCCGAAGTTGGCCCCTGAGGCTGTCAGCATCATATTATTCGGGCCAGGTGTGCCTGTCATAGTGACAGCGAAAATAGCCACCGACAGATAAAAGTGTGCCTCCAAGGTTTTCCTCCAGCCTTTATCTAAACCGCTAAT
>NZ_SMME01000219.1 GCF_009711465.1 Parendozoicomonas verongulae | reverse complement strand
ATTGCATTATGAAGCGGTGTGCAGTGGTTATTATTCAGTGCCTCAGGGTTTACATGGTACGAATCAACAAGAAAATCAATAGCCCTCACTCTGCCCATATTTGCAGCCAGATGAAGTGGTGTATTGCCATAATTATCCTTTGCTTCTCTGTTGGCATGGTATTCCATGAGTAGATTGGCGCTGATGAGCTTATCTGCCGCAATCGCTAAATGAAGGGGTGTTCGACCCTCGCCATTTTTGGCTTCAGGATTCGCTTTACTTTTGAGTAATAAATTAACTATGTCATGCCTCTTTTTTACAGCGGCTATGTGAAGGGGCGTCATCCCTTTACTATCCTGAGCTTCAACAAGATTTGGGTCATCTTGAATTAGCTGCC
>NZ_SMME01000704.1:2100-5806 GCF_009711465.1 Parendozoicomonas verongulae | reverse complement strand
CGGCTGTTCCTTGAGCGCATCCTCCAGCTGTTCACCGGTGAGGGCGAACTGATCACTGAAGGTGTAGATGATGGCGTGTTTAAACATGTTTCCCCCGAAACTGTAAAAATGTTGAGCAAAAGGTTCAGGCCGCTTTGCGTTTGTAGCTGCCCAGCCCTTTGATACGACGACCAGTGCAAGTAGCCCGCCAGACACCGCCCTGCTTTACGCATGTCCAGCCAATGCTGTGCCCCTGATTCGCCGCTTTAATGCCCCGCACCAGATCGGCAGGGCTTCCGCCCTCGAAACTGGCTCCCACTGCGGGTGCTGTGCCTTTTTTCATGGTCCCCTCCATCCCTTGCTCGTTATTGTTGAACGTTGTTATACCCGGATGCCTGCTATGTACTTGCGGCCTGTCCGGTTGGTTCTCACCAGTCGCACCTGTGTTCTCACCGGCTGACGCTTTACAAACTCCGCACTGGTGGACATAAGCGACACCTGACAAAACATCAGCATCACCGCCAGTGGTGTCACAATGCCCTGACGAAAAGCCTCGGCCACCAGCCCGTACATTCTTTCGCTGCCCATCTTGGCCAGCAGACGCTTGCGGTAGGTTTCTGCTGAGGATTTGGTGAGTCCCATAATCCGGCCAGCGGCCTCTGCGTCTTTGTCCTCAACCACCCACAGCAGCATTTCCGATTCCCGTTCCGTGAGAATGTTGTTGGGTTCTATGCGGAACCGGCGGCCTGTGTGGGGTGTTTTTGTTTTCATTTCTGCGTTTGTGTTGTGCCTTTAGGTATAAGATTAAGTTATGTTTATGCACGTGTAAGCAAAAACTGTATAAACATTTTTTTCTGTGGCGTAAAAAAGTGTATGGGCACAAAAAAAGCCCCGACAGTGCGGGGCTTTGTTTAGCTGAGGGGGGGAGTGGGTAATCAGTTTGTGTGGGATCGTTCGCCGGATCGGGTCGGATCAGCCAGGCCAATGTAGTCGGTGATTATGCGCTGGGTGCGTTTGGGGTGAATATGAATCTCAATCTGCAGAGTGATTGCTGTATTGGTATCCATGTGTTGCTTGATCTTCTCGGCATCACCAGAGCTGAAGAGATCGCCACTGATTTCGGCTTGCGTTCTGGTATACGTAACCGGATCGGTCAAAACAACGGTTGCCTTTTTTCCCGTACCTCTATTGGCAATGTAGCCATCCACATAATAGTCCCCTGTGGTGATTCGGGTTTCTTCTTCGTTCAGGGTTTCAATGTGCTCTCTGAGGCTTTTGATTTCAGCGGGTGTCATGGGCACATCATTAACTTTGGCTTCGTCCAGATCAGGGGCAGCGAGCAGGGGCGCAGCCTGCCCCTTGCCAGCCTCAAGGGCTGCCCGGGCAAGAGTGTGTGAATCCTTAACCAGCTCGCCAATCATAGCCATGTTCTGTTGCTGAATGCGGCCTTCTTCGTTCCGGGCCTGCAGTCTTTGTTTTTCCCCAAAGTGCTGGCGCAGGGCATGTATACCCCAGCCCATAAACAGAAACCCGAAGAGTGAGATAATGGTCATTGCCTTATGTTCACTGTCCATGTCCTTTATCGTCTCATTGATTATATTCAACAGCTGATCGGTGTATTGAAACACAAAATCCAGAACGGCGGAGCCTTCCGAGAGGGAAAAATCCATTTTCAGGGCGTGCTTTTCTTCCCGGGACAGCAGGCGAATATCCGTGGTGCCACGGGTGAACAGGCAGTAAGCCCGCATGATAGCGTTCTGCGTATCTTGCAGCGACTTCACAACATCATAGGGGATATTGCCGTTGTAGCCTGGGCCATCCAGAGTGATCTTGAATCCCGGCTTCAGGTGGGATTGCAGCAGGCTGTAAGCCTCTTCATAGTCGCCGCTTTTGAGAATGCGCTCAATGCTGGCTTCACTGATTAACGGGGTGTCCATACCTGCTGCGTCCTGACTGTACTCGATATTGTTAGATTGACTTCTGGTGAATTATGAGGGTTTGTTGCTCATGAGGTTCTTGAACTCCTCAAGGGCTTTGTTGTGTTTGTGTGTGCAGTGGTCACCAATCGCTATGGATAACACCCAGCAGATAATGGGGCCGATGATGGATGGCGCTGTAACAATGGCGATAACTATAAGAATAATTGCGCCCACAATGTGGGAATACAGCAGGCCGAGAGGGCCGAGAAAAAACGTTAGAAAGAAGGAGAGTGAGCGGGACTTCTGGTTAAGGTTCATGGTTGGCCTTTTCTTCCATGTGTTGCTGGTTGTTAGTAATAGGCTTTTACAACATAAATCTCGTCGTCATCATCAACTGGATTGGGGATGATCACGACATCACCTTCAAACAGACCGGCGGCCGTAATGGCTTCACGGTCAATAAGGGGAGAGAGAGAGACAGACAGTTCACGTTCATAGGTCACTTCAGGAATGATGCACTTCCACCCTCTGTTGCTGGTGGTGTGCTTTCTGATGATAACTGTGGCTCTCTCATACTTTCTGGCAATACTGCCTTCCAGAGGTTCTACGCTCTGGCGGTGAACGACTTTTTTGCTGAGCTTTGACAGGTAGGGTGACGGGTCAAAGTTCGGTAGTTCAGGATCCATCACCCCTTTCCCGGATGCCAGCCACTCGGTGTTAACCCGCATGTGGTTTGCAAGTTTCTTCAAAATCTCATCAGTAGGGGTATCGGTTTTCCCTTTTTCAATGTTGATGATGGTGTATCTGGATACGCCGGTTTCGTCCTGCATCTCGTGCTGGGTCATTTTCAGACGCCTGTTTAGCCTCTCTTTAGCGGAAGCTCTGGCCAGATAGAACCTGTCTTTTAAGGGCATTTTTTCCATTCCTTGATCATAAAAACTGTCCAATAAACAGAACATTGCACACTTTAGCCTCTTCTCGTTGCTGGTGTGGTCAAATGTGGATTCCATGTATTTGTGTGTATACACGTTTGATAAACATGTTTAACGGCATTAACATTCAGTTATGAACACATACCAAAAACTACTTAAGCGGTTTGATGGCAATAAGAGCAGGGTCGCAAAGGCTCTCGGAATCTCACAGCCCGCCGTGACTCAGTGGAAAGGTGTTATTCCAAGGAGTCAGGCTGACCGTGTCGATGAGCTGACCGGGGGAGAGATCAGCATTGCCGAGATCGTGAGAGATCACAGAAGGGCAAGACAGGTACGAGATAAATAATTGCCTGTTTTCGAATAAAAATCATGTCCCGGTATTGGGACGATCGGGGGAACCATGACCGAATACAAAAAACTTCAACATAAAACCAAAGCTGGTGGACGTTTTACCATTCTGCCACAGCGAAGCGCTGTGAACGCGCCTGTTTTCAATCAGCCTGCTCCTGCTGGGCAATAGGGGGTTGTGGTGAGCGAGACATTACCTGATCTGACCCTTTTGTTAAGTCGGCCTATTGCGTTCCAGCGCCCTTATGCAGAGCTGGCCGGTTCTGCTGCTGGTGGATTATTCCTGAGTCAGGCTGTGTACTGGACTGAGCGCAGCCAGCATCCGGGAGGATGGTTTTATACATCCCAGGGCGAATGGTATGAGCAGATCATGCTGAAGCGTTCCGAGCAGGAAAGGGCCCGCAAAGAACTTCGCAATGCCGGTGTTCTAGAAGAGAAGCGAAAGGGAAATCCTGCCCGTTTGTGGTTTCGTGTTAACAAAAACAAACTGAACAGGCTTTTGTTAAATCTTGTTGAAAATCAACAGTA
>NZ_SMME01000704.1:1712-2090 GCF_009711465.1 Parendozoicomonas verongulae | reverse complement strand
CAGAATCCAGCAATCAAGTATGCAGGATTCAACAAACAAGGATGAAGAGACGAAAAGAACCGCTCAAACCCAGCAGAAAAAAACCGATAAAAATCAACAGTTTGCAGAATCTGACAATCTGAATGAGACCAGTAAAACCGCCAGTCTGCAGAATCCAGCAATCAAGAATGCAGAATCCAGCAATCAAGTATGCAGGATTCGACATACATTACAGAGACTACAACAGAGACTACAACAGAGACTACTTCAGATACTCAAAGCACTGATACTGACGCTGACGCGGCAGCAGCAGTCGAAGGTGAGTTGATTGTGCAGGTTCCAGAACCACCCTCCCTGATTGATTACTTGTTTGAGTGTGGTGTTCACCCTGTGATTCTG
>NZ_SMME01000704.1:0-1702 GCF_009711465.1 Parendozoicomonas verongulae | reverse complement strand
CTCTGCGAGGAAGAACGCTGACAAGACCGAAGGCACCCGCAAGCGCTGGGAGCGCATCTGCCGGTTTGGTTTTGATAACTACGTGAAAACCTGTCTGATGAATTTCTACCGTGATCAGCAGGAGGCGATTGGTACCAGCATGATGAACCGCTGCAAAAACTCTGAAGATCCGGCGACCGCAATGGAAGCCTGGTGGGCGCAGGAAGAAGATTTTGACCGGGACCCATCGGACTTTATCAACCATGCCGACGCAACTGCCCGTGAGTGGCGTGGTGTGTGGGATGAATTTGAAGCCCGTGAAGCCAAAGCGGCAGAGGTGGCATGATGGCGGGCACTTGCACAAAGGCGGAAAAGTACGAGGTGCTGCGTCAGGCTCGCCTGAATGGCAAGAGTATTCGTGTGGTGTGTGAGGAGCACGGCTGGAGTTATACCCACAGCAACAAGGAACTCATCAGGCGTTTCCCTGAGTTGCGTGTTCGCCGCACCAGCACTGGTAACACCAACCGCTACGACGAAGAAAAACAACGGCCCAACGTGCTGTTCAACAATCGGGTACTGACCAACACCATGGAAAACTGGGGGAGCGTGCTGGGATGACTTCACCGATTATCAATCAGGGCAGGGCGTTGCCTGTTCAGACCATGTCCCACGTTGAGATTGCTGAGCTGGCGGGCAGTCGCCCTGACAAGGTCAAGCAATCCATTGAAAGGCTTACGGATAAAGGGGTTGTGACGTTTACCCCAATGGGGGAAACGTTCCTTGGTGCGGATGGACGCCGCCAGAAGCGCACCGCCTACCACGTGAACCAGCGAGACAGCTACGTGGTCATGGCGCAGATTTCCCCCGAGTTCACCGGCAGGTTGGTTGACCGCTGGCAAGAGCTGGAGGCGATGGTGGCCACTCCACCAGCAGCGAACCTGCCTGATTTTACAAACCCGGCAGAAGCGGCTCGTGCCTGGGCGGAGCAGTTTGAACTGAAAGCCCACGCTGAACAGGAAGTGCAACGCCTGAACCATGTGTGCAACACCGTTGCCCGCCAGTTCGTGCCGGGGCTGACCGCGCCGCAGTTCTGCAAACAGCTGAACGGTGTGAATATTCAGCAGGTGAACAATACGCTGGTGAATCGCGGCATCCTGATCCGTGAGAAGCGAGGCCACTCTCCCAGCTCCATTGCCCGGGACAAATACTTCAAAGGGACAGTTATTCCCAATGAAGGCGGCCATGTCTCCCACCAGCCACAGCTCACTCAGAAGGGTGCTGTTTGGCTCTATAACCAGTATCTGAAAAATAAACTCCCCATGAAGCAGAGTTGGAATGGCAACCTGACTCACATGGTGTTCACCGAGGAGGTGGCGTAGTTATGGCTCACCATGCTTTACAGCATAAGCGGGTAGACCGGGAATCCCATGAGCAGCACCTCTGCTTTGAATATATGCGGGTTGTTCACCGTGAGGCGTTTGAACATGCCTACCACGTGCCAAATGGCGGGCACCGTCACAAGGTTACGGCCGCAAAACTGAAGGCGGAAGGGGTGAAGGCTGGCGTTCCAGACATAAAAGTGGCGCTGGCCCGTGGTGGCTTCTTTGGCTTGTACGTGGAGATGAAGGCTAAGGCTCCCCACGCCTCAGCGGTCAGCCCCAAGCAGAAGGAGTGGCTGATGCGCTTGGCTGGTGCCGGTTACTGCACTCGTATCTGTAAAGGG
>NZ_SMME01000494.1 GCF_009711465.1 Parendozoicomonas verongulae | reverse complement strand
TTGCCAGCCTTTGCAACGAGCATAACCTCCAATTCAATACAGGTACTCAACACCTCTCGTGTATCAGCATCTGGTCTGAGCTGTTTAAGCCATAGCGGTTCTTTTAAATCCTGTCTTATTTCTTTGTGGTCCGTTTCTCCTTGCACCGGATGTCGCTGCTGCTCTGGCGGTGATAACTCAGCAGGTTGACCGAACCGAAGGTGGTGCCACAGGGGCAGGTGGTGTTCCGTTTCCCCTTGCACCGGGCGTCTCGGCTGCTCTGGCGGTGAGAGTGAAGCATCTTGGCCGAATCAAAGGTGGCGCCGCAGAGGCAGGCGGTGCTCTGCTTTCCCTTGCATGGGGTGTCGCGGCTGCTCCGGCGGTGAGAGTGAAGCAGAGTGGCCGAAGCAAAGGTAGCGCCACAGGGACAGGTGGTGTTAAGCCTCCCCTTGCACGGGGCATCGTTACTACTCTGGCGGTGAGAGCTAAGCAGACTGATCGAATCGAAGGTAACGCCACAGAGACAGGTAGTATTCCGTTTTCCCTTGCATTGGGCGTCGCGGCTACCCCGGCGATGAGAGTTAAGCAGGTTGACCGAAGCGAAAGTGGCACCGCAGAGGCAGGTGGTGTTCCGCCTCCCCCTGCACCGAACATCGTGGCTGCCTTGGCAGTGAGAGTTAAGCAGGCTGACCTGAAGCGAAGGTGGCGCCGCAGAGGCAGGTGGTATTCCGTTTCCCCTTGCACTGGCCGTCCTTGCTGCTCTGGCGGTGAGAGTTAAGCAAGCTGGTCGAATCGAAGGTGGCGCCGCAGGAGCAGGTGGTGTTCCGCTTCCCTATGCACCGGGCATCTCTGCTGCTCTGGCGGTGGGTTTTAAGCTGGTTAACCGAATCGAAGGTGGTGCCGCAGAGGCAGGTGGTGTTCCGCTCTTCTCGATATACTTTCCCCTTCTCATTTTGGCGCAATACTTCCACTTCTGGTGCAGAGCTATCGTAGTCCAGATCACCTGGGGCTATTGATTCCGTTTCATAAACATCCTCAATCTCTTGTTTAACAACTTTCCGACAGTGAATTTCCCAGGCG
>NZ_SMME01000252.1 GCF_009711465.1 Parendozoicomonas verongulae | reverse complement strand
GACGGGGGCGGCGGTCAGTTAGGGAAAGGCTGTAGAGATTTCTCCCCCCCTACCCCTTGCTGGCTCGCTCTGTGGCGGTCTTG
This sequence comes from Parendozoicomonas verongulae, assembly GCF_009711465.1. Classification (GTDB taxonomy): domain Bacteria; phylum Pseudomonadota; class Gammaproteobacteria; order Pseudomonadales; family Endozoicomonadaceae; genus Sansalvadorimonas; species Sansalvadorimonas verongulae. Next base: position 337 of record NZ_SMME01000252.1, on the reverse strand, counting down.
TGGTTGTGGCACGTGGTGCAGAGTGTCTGCAGGTTGCCTGGCTCGTCCGTGCCTCCTGCGGCCTTTGGTGTGATGTGGTCAACGTGCCGACCTTCACGAATCACACCCTTTCTTTTGCATTCCTGACACAGATAGCTGTCACGCTTGAGGATCTGGGCACGTAGCTTCTGCCATTTGTAGCCGTAACCACGCTGGGTGGTGTTGCCTTTCTTCTGCTGCCACTTGTTCCAGCTGCCTTCTTCCGGCTGGTGTTTGTCGCAGTAGCCAGAGCGGTGCGTGGTTGTGCCCGGGCAGCCGGGCTTTCGGCAGGCTCGCTTGAGTCTTGCTGGCATTTATT
>NZ_SMME01000482.1 GCF_009711465.1 Parendozoicomonas verongulae | reverse complement strand
CCTCACTCTCTTGTTATTCATTCCCTGCAGTTTTGCAGTAGCAGAGATAATCCCATGGTCAGATTGTTCCATTGTGGCGGAAATCTCTACTCAATCGTTGAGCGCATCAGGCTGGGCGTGACTCAGTTGAAGAATGATTATGCATCCAGACGCTCGGACTTGAGAGCAGGGGGGGCAAGCAGCGTTTTTTTCAAACTGGCCACTGACCAGGAGTCAGGGGACTGGCTGTCGCTGAAGCCAGAGTTGCTACAGCGCACCGATATTTTGACATACGGTACGGATCGGTATGGCAATCAGTGCCGGGGTATTAAGCGACTTCATGCAATGGCTCCCGGAGAGCAAACCTGGAAGAGCTGCAGGCGGCTTGATGCATCCGAATTAATGCTCCCTTTTATCAGTCTGGAGGAAGTGCTTAAAGTTCATACTAAGAAGAACAGTCATAAAAGCTTAACAGAGAGAATGGCTCGGGAAGTGGAATATTTCCCTAATGGTCAGGCTATATCTGCCACTATCGAAGACCCCTTGGTCCGTATGTGCGATAATTTTATGAGCCGACCTGATGGAGACCTGATTGGAGATATTGTAAAAGCGGTTGGGAAAGATCAGTTTAAGTTGCTTTATGATCTTAACCCAGAAATCGACACCAATTTTATTGGTAGCCTCAAAGGTTTGACCCTGAAAGGGACAAGGCTAACCTCTGTAGATTTTCGAAAGATGGATCTACGTAATACCACCTTCAGCGGCATGGAGTTGAACCTGTGCAAATTTGATCAATTGAGAGAGACTTATCCGATTCTTAAATTCTGTTCCTTTATTAATTGCTCTTTTTATAAACAAACTCCACCCCCTGACTTCAAGTGGATTGAGTCCTGTACTTTCACGCTGGAGAGAGGCGACCTGGCTTCGCAGACTGAGACTGCGAGATTGCTATATGATAGTTGTGTCCTTGCCGTGACGAAAGCAGAAAAATACAGGGGTTATCGCGGGGATCAGGCGGGTTCGATACTTAGAAACCTTGATA
>NZ_SMME01000530.1:521-1227 GCF_009711465.1 Parendozoicomonas verongulae | reverse complement strand
GAGCGTTCAGCAGGCTGGCCGTATCAAAGGTCGTACCGCAGGCGCAGGCGGTGTTACGCCTACCCTTGCACCGGGTGTCTCTGCTGCTCTGGCGGTGAGATTGAAGCAGGCTGACTGAATCGAAGGCGATACCACAGAGGCAGGTGGTGTTCCGCTTCCCCTTGCATCGGATATCCCTGCTGATCTGGCAGTGAGAGTTAAGCAGGTTGACCGAATCGAAGGTGATACCACAGAGGCAGGTGGTGTTCCGCTTCCCCCTGCACCGGGTGTCGCTGCTGCCCCGGCGGTGAGAGTTAAGCATATTGACCGTATCAAAGATGAGGCCGCAGGGGCAGGTGGTGTTCCACCTTCCTCGACGTACTGTCCTCTTCTTATTTTGGCTCAATACGTCTATTGCTGGTGTAGGGCTATCGTTGTCCAAATCACCTGGGACTGTTGATGCAGTTTCATAAACCTCTTCAACCTCTTGTTTAACAACTTTTCGGCAGTGAATTTCCCAAGCGCGGATCTCAGAGTTAAAAGGCAGCGAAACCCATCAACGAATTCACCTGTTATTATCACGTCATCTGTCGCTGACGAAGAGTGAGCTTTGCTGGGAGTTGCGGGGCAAATAGAACCCTCAGCTATCAGTTCAAGGGCTTCCTTGTTCTGACGTGGCAGCCTGATTCTGGATGGACTCCCGACCCCCTGGCAGACCAGACTATTG
>NZ_SMME01000530.1:0-239 GCF_009711465.1 Parendozoicomonas verongulae | reverse complement strand
GTCAGGATAAGCCAAAGCCATGAGGTATTTACCAGCCTTTGCAACGAGCATAGTCTCTGATTCAACCCAGGCCACGAAAGGCTAGTCGATGAGTAAGGCCGGGGCAATTTTCAAACACGGTAAAATTATGGACCCGGTTCTATTTGAGCCGCTTCCCCTTGCACCTGGCGTCGCTGCTGCCCCGGCGGTGGGAGTAAAGCAGGTTGACTGAATCGAGGGTGATGCCGCAGGGGCAGGTG
>NZ_SMME01000806.1 GCF_009711465.1 Parendozoicomonas verongulae | reverse complement strand
ATTTCGGCCTGAAAGTCACACATCGGGTTAGCAAACTGATCAAAGATGATCCTGTCGGGTATGGAGTAGCCTACTTATACACTGAAACCGATGGGAGTGATTTAACATACTTCATCATTCACCAGCTAGAAACCGTACTAAAAGCGTTCTCTGAGCTTCAGGAGTATTTAAAAAAGAAAACTGAGGAATTTCTTGAAGTCAATGAATACCTTGCCAACTCGAAAAAGTGTAAGACCCTCAATTTCGTACAAAAGGATGTCATCAAGAAAGGGGCCAAGGAACCCGGCAGGGTGTTCTCTGTAAAGGAGGTTTCGGCCTCTTACGATATTTCTGAAAATACCGCCAGAAAGAACCTTAACACACTTGTAACTCACGGGATTTTAATGTCCTCCAAAAGTGGCAGATCAGTCATGTACATTGCTCCTTCAAACATACGAGACCGACTAACATAATACAGTTGAGTTACATGCATGAAGCTACACACCTGAATAAGTACCCATAGATGGTCCACTAAAGGAGCAAAACTGCTCCCTTATCGTAGTGGTGCTTACGAGCAAAGGAAGCTGGCTCACATCTGAAATTTCAGCCGATTGCACTTATTGTATTAATCCAGCAATGACAGATACAACATAATCAGGATGTGTTTCCATGCTGTTGATCTTATAATCTATCCCATTAGAGCAATATGACCTATCCAGCCTGTATCTCTTGTCTACAGGCTGCGATGAGTCATATCCAAACCGCTACCAAGTTAAGATCAAGACTATGAGCAAAGGCACCCTCTACATCATTGCAGCACCATCCGGCGCGGGTAAAACCAGTCTGGTGACTGAGCTGGTGAAAACCACTCGCTACATCACCGTATCGGTTTCCCATACCACCCGTGACAGGCGTGAAGGGGAGGTGGACGGCCAGCATTACAACTTCGTCTCTGTGGATACTTTCCAGCATATGATTGGTAAGGGCACCTTCCTTGAGCATGCGGAAGTGTTCGGTAATTTCTACGGAACTTCTCAGGCGTGGGTAGAAGAGCAGCTGGAAAAGGGTATTGACGTGATTCTGGAAATCGACTGGCAGGGTGGCCAGCAGGTGCGTCGCCTGATGCCGGATGCCATTGGCATTTTCATTCTGCCACCCTCACAGGCTGAACTGCACAAGCGTTTGACCGGTCGTGGCCAGGATGATGACAAGGTGATTGCCCATCGCATGGCGAAGGCTGTGAGTGAAATGTCTCACTACAACGAGTTTGAATACATCATCATTAACGATGATTTTGAGGAAGCGCTGTTTGATTTGAAAGCAGTGATTCGCAGCCAGCGTCTGGGGCTGGGTTTTCAAAAGGAATACCGCAAAGAGCTGTTGGCTGATTTGCTGAAGTGATTTTGCTGAAATAAGCCAGATAGCTCCTCCCTCCTACAGAGAGGGAGGATTAATGTGCATCAATTACTTGGCGTAGAACACCTTGTAAGCACGGTAGATTTCATGCACATCGTACTTGGAAGCCACTTCCATAGGAGAGTGCATAGACAGCAGAGCTGCGCCAGCGTCGATAGTGCGAATACCGTACTGAGCCAGCAGCTTGGCAACAGTACCACCGCCGCCTTCGTCCACTTCGCCCAGCATACCTGTCTGCCAGGTGATGTCGTTGGCGCTGAACAGTGAACGCATTTCGCCTACGAATTCTGCATCTGCATCATTGCTACCACCCTTACCACGAACACCGGTGTACTTGGTCAGTACGATGCCGTAGCCCAGTCTGGACGCATTCTGCTGATCGTGAACCTGCTTGAAGATTGGGTTCAGGCCAGCGTTTACGTCGGAAGACAGCGCGCGGGAGTTCCAGAAGCAGCGACGAACGGCGTGACGGTCGTCTTTGCTGGCTGGCATACGAGCTGCCAGCTCTTCCATGAAGTGTTCGATGTAGCGGGATTCCAGGCCAGTGGAACCAGAGGAACCGATCTCTTCCTTATCAACCAGGAAGCAGATAGCCGTCTTCTCTGGAGTCTCTTCCAGATCGATGATGGACTGAATGGATGTCCAGGCACAAATGCGGTCGTCATGGCCGTAAGCACCAATCAGGCCACGGTCCAGACCAATATCGCGGGCTTTGGAAGCTGGCACCAGTTCCAGCTCAGCGGAGATGAAGTCCTCTTCGGTCATGTCGTACTTTTCGTTCAGTTTCTGCAGAACGTTGTACTTCACCTGCTCCTTGATGTCTTCGTCGTTGAACTCGCAAGGGATAGAGCCAACCAGCACATGCATCTCGCTGCCTTTCAGCACTTCGCCTGCCTTACGCTCGCGCTGTACCTTGGCATCCAGGTGAGGCAGCAGGTCAGGAATCATGAAGACAGGATCGCTGCCATCTTCACCAATAGTGATGTTTACATTTTTGCCGCTCTTCAGAGCAACAACACCGTGCAGGGCCAGAGGGCGCGCAGCCCACTGGTACTTCTTGATACCACCGTAGTAGTGCGTCTTCAGCAGACCAAACTCAGAGTCTTCGTACAGAGGTTTCTGTTTGAGGTCCAGACGTGGGGAGTCAACGTGGGATACAACGAAGTTTGCACCGTCGGTCAGAGCGTCTTTACCGATAATGGCCAGAACCAGGTTCTTGTCACGCAGATTGAAGAATACTTTGTCACCCGGGTTCAGAACGTCTTTGGACAGTGCATCGACAAAACCATTCTCTTCAGCCAGCTTCTGAGATTCGATAACGAACTCACGCTCGGTTTTGGCTTTGTCCAGGAACTCTTTGTAAGGCTCGCAGAAGTTAATAATCTTCTGGCGCTCTTCATTATTGAGTTTTTTCCAGCCGCTTTCCTGTTTGTACAGCATGCTCAGTTCCTTGGAGTAGGTTTTAAAAGGTATGCGCTCTATAAGGAAGAACGTCTGATTCTTTTAAAACCGATAGAAGAATTCGGCAGTGAGAATAGCCCTCTAACGAAGGTTAGTTATTGATTTAAAGCAAATTTTTCTTAAGCAAACTGCTATTTATCGCACCATGGTGCGTAAATATTCCTATTTGATTTACTGATTTTTGTATAAAAAGCACACAAACCTCCCTCTCAGTCACCAGCAAAAATCCCAGTAGTTTCCGGCAAAGGTGGCTTTCCCGCCTTGTCAAAATCGCTATTTATTAAGTAAACTGGCAGTTTGCGGGTTATTGACTGTTTCACAGGTCCTGACACCCCAAACCTCTTATAGAACCTCGGCTTGCAGCCCTTTTTTGCAACCCTGGAATAACAGCTGATTAAAGAGTGGAGCATACCCGTGGCGCGAGTAACCGTTGAAGACTGCCTGGATAACGTAGACAACCGTTTTGAACTGGTTATGGCCGCTAGCAAGCGTGCACGCCAGCTGACTATTGGTGGCAAGGACCCAAAAGTTGACTGGGAAAACGATAAAGCGACCGTTGTTGCCCTGCGTGAGATCGCAGAAGGCAAGATCGATCCCAAACAGATCGACCGCGAAGATCGCGAAGATGATGACGCAGGTATGCTGCTGGCAGGTCTGGAAGGCTAATTCAGCCTTTCACTGATCTGATCCGAATCCCTGCACGAGCAAGGTCGCATCATGCAATACCCGTTTGTTCACAGTCAGGAAGATGTTTACGCCTGAAAGGAGGAGCGGGTATTGGCGACAATTGATGATCTGGCATGGCGGCTGAAAAGCTACCTTACATCTGATCAGATTAACCAGGTTCGGCGTGCCTACTACTACGCTGAGCAGGCCCACGACGGCCAGAAACGTCGTTCCGGTGAGCCTTATGTAACCCACCCACTCGCCGTAGCCGGTATTCTTGCAGACATGCACATGGACCATCAGAGCCTGATGGCCGCCATGCTCCACGATGTTATTGAAGATACCAGCGTTCCCAAAAGCGCAATCCAGAAACAATTTGGCGAAACCGTGGCCGAAATTGTGGATGGCGTGAGCAAGCTCACCCATGTGGAGTACGAGGACAAAACCCTCGCTCAGGCAGACAACTTCCAGAAAATGGCTCTGGCCATGGCGCGGGATATTCGCGTAATTCTGGTAAAACTCGCCGACCGCCTCCACAACATGCGCACTCTCGGGGTTATGCGTCCGGCCAAGCGCCGCCGTATTGCCCGGGAAACCCTCGATATTTACACCCCTCTGGCCCAGCGTCTGGGTATGCACCAGATGCGTATCGAGATGGAAGACCTGTGCTTCACAGCCATGTATCCCATGCGTGCTAACCTGCTGATGAAGGCAGTGCGCAAGGCCAGAGGTAACCGGAAAGAAATCGTCAGCGGTGTTGTTGAAAGCATCAACACACGTCTGGAAGATGAAGGTCTGAAAGGCCGTGTGATGGGCCGGGAAAAGCACCTGTTCAGCATCTATTCCAAGATGAAAGAACAGAGCAAATCCTTCTCAGATATTATGGATATGTTTGGTGTGCGCATTATCGTCGACAGCGTAGACAGCTGTTATCGCACCATCGGCCTCGTTCACAACCTGTTCAAACCCATCCCTGGTCGCTTTAAAGATTACATCGCTATCCCCAAAGCCAACGGCTACCAATCTCTTCATACCACGCTTTTCGGACTCCATGGTATTCCCGTGGAAGTGCAGATTCGTACTCAAGAAATGGAAGACATGGCCAATAACGGCATTGCCGCTCACTGGCTGTACAAATCCGGGGATGAAGCATTGGTGGGCAGCCAGAGCCGCACTCACTCCTGGCTGCAAAACCTGTTGGAATTGCAGCAAACGGCTGGCAACTCCCTCGAATTTATCGAGAACGTGAAGGTCGACCTGTTCCCTGATGAGGTTTACGTATTCACACCTCAAGGCGACATTCTGGAAATGCCCCGCGGCGCAACACCAGTGGACTTCGCCTACGCAGTGCATACCGACATCGGCAACACCTGTGTGGCCTGTCGCATTGACCGCAAGCTGGCCTCTTTGAGCCAAACCCTGAACAGTGGTGAAACTGTCGAAGTCATCACCGCACCGGGGGCACGACCGAACGCAGCGTGGCTCAACTATGTGATCACCAGTAAGGCCCGCTCCAATATTCGCCATTACCTGAAAAACCAGCGTCAGGTCGAGTCCATCGCCCTTGGCCGCCGCTTACTGAACAAGGTACTGGTCAGCCTTGGCAGCAGCCTCGAAAATATTTCCCAAACCAGCGTTGATTCCGTACTCGCCCACACAGGCTGCACGCAACTGGATGAGCTGCTGGAAGAGATCGGCCTTGGCAACCGCATGGCTTATGTGATCGCCCGTCGTTTGCTGGATATTCAGCTGATGGAACCCGACTTGCTGGATTCCGGCAGCCCGGAAAAGCCGCTGACCATCAAAGGCACAGAGGGGATGATTATCAGCTTCGCCCGCTGCTGCCACCCGATTCCCGGCGATCCGGTGGTGGGGCACGTCAGCTCTGGTCGCGGGCTGGTTATCCACAACGAGCACTGTGCCAATATCTCTGAAATCCGCCACAGTCCGGAGAAGATTCTGGAAGTGGACTGGGACAAGAATGTACAGGGCGAGTTTACCGTAGAGTTGAATCTGCAGATTGATCAGCAGAAAGGCATGATCGCCTCTATTGCGACAGCAATTTCTGCCACTGAGGCCAGCATCGAGAAAATCGGCGTGGAAGAACAGGGCGCTCGTCTGAGCAAAGCACTGGTGCTTATCAGTGTGAAAGACCGTGTGCACCTTGCCCAAATCATCAAACGCATACGCACCCTGCGGGGCGTGCATTCTATTGGCAGGGATAAAGAACTGTAAGCTCAGCTACCGTTGCAGGCCGGGTGCTCTGGACGACAGCTTCCCAAGCTGCCATGCTGCTTAACTCCCTCAAAATAGAATGAAAAAGTCATAGTAATGAGCAACAAGCAGATCATTCATACAGAGCACGCACCCGCTGCAATTGGCACTTATTCCCAGGCCGTTAAGGTTGGCACTACTGTGTATATCTCCGGCCAGATTCCCTTTGATCCTGTGACCATGCAGGAAGTAGAAGGTGACTTCAAAGCCAAAGCCCGCCAATGCTTTGAGAATCTGAAAGCCATTGCAGAAGCCGCTGGCGGTTCCCTGCAGGACGCAGTGAAAATCAACATATCCATGACCGACCTGAGCAACTTCCCTCTGGTCAATGAAACCATGGCAGAATACTTCGACGAGCCCTACCCTGCCCGCGCAGCTGTTGGCGTAAAAGAACTGCCAAAGGGTGTGCCTGTTGAGATTGAAGCGATTCTGTCTCTGAACGCTTAGTCTTCTAACAACAAAGCCGTGCCGGTTTCCACAAGCACGGCTTAGTTGTTATGCCAGTCGGTGTCGGTTGAACACTCGGTCTAACATCTTGAAGAAAATCATGAACAGCCAGCTGATCACCAGATACATCACACCCGCTGCAATATAAATTTCTTCCGGCGTATAAGTACGGGCAATTATGGTTCGCGCCATACCTGTGAGATCCAGCAAGGTAATCGTGCTCGCCAGCGCACTCCCTTTCAGCATCAAAATCACTTCATTGCCGTAAGCAGGCAGCATAATGCCAAAGGCGCGGGGCAGAAGAATACGACGATACATAGTGAACTTGCTCATACCCATGACACGGCAGGCTTCCACCTCCCCTTTGGGAATGGCCTGAATCGCACCGCGAAGAATCTCGGCAATATAAGCCGTTGTATGCAGTGCAAGGGTGATAATGGCGCACCAGTAAGGCTCCCTCAGAAACGGCCAGAGAATACTCTCCCGAATCACCTCAAACTGAGAGAGCCCGTAGTAAATCAGGAAAACCTGAATCAACAGCGGTGTGCCACGAAAAAAGAAAATATAGGTGTAGGGAAAAATATTGATCCATCGGTTTGGGGAAAGTCGTGCCAACGCCATGGGTACCGCGAGAATCACGCCGATCACACCTGATAGCACCACCAGCTGCAGTGTCGTCCAGGCGCCGTCCAGCAGGCGGGGGTAATACTCAGCAATAACAGACCAATCCATGCCTTACCCCTCCGCCAGCTTCTTGAAAGAACTCTGCACCGGTACTTCATGACGACGTGAGTGCTTTTCAAAATAATTCAGCAATACTGTCGCAATCACGGTAAGCGCCAGGTACATGAACGCCGCAGTGAGATACCAGGTAAATGGTTCTCGGGTTGCGGTAACGGCCATAGAGGTTTTGCGAGTGAGTTCTTCAAGACCGATAACAGATATCAGGGCGGTGTCTTTCATCAACACCAGAATCAAATTACCCAAACCAGGCAGCGCCACACGCCATACCTGCGGCAGTTGAATGCGGTAGAAAATACGCAGCTTGCCCATGCCCAGAGCTTCTGCGGCTTCTTTCTGGCTGGGGGGAATCGCCAGAAACGCCCCCCTGAACACCTCGGTCGCATAACCGCCAAAGGTCAGCCCAAGGGCAATCACACCCGCAACAAACGGGCTTAACTCAATGTATTCGTGGTAACCAAACTGCGATGCAATAAACATCAACAGCCGTGTAGAGCCAAAATAAATCAGGAAAACAATCAACAGCTCGGGAATCCCACGGATAATTCCAACGTACCCGTCCCCAAGCCAACGCACCGGAGCCACTTTGGAAAGGCGGGCAGAAGCGCCCAATAGACCTAAAACAATACCCATAGCGGTTGCCGCCAGGGTCACCTTCACGGTCATAACCGTGCCCGCTAACAGTTGAGCGGTAAATCCATCAAACAGACCGTCAAATACCACAGCAGGTCATCCTTTAAACAGCACCACGGTCAGGTGCCAGCCTGACCGTGGTGCAAGTTTTTAGTAGATAGGGAAGGGGAAGTACTTGGCGTTGATCTTTTCGTAGGTGCCATTGTCGATAATGGCCTGCAGCGCCTTATTGAATTTCTGCTTCAGGGCATCGTTCTTGCGAATGGCGATACCGATTTTGTCATTTTTGGCAAAGGGTTCGCCCTTGTACTCAAAGTTCTTGCCCTGATCGCTTTTCAGCCAGTCGTAAGTGGGCAGTTCGTCGGAAATTGCACCATCCAGACGGCCCGCAATCAGATCCAGATAAACCGCTTCCTGAGTGTCGTATAGTTTAACCTTCACCACATCACTGAGTTTGTCTTCCAGATACTGGCCACCCACAGTAGAGCGCTGGGCGCCAATCACTTTGCCTTTCAGACCCATTTTGGAGGTATCCAGAACCTTGCCTTTCGCCCCCATAAAGCGCAAACCACCAGAGTAATAGTGATCCGTGAAGTCCACCTGCTTCAGGCGTTCTTCTGTGATGGACATGCTGGCAACAATCGCATCAAACTTACGTACCCTCAAGGCGGGAATCATGCCATCCCAGTCCTGAGCAACTACTGTACAGTCAGCCTTCATCTCAGCGCACAGGGCGTTGGCGATATCCACATCAAAGCCTGCCAGCTGCCCTTTCTCATTCACATAATTGAAAGGTGCCCATGCGCCTTCTGTAGCAATGCGAATTTTGTCCCCCGCCATGGCGGCTGTACTGGCCAGAGTAGCCACAGCCAGTGCGCCAGCCTTGAGCCACTTATTCATGTCCCACTCCTTTTTTCTTTTATTAAGTTTTTCTTATTGGCTTTATTTTTGTTTTGTACTTTTAAACAGCTGTTGCCAGAAACTCTCTGCAGCGAGCTGACTGGGCCGAGCCGAAAATTTCATCCGGCACGCCCTCCTCCTCTACGCGCCCTTCATGAAGAAAGACAATTCGGTCGGACACTTCCCGAGCAAACTTCATTTCATGGGTCACAATCAGCATGGTGCGGCCTTCATCTGCAAGGCTGCGTATCACGCTGAGCACTTCTCCCACTAGCTCAGGGTCGAGTGCAGAAGTCGGTTCATCAAACAGCATCACCCGAGGCTCCATGGCCAGCGCCCGGGCAATAGCCACACGTTGTTGCTGCCCACCGGAAAGCTGTGCCGGGTAGTAGTGAGCACGATCTGCCATCCCTACGCGCTCCAGCAGGAAGAGGGATAACTCTTCCACTTGGCGTTTGGAGCGTTTCAGCACATGCATCGGTGCTTCCATGATGTTTTCAAGAATGGTCATGTGGGGCCAGAGATTAAAGCTCTGGAACACAAAGCCCAACCGGGAACGTATAGCCGCCAGTTGCTTTTCATCAGCGGCTTCCAGAGCACCATCCGATCGCGTCTGCAGGTGAAGGGTTTCTCCATTTACAGCAATACTGCCCTGACAAGGATTCTCAAGAAGATTTATGCAACGAAGCAGGGTGCTTTTTCCGGAACCACTGGATCCGAGAATGGAAATGACATCACCATCATGGGCTGTGAGAGAAATGCCTTTGAGAACTTCGAGATCCCCGAAGCGTTTGTGGATATCTGTCAGCTTTAGTGCGACAGGCGTCTGATACATCTGACCCTCGCTTTCTTATTCTTCGCTCAGGCGCCATACGTTACCCTGACACAGCATTGGCTTCCAGAAAAAAAACACTCCTGTGCCGATTCCTTTTATATGGGGAACAACTTTCTTAGTACTCAAAAGCATTTGGTTAAAAAACAAACAGTCAAATTAAGGCCCCATACCCATCCCGATAACCGGGATAACGAAAGCGATAGCCCGCATCCAGAATCCTCTGGTTGCGGCATCGTTTGCTGCCGCCTCTGTTAGCTCCCGGAGTTGAGAGGGTTGGTGTTACGTTCAACTGTTCTGCCAGCCATTGCGTAACATCAGACAGTGGTGCAGGGTCAGAATCCACTCCAAGATAGAGCGGGTGCACGCACTTGCCATGCTCTTCCAGCTCAATCAAATGCACCAACATACCTGCACAATCGTCGGCATGGATGCGATTGCCGTACACCACCGGCTCAGAACTATACACTTCACCACTCTGAATCTTTCTCAACATGAAGTTACGACCCGGCCCATAAATACCGCCGAAGCGTACGACAGTAGCAGGAAGATCAGAATCCAGCGCGAGGTTCTCGGCCTCCAGCATGATTTTTCCATTGAAGCGTTCCGGGTGAGTAGGAGACAATTCATCCACCCACTCACCATCATTCTGGTGATACACCGCCGTACTGGACGTGAAGAAGATGCGCTTCAGCTGATCCTTACGGCCTTTCAGACGCCTGATCACATACTCAAGCCCTTCAAGGTAGATTTTCCTATAACCTTCTTCACCCTGACGGCCTGCTGCCGCGCAATATACGACATAATCTATCTGCTCAGGCCACTCTCCCAATTCACCGGCCACCAAATCTCCAGCAACAGGATGAACGCCATCCGGCAAAAGGCTGATACTACGCCGCAGCCCGTAAACCTTATGCCCCAGAGTCAGCAACCTGGCTGCCACACGGCAACCTACATCACCACAACCAACGATCAGAGTAACAGTCATACGCACCCTCACTAACTCGTACCAAAACTCGCAACACAAACAGACTCAGTTTTATTGCGGATTTGGTTTATTATTCTCACCCTAGTTAATAGAAAAAGTTAATCAGCAGCAACCATAGAGCAGGTTGGTCGTTTTATCACGGTTTCCAGAAGTCTGTCGGGTGCTGTTTCACTGTGTAAATTTACAGTATTATTGACCTATGACCCTGACTGAACTGAAATACATCGTCGCACTCGCCCAAGAGTGCCACTTCGGCAAAGCCGCAGAACGCTGCTTTGTCAGCCAGCCGACATTGAGCGTGGGCGTGAAGAAACTGGAAGACGAACTTGGTGTCGCTATCTTTGAGCGCAGTAAGTCGGCTGTCCGTGTCACTCCCCTTGGCAGTAAGGTAGTGGAACAGGCTCAAAAGGTTCTGGAAGAATCCTCTGCCATCAAAACCATCGCCAACGAAGGGAAAGATCAACTCTCCAGCCCTCTGCGTATCGGTACAATTTTCACCATCGGCCCTTACCTCCTGCCCCACATGGTTCCGCAACTCCACAGCATTGCACCGGATATGCCACTATTTGTGGAAGAGAATTTTACCCACGTGCTGCGCCAGCGCCTGCGTTTGGGTGAACTGGATGCCATTATCATTGCACTGCCGTTTACTGAAGCGGATGTTGTCACCAAAGCTCTGTACGACGAATCCTTCTCCGTACTGATGCCTGGCAATCACCCCTGGACGGAGCGCCAGAACATTCCTGTGAATGATCTTGCCGATGCCGATCTCTTACTGCTGGGTGAAGGCCACTGCTTCCGTGATCAGATTCTCGAAGCCTGCCCTGCGCTCACCAACAAGGACGAACGCTCCCACAAAAAAACCACAATTGAGGCCACGTCACTGGAAACCATGCGACATATGGTGGCTTCAGGTATGGGGGTCACGGTTTTGCCTCAATCCGCCATGGGCAGCACCAACCACTATGCAGAAAACCTGCTCACCACGCGCCCCTTTACAGCACCATCCCCGGGCCGAACTGTTGCTCTGGCATGGCGGGCGAGCTTCCCTCGCTTGAAGGCGATTGATGCGCTTGAACAAGCTGTACGACAGTGCCCTATTAAAATCAACGGAATGCGATAAGGAGCTCAGGTGGTCCAGTCTGCACCCAAACCTTTGCATGAAGTTCCCGTCACAACGCTAAAAGGCGTAGGCGCAGCTCTGGCTGAAAAGCTGGCAAAGATTGGTATAAAAACCCTGCAGGATTTGCTGTTCCACCTACCCCATCGTTATCAGGATCGTACCCGGATTACCCCTATCGGTTCGTTGCAGTTCGGTATGGATGCTGTGATTGAGGGGCAGGTTGCGGGTGTGGATGTGACCATGGGGCGCAGGCGCAGCCTTGTGTGCAAGGTTAAAGACGACACCGGCATTCTGACTTTACGGTTCTTCCACTTCAGTGCTGCCCAGAAGAATGGCCTCAAGCGCGGCTCAACAGTTCGCTGCTTTGGCGAGCCCCGCCGGGGTGCCCACGGGCTGGAGCTTTATCATCCGGAATATAAAGTTCTGGATGCTGATAATCCGGCTCCTGTGGAAGAAACCCTTACGCCTATTTATCCGGCGACGGAAGGGCTTACCCAACTGCGTATTCGTAGTTTATGTCAGCAAGCTTTAAAATTTCTGAGTTATCCAGAATCGTTGCAGGAGTGGTTGCCGGAACCCGTTCGCCGGCCACACAACCTGTGGCAACTGACCGATGCCGTGCGCTTTTTGCACCACCCTCCCCCCGATGCGGATGTATTCCAGATTATGGAAGGCCTGCACCCGGCTCAGAAGCGCCTCGCCTTTGAGGAGTTACTGGCTCACCACCTCAGCCTGCAACAAATCCGCCAGCGGGTGCGCAGGCAAAAGGGCCTGGCACTCCACGGCACAGGTGAACTTGTAGATAAGTTCCTGAATAACCTTCCGTTCACACCCACCGGTGCACAGCAGCGGGTTGGAGATGAGATTCGCAAAGACCTTACGTCCGAAGCCCCTATGCTGCGGCTTGTTCAAGGCGATGTAGGCTCCGGCAAAACCGTAGTGGCGGCTCTGGCAGCATTGCAGGCTGTGGAGAGTAAATCTCAGGCTGCGCTGATGGCTCCTACGGAAATTCTTGCAGAACAGCATTACAACAATTTCCATGCATGGCTAAAGCCCCTCGGCATTACCGTGGCCTGGCTTACGGGCAAAACCAAAGGCAAGAAACGGGAACAACAGCTGGAATTGATTCGCTCTGGTGAAGCGGAAGTGATTGTCGGCACCCATGCACTGTTTCAGGATGACGTCGAGTTTCGCCATCTAGCCTTGGCGATTATTGATGAGCAACACCGCTTCGGTGTCCATCAGCGTCTGGCGCTCAGGGAAAAAGGCCAAAATATCGGAGCCATGCCACACCAGCTGATTATGACTGCCACACCTATTCCCAGAACACTGGCGATGAGTGCTTACGCCGATCTCGACCTTTCCGTGATTGATGAGCTGCCACCCGGGCGTACGCCAGTGAACACTATTGTGATAGGCGACGATCGCCGCCCGCAGGTTATAGCGCGGGTGCGCGCAGCCTGTCTGGAAGGACGTCAGGCTTATTGGGTGTGTACATTGATTGAAGAGTCTGAAGCCTTACAGTGTCAGGCCGCAGAAGTCACAGCAGAAGAACTCCAGAAAGCTTTACCTGATTTATCTATCGGGTTAATTCACGGGCGTATGAAACCTGCTGAAAAAGCGGAAGTAATGGCCGCCTTCAAAGAGGGTCACCTTCACCTTCTCGTGGCCACAACGGTGATCGAAGTGGGTGTGGATGTGCCCAATTCCAGCCTGATGATTATCGAAAACCCGGAACGTCTGGGTTTGGCACAGCTCCACCAGCTGCGAGGGCGTGTTGGCCGAGGCAGTGTAGCCAGCCATTGTGTTCTGATGTACCACCCACCTCTGTCCCTGCAAAGCAAGGAGCGTTTGCAGGTTATGCGGGATTCCAGCGATGGTTTTGTCATTGCCGAGAAAGATCTCGAGTTGCGCGGCCCCGGTGAAGTGCTGGGCACACGACAAACCGGCCTTGTGCAGTTCCGTGTCGCTGACCTTGAACGGGATAAGGTACTTCTGGAAAGCATTAAAGAGTCCGCAGAACAACTTCTCAGAGAAGCTCCTGCCCATGCCCAACCTTTGATTGACCGCTGGTTACCTCAAGGGGATCGCTTCGCTGATGCCTGAACGCACATGTTACGAAGAGACTGTAAAGCAAAACGGAGCCCCTCAAATGAGAGACTCCGGGATTGCCAGCATCGAAAGGAAGGAGTAACAGGGTTTAACTGTAAGCCATACGCACGCGACGGTACTCAGGGCTCCAGAACCGAGCTCTGATGCTCTCTTCCAGCTCTTCCTCGGAGCACTCTTCTATCAGGCCTTCCCTCTGCGCCTGAATAGAAACAGCCATTGCGATATCGCAGGTGACCTTCTGAATATCCTCCAGAACGGGTAGTAGTGGTGCGTCCCTGAAGGTAGCTACAGGAGAACAGGCTGCCAGAGCTTCTACCGCAGCATTCAGCATACCGTCGGAGATATGGGATGCACCGCTGGCCAGTACGCTTAATCCGAGACCTGGGAAGATGTAGATATTGTTGCACTGGGCAATATCGTGAGCCTTCTCATTGTGAATGATGGGGGCAAATGGGCTACCAGTTGCAATGATCGCGCGACCATCACTCCAGCGAATCACATCTTCGGGAGTTGCTTCGATACGGCTGGTTGGATTGGACAGCGGGAAGATGATGGGCTGCTCATGATTCTCAGCCATGTTCTCGATGATTTCTTTGGTGAACAGGCCAGGCTGACCAGAAACACCAATAATCACGTCAGGCTTAATTTCACTCACAACGTCGGCGAGGAATACACCCTCTTCGCTGCCTATACCTTCCAGCTCGACCTTTTTGTGAACAAGCTTCTGCTGGAATGGACGCAGGCCTTCCATGCCATCGTGCAGCAGACCAAAGCGGTCCACCATGAAGATTTGGCGGCGGGCTTCTTCATCAGACAGGCCACGGTTCGTCATCAGACGAATGATCTGTTCAGCGATACCACAGCCAGAGGAGCCGGCACCGAGGAAGGCAACTTTCATATCTTCAATAGACTTGCCTGCACGGCGTGCAGCAGACAGCAGAGTAGCCGCCGCTACAGCAGCAGTGCCTTGAATATCATCGTTGAAGCAGCAAATTTCATCGCGGTACTTCTCCAGCAGAGGAGTTGCGTGGTTGATAGCGAAGTCTTCAAACTGTAGCAGAACGTTCGGCCAACGACGTTTAATGGCCTGAATGAAGGATTCTACAAACTCGTAGTACTCTTCGTCGTCGATACGCTTGTGACGCCACCCCAGGTAGGCAGGATCGTCCAGCAGTTCCTGATTGTTGGTACCGCAGTCCAGAACGATTGGCAGAGTCTGGTTCGGCATCACACCACCGCAGGATGTGTACAGGGACAGCTTGCCCACGCAGATGCCCATACCCCCGATACCCTGATCACCCAGCCCCAGAATACGTTCACCATCAGTAACCACTATCACCTCAATGTCACGTTTGAAGTTCGCCAGCATGGCATCCATCTGGTCGCGCTCAGGATAGGAAATGAAGATACCGCGAGGACGACGATAGATATCACTGAAACGCTGACAAGCCTGCCCAACAACAGGTGTGTAAATAATTGGCAGCATCTCTTCCAGATGACGTTGAACCAGCGCGTAAAACAGTGTTTCGTTTGTATCCTGCAGGGCGCGCAGATAGATGTGCTTAAGAATAGGGGTCGGCTTCAGGGAAAAGGATTTGTATGCACGCGTACACTGCTCTTCCAGAGACTGAACCTTAGGCGGTAGCAGGCCATGAAGCTCAAGCTCACTGCGCTCCTCCATGGAAAACGCAGTGCCTTTGTTGAGCAGTGGATTTTCTAACAGCAAACGACCAGTCAGGCCTGTATGAATACTAGGGGAGGCGGTATCTTTCATGGGAACTTCACATGTGAATGGTGAAAAAACACTCCGACCCCGGAGTATCCTACGGGTATCGTCTGAAAAAACGCTGCTAGGATAAATGACCTTTAATAAGAAGAGTAGGTTGGGTTAACGCTTTACCCTATATCTACTGCCTTCGTAGGTAGAGACACCTACAACGGGAGAGCTGTTGTGTATTTAATTTGCTCCATGGCAAAAGAAGATGACACCTTGCTCAGGTCTGGAATAGCCTTAATCAGTGCTTTGTAGAAGTGGTCGTAGGCGTGAATATCATTCACAACAACACGCATCATGTAATCCCACTCTCCGCCCATACGATATAGCTCCACAACCTCATCAAATGTGGATGCGGTCACCGCAAAATGTTTCAACCACTCATCGTTATGATTGCGGGTTTTTAGCTGTACAAAAACAGATAAGGGAAGATCAACTTTATACTGATCCAGCAAAGCAACCCGCTTACGAATAATGCCGTCGTTTTCTAACTTGCGAACCCTTTTCCAGCAAGGGCTGGGCGAAAGATCTACCTGTTCAGCCAGTTCGTTCAGGGAGAGAGTGGCATCTTTTTGCAAAGCAATAAGAATTTTCTTGTCTTTCGCATCCACAGCAAAATTTTTCTCAAGGGTTACAGTTACGGGAAGGATACTGTCAAAAAAAGTGAAAAACACGGCACAGATCAAACAGATTTTTTCCTTCCTCTCTTTTTAAACTATTCCCCATCACTTAATCACCATCTTTCCGGGGGGGTATCATCCATGTGGCGTCCACAATGGGATAACTTCGTTGCCATCATCAACGACCGTGTAAAACCAGCTCTGGGTTGTACGGAACCAGTGTCAACTGCACTTGCAGCGGCCAGAGCCACGGAACTTTTGGGCACCCAGCCAGAGCATCTGGAGATTTTTGTTAGTGGTAATCTGTTAAAAAACGGCATGGGCGTTGGTATTCCAGGAACAGGACTGGTCGGACTTCCTATTGCAGCAGCATTAGGCTGCACGTGCTGCGATACCACTCAAGACCCGAACTACGACTGCTGCACAACCGCTAAAGGGCTGGAGATTCTTTCTGGCGTCACCCCCGACTTCGTACGTTCAGCCCGCGCTATGGTTGAGGGCAATCGTGTATCTATCAGCATTAAGGATACCGATTCCGTACTCTACTCAGAGGTAATTGCTACAGCGGGGAAAAACACAGCTCGGGTTATCATCCGCGATGACCACACTAATATCACTCTGGAGGAACTCAATGGTAAACCGGTGCATCCGGCTTCCAAGCAGGATATGACAGCAAATACCTGTGTTGAGGTTCCTGATATGTCCATCGCCTCAATCTTTGAGTTTGCGACCAAAGGCGATCTGGATAAACTGCGATTCATCCTGAAAACATCAGAAATTAACGGCGCACTTTCAAAAGAAGGCCTGAGGAAAGACTACGGCCTGCAGATTGGTAAAACCTTCCGCAAAAATATTGACAAGGGCTTGCTGAGCGAAGATCTGGTGGTTGCCGCCATGATGCGTTCCTCCGCAGCCTCCGATGCACGCATGGACGGTGCCATGCTGCCCGCCATGAGCAACTCTGGCAGTGGCAATCAGGGCATTTCTGCCACCATGCCTGTTGTTGCGGTTGCAGACCGCATTGGTGCATCAGAAGAACAGCTGATCCGTGCACTCATTCTCAGCCACCTGTCTGCCATTCATATCAAATCTCACCTGAACATGTTATCTGCTTTGTGTGGTGCGACAACGGCAGCTGCCGGGTCCAGTGTGGCTATAACGTGGTTACTGGGCGGTAATCTCGAACAGGCAGGCAGCGCGATTTTCAATATGTTTGGTGATGTTACCGGTATGTTCTGCGACGGCGCGAAAACAGGTTGCTCATTGAAAGTATCCACATCAGCTTCTGCCGCAGTTAAAGCTGCGCTTCTGGCCCTGGATGGGATTCGCATTACAGGTCATGAAGGCATTATTGAAGATGATCTGGAAAAAACCATTGATAACATCGGTTTCCTCGGAAATGTTGGTATGGCAGAAACCGACACTACAATTCTGAAGATCATGACAAATAAGCAGCTATAAGAAACAGAAAGGCGCTCAAAAAGTGAGCGCCTTTCACGGACCTTAGAAATCAGGCAGCCTGTTTCTTCTTTTTCTTCCTGGGCACCACCATCGCAGCAATACTCTGGAACCACATCAGGCTCATAGGGTTGCCTTCCACGCGAATGGTTTTGTCCTGGATACCTTTCATGAAAGCCAGCTGGGCATTCTTTGCTGTCAGTGCTGAAAAACCTTCCTGAGCCGACTGGAACCGCAAACAAAACTCAGGAGCCTGCGCCTTCCCGCCACGACTGCTGACTGTATTGTTTTTCACAGTAAAGCTGCGGCATACACCATCGTCACTGGAAATTTCAAAGGACATATCCTTGCCTTCCAGCTTTTTCTGAAATGCAGGATTGTTGGCACTGGCTCGCTTCATCAAAAGGCCCAGCCCCAAAAGCAGTAACCGAAATTTCACAGATCTACCCCTCACTCTCAATATCCTGTTGGCATTCTATAAGGAAACCTGAACCAATCTAGTGCACTTTGTGCCGAAAATGGGGGTTAAAAGAGCCAAGATAGAAATGAAATTAAGAAAAGAGAAAATGTGCTGATACGGGGAGAGTTTGAGAATTCCACATCAGCACAGAGTATTTTTTATTTATTCACAGCTTCTTTCAAAGCCTTGCCTGGCTTGAAGGCAACAGTGTTGCTGGCAGGGATATCCATGGGTTGACCGGTTTGAGGGTTCTTGCCTGTACGGGCACCACGTGAACGCTGAGTAAAGGAACCGAAACCAATCAGGTTCACAGATTCCTGACGCTCAAGCGCCTGAGTTATTTCTTCGATAATGACAGTCAGTGCCTCACTGGCTTTGTCTTTGCTGAGATCTGTCTGGTCTGCAATAGCAGCAACAAGTTCGGGCTTGCGCATAGCTCCCTCTCGAATCCGTTTTATTATTTATGATTGTTGTTATTTTCCCTGGAGAGCTCTTCCAGAGCTCACAACCGAGAACAGGCAGCACTTACTGAATCACAGAAATAGTCACCGCTATTCAGCTATTTTTCAGCGTTCATAAGTACCAGCACTGGGATCAACCTTAAATCAGTGATTCCCCAAGGGCAATACCAATTATCGCCTCTTGAGCCAACAAAAACGTTCAGTCGACCAAAAAGCATACAAAAACCATTAGGATAAGCAGATTCTTTGAAGTTTATTGTTCTTGAAAAACTCAGCTGAAAGCACGTCCAAATACTTGCGCCTACATACATTATCACGCATTCTCGATCCATCACGGCGTTAGCGCCAAAACAACACAGGGGCAAGATGTAGGAGCACTATGCCGTATCGCCCGGTAAATCTGGAACAACTGCACTGGTACACAACAGAGACCCTTCCATGGCATCTTCCCGACCATTGGAAAGACTGGCTTTTGGATGCAGGCTCTCTCACTGCCCGATTAAAAAAAACCTTTCCAGGCGCGTTTGAAGTTCAAGTCATCTTCCACGACTGGGACAAGCCCGCAATTGATGAACGCCGTTTTCTGGATATGGAAGACAGGGAGCAGGCCAGTGTCAGAGAGGTCATCCTGCACTGTAACGGCACCCCTAAAGTGTTTGCCCGCAGCATTATCCCGGCTTCCAGCCTTAAGAACCAGAATCGTCAGCTCCTTTTTTTGAAAAATCGCCCGCTCGGTGCATTCCTGTTTGCCCAACCGAATCTGGAGCGCAGTGCTATAGAGCTGACTCGAACAACTGATAGACTGGGACAAAATATCTGGGGGCGCAGATCCCGATTTATGCTCAATCATAAACCACTGGCTGTCTGTGAATACTTCTTGCCAGATATGCCTCCCACAGAAAAGGACTCGATCATGGTAGAAGCATTATCCGTATGAGCACTACGCCATTACCATCTCGACTGAAAAGCTACATTCAGCTCACCCGTTTTGACCGCCCGATAGGTACCTATCTTCTGCTGTGGCCGACCCTTTGGGGGCTTTGGATGGCTGCAGATGGCTGGCCGCATCTTAGCCTTGTGGTAATTTTCTGTCTGGGCACACTACTGATGCGTTCTGCAGGATGTGTGATTAACGACTTTGCCGATCGCAAGCTCGACGGCCATGTAATCAGAACTCAGAACCGCCCCATGGCCACAGGCAGGGTTTCCTCCAAAGAGGCGTTAAGTCTTTTTGCCGCACTTCTGTTTTGCTCATTTCTTCTGGTTTTGATGACCAACCCTCTCACCATTAAACTTTCGTTTGCCGGTGCAGCTCTCGCGATTATTTATCCATTTATGAAGCGCTTCACACACCTGCCCCAGTTTGTACTGGGAGCTGCATTTGCATGGGGCATTCCCATGGCCTGGGCCGCGCAAACCAACACTATTGCCCCCTCTGCATGGTGGATGTTTGCAGCCTGCCTGCTGTGGATTGTGGCCTACGACACGCAATATGCGATGGTGGACAGAGATGACGACCTCAAAATTGGTATTAAATCCACCGCCATTCTGTTTGGTAAGTACGACAACCTGATCATTCAGCTACTGCAGACATCAACTCTCTCTATTCTCGTTCTTACCGGATTGATTAACGAGGCCGGGGTTGCCTACTATCTGGGTTTGCTTGGCATGACTGTTGTATTCCTTCACCAGTTTAAACTGACTCGCACCCGGAACCGAGACGGATGTTTTCAAGCATTCCTTTCTAATCACTGGGCAGGGTTGGCGGTGCTTGCCGGCATTATCGTTGACAGCGCCCTTATGCACATGCCCTTGATAACCGGATGATCCAAAAAATTTCCCAACAACTCACCCCCTTTTTACCCGCGGGTACAGAGGCCCTCTGTGCTCGCTGGCTGGTTGATGACAACATTCATATGCGCGTCTCCCGCCCTCGTAAAACAAAGCTGGGAGACTTTCGCCCAGCTGCTTCCGGTAGGCCTCACCGTATCAGTGTGAATGGTGACCTGGAACCTGTTCAGTTTCTCATTACTTTTGCCCATGAAGTTGCCCATGTTCACACTTGGAACAAGTATGGAAGAAGAGCTTCCCCTCATGGAAAGGAATGGAAAGCCAATTACCGTGCCAATCTGCACGCACTGCTTGCGCTCAATGTTCTGGATGCCATAACCTCTGAAGTATTAAAGAGTCACAGTAAAAATCCTGCGGCCAGCAGTAGTACCGATTCGCACCTGCAAAGCCTGAGAATATCTACGAATAGTACAACAGTGAA
This sequence comes from Parendozoicomonas verongulae, assembly GCF_009711465.1. Taxonomy (GTDB): domain Bacteria; phylum Pseudomonadota; class Gammaproteobacteria; order Pseudomonadales; family Endozoicomonadaceae; genus Sansalvadorimonas; species Sansalvadorimonas verongulae. The sequence continues at coordinate 186 of NZ_SMME01000806.1, read as the reverse complement.
CGATCTCAAGGCAGGAGATGTTTTTCAAATTGAGAAGGGAAAAACCTTCAAAGCAATAAGAAAGTTACGTAAATACTGGTTGTGTGAAGAACCGGCTACAGGGCGTCACTATCGGGTGCTTGGCTCACTGCTCGTAACACTTACTTAACTCATTCAATTTTTTAAACAGAGTATGCCTACACAAAA
>NZ_SMME01000290.1:352-496 GCF_009711465.1 Parendozoicomonas verongulae | reverse complement strand
ATCTCACCGACAAGTGCTCACACGAATTGCTTGAAACAAACTAGACAACTTCGGTTGTTTATTTTTGTTTTACTGATCTTTAAAAATATGGAATCTGTCAACATACATTCCTATTGAATGTATTTAGTTGCTGAGCACTCAGAT
>NZ_SMME01000290.1:0-342 GCF_009711465.1 Parendozoicomonas verongulae | reverse complement strand
CAAGTGCTCACACGAATTGCTTGAAACAAAAAGAATAGGACCTCAGTCTTATTCTTATTTTTGTTTCTCTGATCTTTAAAAATATGGAATCTGTCAACACATACATGCAAATGTATGTTTAGTTGCTGAGCACTCAGATTGCTCTTAGAACACTGTTCTTTGAACAATCTTTCAATAGAAGCATCTTCGTTCTCTTCTGAGAGCAAGACGGACTATTGAATCAAGTGTGTGGCGAATCGTTACCAAGAGAACTTCTTTAGTCGGAAGCCTCTTAAAAAACGCGTTATTTGACGATCTCAGAGCTGATCTTAAAAGATTGTTTTGGGTTATATGGTCAAGTGA
>NZ_SMME01000460.1 GCF_009711465.1 Parendozoicomonas verongulae | reverse complement strand
AGGGTTTGAGGGTTTTCTGACAGGCACTATGTAGGCCACCTTTTTGTTTGAGGTATCTAGTGAGCGCATCGTAAATGAGTCGGTGATGATGGTTGGTCAAAGGTAGTCCATATTCTGCTGCCTGTGCTTGCAAATATGACTTGAGCTGTGGATATAAGTCTTCAAGAATGAGATTGACGTCACGGGTAGTAATACTCCTGCCCTCTATCAGGAGTTGTTGTGCTTGGTTTTTGCTAATTGCGTGCATACACTTCTCAGGAACATGCAGACCTATTGACAAATACATAGATAAAAGTCTGTAAAGACGGAATAAGTTTCGGGAGAATTTTGCAAGCTCTGCTCTGAGGAGGGTGTTCTGTCTATAGGTTGTCCATCGCCTCATCTGACCAGTCTCTTCGTCGACATAGTTTATTCCAATTTCTAGGAGTGATGCCTTGAATGTTTGAAAGTCATAGAGGTGTCCTACCTGTTGTAGCTGGTTAATTAGACGCCTGAACTCACCTCTCTTTGGCCTTGGAGGTCGTGAACGTAGAACTCTGAGCTCTCCTCCTGAGTCTGAAAACAGATCACCATACGTATGCAGATCATTTCCTGTACCAATATGTATAGAATCCTTCAGCCACCATTTGCTTCCACTAAGACGAAGGTGAATCTCGTTCATCAGGCCAGTATGAGGGACTGGTGAAAGAAGGGTTTCGGGGGCATCAGATTTGGAAAGTGAAAATATTTGGGGATCAGTTGCAATATCCGGTATGGTTTCGTCAGGGAAGCTATTTGCAGCGTCAACTAAAGCTTTAACGGGGTTGCTATCCTGTTCCTGCTCTTTGTGGGCTCCTTTGCTCTCGGGTTCTCGCGCTTTTGTAGTTTCAACGGCTTCATTTAGAAAATTTAGAAATAGCTCTGAGAGATGACTATT
>NZ_SMME01000686.1:675-4377 GCF_009711465.1 Parendozoicomonas verongulae | reverse complement strand
CAACTTCCAGCTCACAGAGAGAGCGGATAACAAAGTCAATGCAGGGGATATGTCCAAAGGCTTTCCGTGATTACCTTGCAGATCACGATATCACTATATACTGGATTGACCCAGAACATCAGCGGCATAAAATTGCACATTTTGCCAAGTGGACAGGGAAACTGGAAGCCTATGGGGAGCATACTGACACTCTCTATCACTCAGGCAGCGTGACATTCCAGCAGTTCACGAAGGCGATAGGGGAAAACCATGCCACCTTTTCCATAGTCATCTCTCCATCGAAATCACAGAGTAGACACCCAAGAGGCTATACAAAACTTCCAGAGCTGGAAGATGAAGCAGCGCAAAGTATGCCAAAAGTACTTCAGGCGTTTCAGGATCTCCATTTTCCGATTCCCTTACCATCAGAACCATCAGGAAAAACAGAGCCTTGACTGAGCTTCAGGCCAGGAGCAGTTACTATACTGCTGCTCCAGCCTACACGATGGCATCTGAGTTATGTCTCCTTCGATACTGCTTCACAGTGAAAACATACGACAAAGGTTGATATTTCAAACCTTACTATTTTTCCTGCTGATTGCAGCCTTGTGTTCTTTTGCTTACAGCAGCAGTGAAGGCAAATTCAGAAAGAAATATACGCGACTGGTGAATGAAGATCCCGCTGCCGTCAGGGCAGGGCTCGGCCAGCCGCTGACCATCAATTTTTACGCCAGTGGGCAGTCACCGTTGAAGGGATTGGTGCCCGATCCCCGGACGCCACTGCCCGACGGGCAGCTGGAAAAGGATGACTGGCTGGCCAGGGACTGCAAGGAACCCGGCTATCTTGAAGAGTTCAGCTGCTTGCAGGCCCGGCGGTCTGAACTGGAAGCGCGGGGAGAAGAGTTCTGTTTTCCGCCGCTTATGACAACGCTGCGCAATATGTGCCGTTTTATCGATCACATAAGAGCCGGCAAGCAATTTGATGAGCGTCTGACAGCGAAGGAGCATCAGGCGCTGGCCTGGACCCGTGAGAGAGCTTGCGAGCTGAAGGCGGCCGGTGCTCCCTACAGGCGTACGGTCTGTCTGGCGCTGGCACTCATGAGTGTGTATGAAGTCATGACCGACCGCCAGGTGCTCGGTCCTCTGTCCGCTACCAGGCCAAAAGTCTTCGCGCAGCACATCCATAGAGTGACAGGCTGGTCCCGCCACCTTGAGCAGGGCAAGCAGGCTGCGGCCGGCGAGGCGCTGCCGGTTGCCACACTGGACCCACTCAAGGTCGCGGTCGAAGTATCTGGCGGCCACCAACGGGCTGGTGGCAGTGAGTGGAGCGAGCCCTTCGATCACTATGGCCTGTGTCGGCTATGGGACAGTCTGTATATCTATCTCGGGACACAACACCTGCTGCTGTATCCTTCCTTTGAAGAACTGGATATTGCCGACTTCTGCCTGTTGAGTCATCTGGGCATACACCCTGTCGGCCTGATGACGCGCTATGCACTCAATGCCGACGGTTTCATGATGGCCCCGCTGGGGCTTGCCTGCCATGACCTGTGGCACGTCCAGCAGCAGGAGGAGCTGGGGGCGCCTGAGTATCAGTCAGACACCCGGGTCGGATCGACCTTGTGTCGTCGTGACCGGCGGCTCGGCTGGCGCTCTCTTTTGCTCGACCAGCTGCCAGCCAGCCTTGTGTCCTTGCATCTTGAGCCGGCACTCCACCTGTTTCTGTTTCAGCTGATTCATGAATGCCCGGCCAGACAAGCCGTTACCGATTATCTTGAACAGGGGTCAGGCTCTTTTGTCCGCTGCCTGAGCCGTCTCGCAAAGGCGCGCCGGGAAGATCGCAACGGTTATGTCAAACGCTACAGCGGTGTCACCGACAGCGAGGCGGCCATGGCTGCACTTTGGGCCCTGCGTTTGTGGCGCAGCTGGCAAGCGGCTGGCTTTCGTCCGCTGGCAGCGGACAGGCTCGAGGCGTTTGCGCAGGAGTTTGTGGGCAAGGACCTGCCCCGCTTGCAGGAACATCTGGATTTTGTCGGGCAACACCGGCCGGCATTGCGTCAGCTGTTTGCCGACCTTTTTGGCAGTCAGACAAACGATGACGGCCATTTTCAAGTCAGCTTCACTCCCGACTTCAAGGAGCTTCTGGACATGAAGCTGATGTTTGCCTCCTGTCATTCACCCAGTGGCCTGAACAATCTGGACTATACAGACATAGCCTATTTTGCCGCGCTGCGGTCACCGGCACTGTGCCAGAAGATAGCCGACAAGCTGGGCACCGCCTTGCCTTGCCGTGAGGTTTTCATCATTGCGCCCTTCGGGGCCTGATCAACACGCCAGTTCCCGCGGCTGGTACGTGAGGCACCATCTAGAACCATCAGGAAAAACAGAACCTTGACCGAAGTTCAGGCCAGGAATCAGTAACTATACTGCTGCTGCAGCCTACACGATAGTATCTGAGTTATGTGCCCTTCGATACTGCCTCACAGTGAGAACATCCGACAAAGGTTGATGTTTCAAACCTTACTATGTTTCCTGCTGATTGCAGCCTTATATTCTCTTGCTTACAGCAGCAGCGAAGGAGAAATCAGATCGAAATACACGCAATCAGTGAATGAGGAGGAGCATGAAGGATATGACAGACAACCAGAGCCTCTCCCGGTTTATAGTGAGGCTGCCGGAGCAGAGTACCTTGAAGTTGATAGTCACAAATATCGAGTACAGTTCATGGGCGATATTCCTGTTTCAACTAGCAGCGAATATCGGGGTCATCAGTTTTCAGACATAACGTATGGAGATATTGGCTCCCCAGCGGATCTCCCTCCTGGCAGTTACTTTAAAACTCGGGTCACTTTCTCTGTCGTAGGTCATGATTGGAGCCATCAGGGACGTTACACTATAGACATATGGCTTTTCCCAAATGGCCTCCCGGGAAAACATTATCAAAGCAAGATATTGGCTGTTCCCCATAACCTTCTGAAAATTGACGATCACGAACCTCCCACAGCCGGACCCTGCCATATATCGACTATAAGGCCTGAAGAGATCAAAGTTTATAGCTTTGCTTCAATTCTCAGCCTTGAGGCTCCCTTCAGCAAAACACACAAAACGATAGCAAAAAAGTTTTTTCTAACATCTCAACCGAAGCAAATATTAGAGCTTGGATCATTCCATGACTGGAGGACATTCACAGATCAGTTTAACCAGGTCACCCTAAGGCTCACGACTTCACAGGAGACTTTACTCAAACAAGATAATGCAGTTACAAGTGAGTATGGACATCAATATTCTTTTTCTGTCCCCCGAAGTCATTTTGACACTAATTACAACCCAAAAGGCGAAGCGAAACTCGGAAATCATTCCCCCATACAGACCCCTGGAATCCAGTTTAATGACATTATAATCAGGCTTGAAATACATGTGGTGAGAGGCAAGATTGCTGCCAGAGTGAAGTCTATATTCTCATACAGATCACTCAAAGCCTCCCTTGAGAAGGCCACCTCAGAAACAGTGGTAACGGCTTCCGGATCGCAGAGAGAGCGGATAACAAAATCAATGCGGGGTATATCTTCAAGAGCCCTCTATGAGTTCCTTGCAAATCACGATATCTCTGTGTACTGGATTGACCCAGAGCATCAGCAGCATAAAATTGCACGTTTTGGCAAATGGGCAGGGAAACTGGAAGTCTATGGGGAGCATACTGAAACCTTCTATCACTCAGGCAAT
>NZ_SMME01000686.1:0-665 GCF_009711465.1 Parendozoicomonas verongulae | reverse complement strand
CCATCGAAATCACAGAGTAGACACTCAAGAAGCTATACAAAATTTTCGGAACCGGCAGGTGCAGCAGCGCAAAGTATGCCCAAAATACTTCAGGCGTTTCAGGATCTTCATTTTCCGACTCCCTTACCATCAGGGCTATCAGGAAAAACAGAGCCTTGAGTGAGGTTCAGAAGGATCAGTAACTATACTGCTGAGCCACCCTACATGATGGTATCTGAGTTATGTCTCCTTCGATACTGCCTCACAGTGAAAACATACGACAAAGGTTGATGTTTCAAACCGTATTATTTTTCCTGCTGATTGCAGCCTTGTGTTCTTTTGCTTACAGCAGCAGTGAAGGCAAGTTCAAAAAAAAATACACCCGACTAGTGGATGAGGAGGAGTATGACGGACAGCCAGAATCTCCCCCCGTTTATAGTGAAGCTGCCGGGGTAGAATACCTTGAAGTTGATAGTCACAAATATCGAATACAGTTCATGGGCGATATTTCTGTTTCAACAAGCAGCGAATATCTGGGACATCAGTATTCAGAGATAACTTACGGAGATATTGACTCCCCAGCGAATTATCCTCCTGGCAGCTACTTCAAAACCCGGGCCACTTTCTCTGCCGTGAAACATGATTGGAGCCATGGCGGGCGTTACAGTATAGATATATGGTTTTTT
>NZ_SMME01000106.1 GCF_009711465.1 Parendozoicomonas verongulae | reverse complement strand
TCATCGCCAGGCTTCAATTAGAAAACCCCAGTCGTTCATTCGGCTGGGGTTTTTGCTTATTAGTGTAAGCACATCGATTCTGGTTTCACTTGAATCCTCGCTGCTGAAATTGTCGATTGACAAGATCAGCAAAGAGAGTAGAATGCGCTCCTCGTTGTCCTCGGCAAACACCAAAGACAACACCGTTGAGAGATTCCTAATTCATTGATTTTAAACGAGTTAGTGAGATGAATCACTTGACACCGACCGGCGCCACGGT
>NZ_SMME01000191.1 GCF_009711465.1 Parendozoicomonas verongulae | reverse complement strand
TGCTCTTGTCTTCTGATGCATAGGTAGCAGTTGCAGACAGGCCGACCACTATGCAGAGAGCGGTGACAACAAAGTTCAGCTTTAAAACCATTTCCTTCCTCCCGCATAAAAGAACAAAGAAGATAGCATCATCTCTGGCAGCCTCTAGGGCCTGTTGTGTTTTCATGACATTCATCTTTCCTATTGTGCTGAGTGCGTCTGTGTCTGGCGAGATGACTGGATTGATGGAAGGACTGGTTGCACCCATCCTGATCACAGATGTAGGGTCTGTCTCCTGTGTGTATGCGCTTGTGGTCAGTGAGTGCACCGGATTGGGTAAAAGATTTGTTGCACTGGTCACAGACAAAG
>NZ_SMME01000507.1 GCF_009711465.1 Parendozoicomonas verongulae | reverse complement strand
TTTGTTGCCTGTTAGAGTTATACCGGTAACTCACACTGCCAAGGCTGGTATCATCAAGAGAAAGGGGCAGGCTTATGGAACTGTTAATCTGTTCAAAACTGTCACCCAGTAATTTGTTGTCATAGGTGCTGGCGGAGGTACTGGTAACCGCACTCACAGAATCAGCTGGCGCCCTGTTTCGCTTCCAGAGCCGGCGATAATTATTGTTGAGAGACACAACCCCAATCTGGGTGCGCAGTCCCATTCCGGCACCGTGGTTACCAGCATTATCCACCATCCCGTAGGGGGATATATCCCAAAAGCTGCCCACATGAAACAGCCCGGCTTCAATCAGGGATTCATCATTATCAGCGGCAAAAGCCAGCGTCCCGGACCAGGTATCCCCCAGCCTGCGACCAACCCCACCACGCCCAAGTATTTGCCCTGTGGTTTCAGGCAGTGTCGCATTGGCGACACGGTTAAGCACATCCCCCGCTTCCATAAACCAGGTCCACTCACCGGGAGCAGGCAGACGATTCTGTTTAGCAAAGAAGCGCGTTTCACGGCTCACCTCAACACCGAGATCATCAATAATGCGGATATCCAGATTGTAAGCACCGTCCGGCAGGGAAGATGTATTCAGCGCCTGATTGCCTGCCTCAAAGAACTGGGAGGCTAACAGCTTTCCATCCCGGCGCAGTTCTACACGTCCACGGGTGGGCAGAAACACGTCAAGGGGTGTGCCACCAGTAAATTGCGTATCCAGACGGGTGCTATCAGATGTTGCTACACGCCCCCCCAGCAAGGTTTGATCCGAGGTAAAATTCAACCCGAAGCCACGGCTTGAGATCATGCCCCCCTGCCAGGCAACGCCTTCGAATTCCCGTTGAGCATACAACCGGTCGACGATCAGGTTCTGGTCTTTGGTGTAATCCCAGCTGCCATAGATGCTGTTTTCCCGCCAGGATAAAAGACTGACACCACCGACCGTATAATCCGTACGGCTGGTTCCGCTGGAAGCAGTATTACCCGAAGCTGTGACCGAGAAGTTTTGCAGGTAGGCAAAATCACCATCGGATGGCGGGAGGTAACGTTCAATATCTGCCGCACGGGTCAGCAGGTAATTGCGATTAACGAAGAGGTCCA
>NZ_SMME01000017.1 GCF_009711465.1 Parendozoicomonas verongulae | reverse complement strand
CACCAGCGAATCAATACGCTGCCCGAAGATATGGTGCACAGGATCAGAAGAAAGCCCCTGCTCTGCAACTGTGAGAACCCCGGCAGCTTTCAGGCAGCCTCTGCAATAACTTTGGAGAGCAGCTTCTCTCCCCTGAAATTCTACCGGAACGGGGATTGGGTAGGCTCTGCCCTGGTAATGAGCAGACACAACAAAGTGACCAGTGTCT
>NZ_SMME01000363.1 GCF_009711465.1 Parendozoicomonas verongulae | reverse complement strand
AACCAGCTGCCCTCGGAATTTTTGCGTGTAGTCCAGAGCTGGGACACGGCCTATAAACCAGAACAGGTGAACGATCCGACGGTCTGCACCACTTGGGGCGAAACCCGGCACGGCTGGTATCTGCTGGATGTGTTCAGGGAACGGATGGATTACCCCGCTCTCAAGCGAGCGGTGATGAGCCAGTACAGCGCGTGGAACCCGCAGGCGGTACTGGTGGAAGACAAAGGCAGTGGGCAATCACTGATACAGGAGCTGCGAGCAGGTGTTGAGCACAACGGACGCAAGATCGTCTGCCCGGTTATCGCTATCGATCCCAAGGGCGTTAACAAGGTCGACCGCCTCATTGCCGTATCCAGCCTCTTTGAAGCGGGAATGGTTTATCTCCCGGAGGTGGCACCGTGGCTGCTCGATTATGAGCTGGAGCTCACCATCTTCCCCCTTGCGCCCCATGATGACCAAGTGGACTCCACCAGCCAGTTCCTGTCGTGGGCGCACAACCATAAGTCCACGTTCAACTATGCGGCCAGCGGACAAAAGCGGGTCGGCACCCAAGCCTACGAGGACGATGCGATCAACCCACGGGGAGACAGCATCGACCCGGATACAGCCTACGGGGTCGTGCGAGGCCCCATGGACATGAA
>NZ_SMME01000251.1 GCF_009711465.1 Parendozoicomonas verongulae | reverse complement strand
CCTGAAACGCAGCTGACATGGATGCCAGGGCCGAAATCGTGCGTGGATACATTCTGAGATGCGTCCGGCACCTCTCTTCTGAATCTTTGATGTCCCAGTTCCTCGCCAGAAGAGTCCTGGCACGCAAGGTTGCCGATAGCTGAACCCTCCGAAGGCACTCTGAACAGAACCGGCTTTCCCTGATTCATGTGAAGCTGATAGGGCTGATCCCGATTTCCCGCCTCCATAATCACCATACCTTCAGCGACTGTACCGGCCTCATCAAGCTGATAGAGCTGGACCTGGGCGACTTCTGATTCCGGATCCCGTTTTCGCACAGCAATATGGAAGCTCTCGCCATCGACCAAGGCGGAAACGAGCTCGCCATCTGACAGGTCGACAGCCGAGAGATCCACCACCCGGACGGACGCTCTGGACGCA
>NZ_SMME01000182.1 GCF_009711465.1 Parendozoicomonas verongulae | reverse complement strand
GGCACATCGCTGGCAGAATTTACTGAATCCATGCACACGACAGTGCCTCCCCTGATAGTCAATTGTCATAGGCAGCATGACTGGCGACGCCTCCTCTTTGGCGGGCCAGGTGTGGATAAGGAGGGCAGGATACGCCATGTTCAAGGGGCGCTGGCAACGGCACTGCCGGATCAGGCCATTATAATCAAGGGTGCGGACTGGTCCGATCTTACGTTTCAGCAGCAAATAACCTCGCTGCAGGAGCGAAAGCAGTACGAGAGTAATGGCCAGACCTGTTATCTGCCAGACAATGTCCAGTTTTACCAGGCCAGCGTCGATGAGGAAGAACTGGCCAG
>NZ_SMME01000105.1 GCF_009711465.1 Parendozoicomonas verongulae | reverse complement strand
AATGTTGTTATGGTTGACTCCATTGATGATGTGCCGACTATTTTGAGTAAGTTGCTGTTGTCAGAAAAAAAAGAGTTTTCTAGCGGTAATCTTTGTAAAAGCTTTGATGTGCTTACTTCTGCAATTAAGGGGGAGAGGTGAATATTCTACATGTAGTAGCAACAATTCCACAAGGCGGAATAGGAACGTTTCTTAAGGGCGTTTCTGAGAATGCAACAAATGAATTTAAACACTCGTTTCTTTTGGGTGATAGTTCAAG
>NZ_SMME01000720.1 GCF_009711465.1 Parendozoicomonas verongulae | reverse complement strand
TAAAAAGAACAAAGAAGATAACAACGTAGCCTTGTGACGTTGGCGTTTACCATTGGGAATATGCACATCTCCACCTATGACTGGGGGCTTCAGTTATAGGTGAAGAGTGTCGGGTGTGCGTTGTTAAAGCGCAAAGTTAGAAGTTTTCGTTCATGTAGTGCAGAGCACCCTGCACACCCCGTCGTTCCAATATACGACAAGCGATAGTTACTTCCCGCACAAAACGTTCATCTATGGGAAGGTAATCTCCAAAGATGGAATGCAGCTTGAAGAAGGCTTTTGTGCGCGCTTCCAGATTATTGGGGTAGGTCTCGGCGGTCAGCTTAAGCTCTGCTGCCATCGGGTCTTCAATAACCGTGTCAGGATCAGACACGTACTTCATCCAGGCCGCCAGCCCCAGTGCCAGAGGAGCGTAGCTGGAGTTGTGATCCAGATGCCAGCAAATGGTTTCCAACCAGCGCTGGGTGATTTTCTGGGAACCGTCCATCGCAATCTGGCTGGTTTTGTGAGCCAGCTCGGTATTTGCAAACCTCTGCAGTAGCTGTTCAGAATAAGCCTGCAAATTCTGATAGGCGGGAACATCCAGAGTCTCTGCTGCGCATTTCATCAGCTTCTGGGTAGCTTTGCGAAGCTCAGGGTCGGATACCGCCTCACTGATGGTGGTGTGATGACCAAGGCTGCCAAAGTAAGCAAGGAACGAATGTGCACCGTTGTGCATGCGCAGCTTCATCTCTTTGTAGGGGCGAACATCCTCTACAAAGGTTACCCCGGGAACATCATCCCAGTCTGGGCGACCCATCACAAAGTTGTCTTCGATAATCCACTGGCGGAAGCCCTCACATACGACAGCAGCTTTATCTTCAACGCCCAACTTATTCTTCACCATCTGCAGGTCTTCCTGAGTGGTTGCAGGAACAATGCGATCCACAACGGCGCTGGGGAAGGTGCACTGCTCATCGATCCAATGGGCCAGGTCATCATTTACAGCAGTAGCAAACAGCAAAACCGCATTGCGGGTGCGCTTGCCGTTATCGGGAATATTGTCACAGCTCAGGACTGTGAAAGGCTTGATACCTGCTGCCCGTCGTGCAGCCAGTGCAGCTACAAGAATACCGATAGCAGTTTTAGGATGCTCCGGGTTGGCCAGATCGTGGACGATCAGCGGGTGATCCAGCAGCAGCTCACCTGTGGCCATATTCGTGCAATAGCCTTTTTCGGTGATGGTCAGCGTAACAATGCGGGTGTCTTCCTCGCTCATCTTCTCAATCAATGGAAGGCGGTCGTCTTCTGCATGGAGGGAATTCACGATAGAGCTGACCAGCTTGCATTCCCGGTGCCCGTCCGGGTGAATCTCTGTTACGGTGTACAGGTTGTCTTGAGCCTGAAGGTTTTCTACCAGAGTTTTGTCCCCCAGAATGTTGGCGGATGTGATACCCCAGTTTCGCTGACCGGACACAGCCATAAATTCATCGCTAATCAGCGCCAGATGACCACGGTGAAATGCGCCTAAACCAAGATGTACGATGGCTGGCTGAATAGCCTCTCGACCAGAGAGTCTGTATGAAACCTCAAGTTTTTCTGCAGTTGTTGTATTGAGCATGGTTCAGTCCTGTTCTTATTCATCAGCCTGCCCTGATTATTATGAAACTGTACGGCCTTCACGTTGTTTTGCATCAATGCTTGAGTGTATAAGTCCCCCTGTGCCATAAATAAGACTCATAACAAATTCAAAATGATATATGGCTCACATTGCCCTTGCCTGGGAATTGGGAGGTGGGTTCGGACACCTTTCCCGCCTGAAAACATTAGCCGGAGAGCTGCTGGCTGCAGGGCATCAGATCACACTGATAGCCCGCCACCTTGAACCTGCCCGTGAAGTTTTTTCGCCACTGTTTCAGCAGTTTGGTCGTGTCGGCTATGTACAGGCTCCGTTCTACAATGGTCATCTGCCAAACTCTCTGGAACAGACACCCGCTTACGTCCATGTGCTGTTTAACGTGGGATATGGCGACTCAGAGGTTCTGGGCAGGCTGGTGAGCAACTGGCACCGCCTTCTCTGTGAGCTGAAGCCGGATATGCTGATTGCCGACCACAGCCCTACAGCATTGATGGTTTCCCGCGATATGGCGATTCCCAGAATTAATTTTGGCGATGGGTTTACCTGCCCGCTGCCAACCTATCCACTTCCCACGCTCCACAATGCACTGCCCCGAAGTGTGATAGAAAACGACGAAGCCCATGTGTTGAGCGACTGTAATGAGGCTTTAGAAGCTCAGGGTATCAGCCCGATGAAGGAACTGGCTGATATCTACCGTGTTAACGAAACATTTTTAATGACACTGAGAGAGCTGGATCATCTCGGTTCCCGCCCGCAAGTCAACTACGGCGGTGTTCTTTTTCCTGAGTCCGTACAGTTTGAACACCAGAAGCCGGTTTGGCCTCCGGTCTATGGCCCTAAAATTTTTGTTTACTTAAAACCTCGGGAGTATTTAGCCGCGCAGCTTGAAGTGCTGGAGCAAACGGGTCTTCCTGTACTGGCCTGCATTCCGGACGTGCCTTTTGCTCTGGTGGAAAAGTACGCTAACAGGCCGTACGTAAAACTGTTGCACAAACCCCTGAACACAGGCTTGGCCCTACGGGAAGCTCAGTTGGTTGTAAGTCACGGAGGTCATCAGCTGACTGCGGAATGCCTGATGGCTGGCACGCCCCAGATTCATCTGCCTTTGCACCTGGAGCAGCAGTTGCTGGCGCATCGATGCCGGAAAACGAACTGTTCACGGTTCGCGCATCCTTCAGAATTAGGGCTGGTTTTACCTCAGGTTCTGGAAAACCTTCAAAACATATCCCATAGGGCACAACAGCGCGCCTTTCAAATCTCCAGACATCAGCAAAAACACTCCCTTGGTCGTTGCATAGCACTGATAAATTATTGGTTAACCGGTTAACCCTGATTCGTTCCTGCTGACTGTTGTTGTAGTCTGACGGATTATTCTTAGCTGTGTTGTATAAGAGGACGTAATGATCCAGGTTATTGGTCATACCAATCCCGATTCCGATAGTATCTGTTCTGCACTGGTAGCGGCCGAGTGGCTGAAAGCTGCCCGTGGTGAGGACACTGTAGCTCTGGCTCAGGGCGAAGTGACTGGCGAAACTGCCTTTATTCTTGATCAGGCTGGCGTTCAGGCTCCAGCTATTTACGACACAGTGGCTGGCCAGAAAGTATGGCTGGTGGATTTCACTGATCTGTCCCAGGCACCTGCCGGTATTGAAGAGGCGGAAATTGTGGGCATCGTGGATCACCATCGTCTGGGTGATGTGACCACCAAGAACCCACTGGAAGCCTGGATCTGGCCTGTAGGCTGCTCCTGCACCATCCTGTACAACCTGCACAAGCTGGAAAACGTTGAAATCTCCCGTTCCCAGGCGGTTCTGATGCTGGGGGCAATTTGCAGTGACACTGTCGCTTTTCGCTCCCCGACCTGCACTCAGAAGGACAAGGGTGCTGCTGAAGCACTGGCCGAAATCGCCGGTATCAATCTGGAAGAGTTCTGCGACCAGCTGATGCGCGTAAAAACCAACCTGGAAGGTCTGAGCATCGCCAGCCTGGTTGATCGCGACCTGAAGAAATACCCTTTCGAGGAAGAAGCGGTTGTTGTTGGTCAGATTGAAATCGCCAACTTCGAGCAAACCAACGACAAGCTCGCCGAGCTGCAGGCTGAACTGAAAGCCCGCTGTGAAAACGATGGCCTGAAGCTGGCTGCACTGATGGTTACCAACATCACCACGTCCACAACTCAGCTGCTGTTCCAGGGGGAGTGGAGTACTCGTCTGGCAGAGCACGCCAAAGAAGACAACATGCTGGTGATGGAAAACACCCTGAGTCGCAAGAAACAGGCGTGGCCCTGGCTGCAGACTGTTCTGGCTGGTTAATCGCTGGTTAGATGGAAACGCCCCGCTTTTGTGGGGCGTTTTTGTATGGTTGTTCAGGCGAGGCGGGCGGCAATATATCTGTTTAGACTGACCCCTTGCTCTGTTGCTTCCAAAACAAGTTTCCGGTGAAGATCCGGTAAAATTCGCAGTACAAACTGGCCTGAAAACTTACGTTCAGATATTGGTTCAGGTACAACTTCACCGGCTGAGTGCATCTCTGCGACAGCATCACCAACCACGCTGACAATACCGTCCATTGCTTCTGATCGAGTCTCTGCCAGCCAGGAGAGACTGGGAAACTCTGCACACAGGCCTACAAATTCCTTATCCTCAGCAGACCAGGTGACTCGATAGGTATAATGCTCATGATTAACCATGATTCATTGCCTCCAGTTTATTTATGGCTTCCAGCACCTGAGAAACCTGATAGTTCTTAGCCTTTCCATTCTTGCTTTTCTGGATATTTATCCGAGGATCTCCCTTCCATGGGGTTTTGTAGACCCTGTGACTGCTGCCCAATTGTCTGGGTGAACCAAAGTACTGATCACAGATCTTCTCCAGATCATCGAATCGAACATCACATGGATTGTGGCGGAGTTTATCCAGCAGCTTTTGCCATTTACTCATTTTAATGTAGTACTACTATGGATACTACATTAAAGTGGAGGTTCCCTGATTTGCCAGAAGACTTTTGTTACTGCTCAGTACTGGCCTTTTGCTGTGGCAACTTAACAGAAATCAAAGCCGCAGCCGCAACAAACCCTGCCGAAACCCAAAGACAAAACACCAGCCCGGACATCTGAAACAGCCACCCGGAAAGCACTGTGCCAATCAGGCGCCCCATGGCATTAGCCATGTAGTAAAAACCTACATCCATGGATACACCATCTTCCCGCGCATAAGCGACAATCAGATAAGAGTGCAGGGAAGAGTTAATGGCAAACACAGCGCCAAACAGCAGTAAGCCAGCAACAATCACAAACTGAGGGTTCCAGCCCGACTGTACGCCATAGGCGACTACCGCCGTAATAACAGCAAGCCCGGCAGCCCAAATCATAGCCGAGCGACCATCGCTGTTCTGACCAGTAATCTTCGGCGCAATACCCTGAACAAAGCCGTAACCAATCACCCATAAGGCGAGAAAGCCACCGACCTGTTCACTGCTCCAGCCAAAGGTGGAACCAAGATAAATCGGCAGGGCGATAACAAACCAGATATCCCGAGCCCCAAACAGAAACATACGGGCAGCGGAGAGAATATTAATAGGGCCACTCTTTGAAAATATCTCAGTAAACTTGGCTTTCGCCTTTGCTTTGCCGATGTCCTGATCCAGCATTCCCAAACTCAGTGTCAACACAGCGGCCAGCACCAGAGCCATAATTACCATCGCGAACTGGAAGCCCACAAGTGCCAGTAATAAACCGCCGACAAAGAACCCCAGACCTTTCAGAGCGTTCTTGGAACCGGTCAGCACCGCAATCCACTGATAAAGCTTGCCCTGACCGCCATCTTTCACCAGCATTTTGATGGAACTCTTGGCGCTCATTTTGTTCAGGTCTTTGGCGATACCCGACAAAGCCTGCGCCGCCATCACCCAGGGCACAGAGAGCAGGGAAGCGGGAGCCGTCAGCATACCCAGCGCCACAATCTGCATCCCGAGGCCGATATTCATTGTACGGTTTAACCCCAGCCTTGCCCCCAGCCAGCCGCCGGTGAGGTTAGTCACCACACCAAAAAACTCGTAAAACAGAAACAGCGCTGCTACTTCCAGCGGGGTATAACCAAGCTGATGGAAATGGAGAACCACCAACATACGCAGCGCGCCATCGGTGATGGTGAAGTTCCAGTAATTGAAAGTAATCAGCAGGTACTGGCGAACAGATCGATCCAAACCAGAGAGCGGAAATAGGATTTTATTGTGTTTATTCATACACGTTAGAAAGTTAAAGCATAGGATGACGATGTTTTGGAGGTCAGGGTTCGGGTTTGTCTTTCAAAGGCCATGGATGGCCTGCGAGCGACTCAGACCAGGGATGGTCTGGTGGAGCGGAAAGATAAACCCGAATCCTGACCGATTGCACTTATTGTATTAATCCAGCAGGCTCTAACTACGGCCAACCTTAAGAGCCAGCTCCGCCGTACGACACGCGTAGCCCATCTCATTGTCATACCAGGCGTAAATCTTCACCATACGATTGTCAACAACCATGGTGGACAGCCCATCAACGATAGATGAACGACGATCACCACGGTAATCAATAGACACCAGAGGGCGTGCCTCAAAGCCCAGAATACCTTTCAGCTCATTCTCAGCAGCCTCTTTCAGCAGAGTATTCACCTCCTCAATGGAGGTATCCCGAGCCACATCAAACACCATATCGGTAAGAGAAGCGTTCGCCAGGGGCACACGAATAGCATGGCCATTCAGTTTGCCCGTCAGCTCAGGGAAAATCTGAGTGATCGCCTTGGCAGAACCCGTAGTCGTAGGAATCAGGCTCATACCGCAGGCACGGGCACGGCGCAGATCTTTGTGGGGCGCATCAAGGATTGTCTGAGTGTTAGTAATGTCGTGAACCGTAGTCATAGAGCCACGCTCAATACCTAACTTCTCCTGAATCACTTTTACGACAGGTGCCAGGCAGTTCGTGGTGCAGGAAGCCGCCGTCACAATGCGATGCTTCTCAGGGTCATAAAGGTTATCGTTCACGCCCACCACGATATTCTGTACTGAGTCGTCTTTCACAGGGGCCGACACCACAACCCGCTTAACCCCCTGAGCCAGATACTTGTCCAGATGCTCACGGGTTTTGTGCACGCCGGTGCACTCAATCACTAAGTCGCAGCCCGACCAGTCTACGGCATCAATATCACGTTCCTGAGTGCAGCGAAGAGTTTGACCATCCACAACAATTCCATTGTCGGTGGAGGAAACCTGATTGTGCTTCCAGATGCCCTGCACAGAATCAAACTCCAGCAGGTGGGCCAGAGTTGCAGCATCGCCCGCTACATCGTTGATCTGTACAAATTCAAACTCTTTATTCTGAAAAGCGGGCCAGTCGAAAGCTGCACGCATAACCAGTCGACCAATACGGCCAAAACCATTGATACCCACTTTGATAGACATAATCTGTCCCTGTCGAGAGAAGAATCAGCTCGTCATAATGCACTAACTGCAGACTGGAAGCAC
>NZ_SMME01000594.1:1447-1769 GCF_009711465.1 Parendozoicomonas verongulae | reverse complement strand
GCTGGCGCCGCATGGGCAGGTAGTGTTCATACTCCCCTTACACCGGGTATCCCTGCTGCTCTGGCGGTGGGATTTAAGCTGGTTAACCGTATCGAAGGTAGCGCCGCATGGGCAGATGGTGTTCTGCTTCCCCTTGCACTGGGCGTCGCTACTGATCCGGCTGTGGGATCTAAGCAGGCTGACTGTCTCGAAAGTGGCACCGCAGGGGCAGGTGGTGTTCCGCTTTCTTCGACGTACTTTCCCCTTCTCATTTTGACTCAATACTTCTACTTCTGGTGTAGAGCTATCGTAGTCCAAATCATCTGGAGCTGTTGATGCAGTG
>NZ_SMME01000594.1:1111-1437 GCF_009711465.1 Parendozoicomonas verongulae | reverse complement strand
TTATCACGTCATCTGTCGCTGACGGGGAATCAACTTTACTGGGAATTGCGGAGCAGGTAGAGCCTTCAACTATCAGCCCAAAGGGGTCATTGTTCTGACATGGCAGCCTGATTCTGGATTGACTCCCAATCCCTTGGCAGAGCAGAGTATTTTCTGGATACGGCACACAAAATGTGTCGTCCAAAGGCTGAACGGTGGGCGATGACGTGCGGATACGGCCTGTTGAGATGATATCTGTCTCCCCGTCATCTGATGGCAAAACAAGCGTGCAGCTACTCACCGGTTTATCTGTAATCGCATCAGCAGCAATAGCGAGAGCAACAGTT
>NZ_SMME01000594.1:294-927 GCF_009711465.1 Parendozoicomonas verongulae | reverse complement strand
ATAAGCCAAAGATATGAGGCATTTGCCAGCTTTTGCAACGAGCATAACCTCCGACTCAACCCAGGCATGAAAGTACAGGTACTCGTCACCTCTCGTGTATCACACAGTTTCCATGGTCTGAGCAGTTGAAGTCATAGCAGTTCTTTTTAAGTCCCGCCTTATTTCCTTTTGACCCGCTTCTCCTTGCATCGGGCGTTGCTGCTGGTCTGGCGGTGATAGTAAAGCAAGTTAACTGAACCGAAGGTGGTACCACAGGGACAGGTAGTGTTCCGCTTCCCCTTGCACTGGACGTCTTGGCTGCCCCTGCAGTGAGAAGAAAGCTGGTTGACCGTATCGAAGGTAAGGCCGCAGGGGCAAGTGATGTTCATCTTCCCTTTGCACAGAGTGTCGCGGCTGCCCTGACGGTGAGAGTTAAACCGGCTGACCGTATCGAAGGTAATACCACAGGGACAGGTGGTGTTCCGCTTCCCCTTGCACCGGGCGTCTTGACTGCACCGGCGGTGAGAATTAAGCAACCTGACCGTATCGAAGGTAGTGCCGCAGAGGCAGGTAGTTTTTTGATTTCCCTTGCAAAAGGCGTCGCTGCTGCCTCGGCGGTGAGTGCTAAGCAGGCTGACTGAAGTGAATGTAGCG
>NZ_SMME01000594.1:0-284 GCF_009711465.1 Parendozoicomonas verongulae | reverse complement strand
GGTGTTCTGTTTCCCCTTACACCGAGCATCACTGCTGCACCGGCGGTGAGAGTAAAGCAGGGTGGCCGAATCAAAGGTAGCGCCGCAGAGGCAGGAGGTGTTGCGCTTCCCTTTGCACGGGGCACCGCTACTGCACCGGCGGTGAGAGTTAAGCAGGTTGACCGAAGCGAATGTGGTGCCGCAGGGACAGGTGGTGTTCTGCTTCCCCTTACACCGAGCATCGCTGCTGCCCCGGCGGTGGTATGTTAGCAGATTGGCCGAAGCGAAGGTGGCGCCGCAGGGGC
>NZ_SMME01000468.1 GCF_009711465.1 Parendozoicomonas verongulae | reverse complement strand
GGGAGCATGGCACACCAGTAGTGCACACAGAACATCCGTCGCGCCAGGTTTTTCACCCCACAGGTTCGGACGCGTGAAATCCAGCTTCAACGTTTTAAAAACACCCGGCCCACAGGCCCGGGCCAGATGCCAGAAGTTTGTTTGAATATATTCCTTGTCTATCTTTTTCAAGGGACGCAGATATTGCGCCAGCTGATCCGGGTCAACCCACTCTTGATTGTCCTGATCCGGGAGCAGCTTTTCACAGGCCACTTTCATAAAATCACGGACGGACGGATGCTGGCGGGTGCAATGGGTGAGTACGCTGTTAATTGCTTTGCGCCAGTGCCTGGGCTTCAGTGCATCGGAACCCTCATGGGACTGGGCCTGCTGGGCGGCGATAATCAGGTTATCCAATCCCCCATGAGTCAGAGCGGGTAATGACCTTATTGTTTGAGTGATGCCGTTTGGGATATTGCCATAAATCTCATAGATTTTATTCAGCACTGTTTTGGGGATCTGGTCGCGGTCTATACCATGCCGGCTGGCTGCTGAACGCCATATATCGGCTTCAGGCAACGGGTCTGCTGACTGAATAGCCTCTTTCCATGGCAGGGAGGTACAGTGTTTCGATTCTGGCCATAGCAGGCAGAGGCGGGCTTTTGGATAGTTAAGTAGTGAGCCATTGACCATAACCGAGGGAGGATTACAGCAAAGCGATTCCAGCGCCTGTTGGAGCCCGGGATTTTTCTCAAGACCAAGAATCACCACCTCCCTTCCTTGCTGAAGGGCCTGCTGGAGCTGTGTGACATGCCGGCCAAAGTGCGGGGTACGCTCTGACTGGATGTGGAGATCGTCGAACAGTTGTCCAAGGTGGGTCTGGTCAGTTACTCGGATGATCAGAGGGGATGCTCCCTGTGTTTGCACCCACTCGGAAATCTGTGTTTCATCACAGAAAGTAACAACATGTACGGCCGGATGCCCGAATATCTTTTGCT
>NZ_SMME01000047.1 GCF_009711465.1 Parendozoicomonas verongulae | reverse complement strand
GAGGTCAGCGGTTCGATCCCGCTAGGCTCCACCACTTTTCTCGTCGTGAGACGCTTAGCTCTTCAAGAGAGCAGAGAAGCCAAAATTGAATGCATCGTTGAAGTTTTGATGTGTTGAATTTTGGTTTTTTTATTGAAAAGCCATCGAAATCGTTTCTGACGATTTCTGGTATTTCCTCCATCTTTGGAGGGTACCTGATCTTTAAAAATATGGAATCTGTCAACA
>NZ_SMME01000791.1 GCF_009711465.1 Parendozoicomonas verongulae | reverse complement strand
GGCATCCTGGGGGCGGGGGCGGTTTTGACACAGCATTCGTCTTCGCAGGCGTATTTCTTGCGCTGGAACTCAATCACTTTGACCTGGGCAGGAACAATATCCAGCTTGCAGCTGCTTTCATGACCAAACGCCTTCAGCGGCTTGCCACAACAAGTGCATGTTTTTTCAGCGTCGGCAATATCGAGAACAACCACGTCTCGCGGCAGGTCTTCAGGCAAGGGTTTTCTGACGGGCTTCTTGCGCTCATGGGCCGGTACCTTTTGAGTGTCCGGCTCCTGAGATACGGGCTCCTCTGCCAGCTCTTCCGCTTCATTAAACAGGTGCCCCTGGTCGTCGAAGCGTTCACTGCTGGCTGCAAATTGTTTCTGCTTGTAGAGGCGAAACTGCTCTTCATACCACGCCAGTTTTTCCCGGAGCTGAAGGTTTTCCAGCTGCAGGGTTTCGAGAGTGTCGGCATTGGGCGTGGTTGTCGTAGTCATGCCGGTTATTATCGAACACCCGGCCAGTGATTTGTTTTGCAACAGGTCATGGCAACAGCATTCAGATCATGGATTGATACGATAAAGGCTGATGGGCTTTCTTTTGCTCGATGGGCAAACCATCAAGAAGCCAGTTCAGCTCACGCTGCGTCAGGGAAATAGCCTGTTCCGAATCCCCCTGACGAGGCCAGTGAAAACGGCCTTTCTCAAGACGGCGGTAGTACAACCAGAACCCGTTGGTTTGCCAGTGTAGAATCTTGAGCTTATTACGCCCCCGATTGGAAAACACAAACAAGCTTTCTGAAAACGGGTTGAGCACCAGAACCTCGCTGACAATCAGGGCCAGTCCGTCAATAGACTTACGCATATCCGTGGCCCCGGGAGCCAGGTAGACGCGAAGGGAAGAAGAGGTTGCAATCACGCGACCTCCAGAATCTTGAGTACCTGTTTCAGTGCTTGCGGATCAAACCCGGCCGTCAGTTCAATGCGAAAACCTCCGGGGCTGGTTACGGTAATGCCTGGATTATTAGTCTCTGTGGTTGTCGCCCCGGCTTCCCTTTTCTCCTCAGGCAGGATGGTAACGGGCAGCAGGTTTGTCTTTGAGGGCTGGGGTGAAGGGTTTTCCAACTCCTGGAAATAGCGCCGCCGGTAGTAGCCAAAGGATTTGATGGATAAATCGTGTTTACGGGCGTATTCAACCTGAGCCAGGCGGCTTTTGTGCCAGGCTTCAATGTGCCGGAACCAGAAATCACGTTTGCTGGACATGGTGCCTCCGAAGTCAATGGGAGGCTTGAGTATCCGGGAGAACTATGACTTGAGGTAGATGGGGTTTGCCTGACGCTTACGCTTGTCGGTCTTTTTTCCTGAGCCCGATACGCCAGCAGGACTCATACACAGTTCAGCGCCATGATAGGTAGCACATACCGGCCTTTCTGTTTCAGCGAGCCTTTCTCTTCCAACAGGGCCTAACACTCTTCCAGAACTATGCCTATATTTATTTTCGGTTCCTGTTTCGACTCGTCCGAGGGAGTCCCCTACAGGGACAAATCCTGTTTTTGATGGATGCTCTGATACTTGTCATGAATATTCTTAACAGTCTTTTCGGAATCTTTGTTCTTCTGTTTATTGCATGGTTGTTCTCTGATAGTAAGCGATCGATCAACTGGCGAACGGTAGGTGGTGCCCTGCTTATACAGGTGATTTTCGCAGGTTTTGTTCTTGCCGTTCCTTTTGGACAAGAGGTGTTAAGTAGCCTGTCTTCTGGCGTAGAAGAGGTGATGGGCAAGGCGAATGATGGTATCAACTTCCTTTTTGGTGGTCTTGCTGATCCCTCTAAAGTCGGTTTTATCTTTGCGATCAAAGTGTTGCCGATGATCATCTTCTTTTCGGCTCTGATCTCTGTGCTTTACCATCTTGGGATCATGCAGGCCGTTGTGAAATTTCTTGGTGGTGGTCTTCAGAAATTCCTGGGTACCAGCCGTACAGAATCTATCTCTGCAACAGGTAATATTTTTGTTGGGCAAACTGAAGCGCCGCTGCTGATACGGCCTTATATTCCCACAATGACTCGCTCTGAGCTGTTCGCTGTGATGACGGGGGGGTTGGCCTCAGTTGCTGGATCTGTGCTGGCCGGTTACGCAAGTCTGGGGGTGAATATTGGTTATCTCATCGCAGCCAGTTTTATGGCGGCTCCCGGTGGTTTGCTGATGGCCAAGATAATAGTCCCTGAAACCGAGACTCCGGAAGATACTGGCGGAGCTATAGACTCCGGTGATCACGCTAATGTTCTGGATGCGGCAGCTACCGGGGCGTCCTCCGGTATGATGCTGGCGGTGAACGTGGGGGCTATGTTACTGGCCTTTATTGCCCTGATATCCCTGTTAAACTCCATTATTGGCTGGGGTGGGGGCCTCTTTGGCATAGAAGATCTGACCATTCAGGAAATCCTTGGTTATGTCTTCTCTCCCATTGCCTGGGCTTTAGGTGTGCCTTGGGAGGAAGCCAATATGGCGGGCAGCATAATCGGCCAGAAAGTGATAGTGAATGAGTTTGTAGCTTATATCGAGTTTATTGACGTGAAAGATATTCTCAGCTCCAAAACTCAGGCTGTAATATCCTTTGCTCTGTGTGGTTTTGCCAATCTTTCTTCTATTGCCATTCTGCTTGGTGGGCTTGGCGTACTGGCACCCAAACGACGTTCTGATATTGCCAGCCTTGGCTTGAAAGCTGTTTTAGCCGGAACCTTGTCCAATCTGATGAGTGCAGCACTGGCAGGTTTGTTTCTTTAGCTGGTGTGTTGGGGATTGTCGGGATATTCATTGGGCGACAGGCCTATCTGGAATTCATGTCCCTTATGAGGCGGCTGTGAGCGTTGTCTCACAGCGGACAGGGAAAGTGTTTATAAACTTGCTCTTAAAGTAAGCTCTGTAAAAGTCGTTAGACTAGAAGAGGTGAACTTTTGATGGAATAGAAAATCATGAAGCACAAAGGATTGCTGCTGGCCGCTTTGCTTTCATTGTTATCTGCACAAACTGTTGCTAATGGAGCAGGGGGGTATGACCTTGCTCCTCCCGGGTATGAATGGTTTTCCTGTCAGTCTTCGTTGAAGTGTTCTTTTCTGGTGCCGTCGGGATGGTCGTTTGAACGGCTCACCGGTGACTCAGCAAAAATGTCCAGACATGCTGCTGCCAATGTTTTTAAATACCAGATTCTGAAGGAGCGTCACGGACGCAAACGTTCTCCTCGCATCAGTATCAACATTCTTCAAAATGTTGAGAGCCGAACCGGCTTGCCTCCCAAGCGCCATATGGAGATGTTTATGACAGATTTATCCCGGTCGTCGAAAGTATTGGAGACGTGGAATAATCGTTCTGGTGCTTTAATCAGTACCGCGGCTACCTCTTTGCATTATGGGAAGAATCATGTGCCGGTTAAGAAGTTCAATCTCCTGATTGCCAATACGGAAAGCGGAACTTTATATGTTATGTCTTTCGAGAGCATGCCCGACCACTGGAAAGGGGACTGGAGTGTGGTTGAGCAGGTGTTTGCGCGTATCAGACTGGATGAAGAGGCATAAGTATCCTGTTGCTAGTGAAAGACAGGCAGGCCGAGAAAAGTCCGCAATACCATCGCATTCATCACGTCTGTAAAGAATGACCCCAGCAATGGAATAATTAACATGGCTTTTGGAGACATACCAAACCGCTGCGTTATGGTATCCACATTTGCCATGCCTACCGGTGTGGCACCCAACCCTGAACCAATAAAGCCTGATGTGATCACTGCAGCATCATAATCCCTTCCCGCCAGCCGGAAAAGAATGTGGTATCCAAATATTACAATCATAATGGATTGCAGTACCGTAATGACCATAAGAGAGGAAGCCGTTTGTGTCAGTGTTTCCAGCTGGAGAGACATCAGGCTCATGGCCATACAAATGGCCATGCTCACCTCGCTCCATATTCTAAGCGTGCCAGCATCAGAACGGATTTTCATAACATCGGTTATATTGGCAATCACAACGCCTACTAGTAAAACCGGCAAATATTCAGGAATAACAAGATGCTGTTTCTGCAGCCATTCATTAATCAGTTTGCCAACAGCAATGGTTAGAGCAATTTCCAGCATCACCCGTATCACGCGATCAATGGTGACATGGGAAAACTCATTCAGTGGCTGACCTTCCAGAACATAGGGAGACTCTGTACTGTTGTCATATAATCGCTTTTTTACGATAAGCCTTTGGGCGACCGGCCCACCCAGCACGCCACCGAGAATCAAACCCAGTGTGGCAGCAGCCAGCCCGAATTCCTGAGCATTTTTGTAACCTTCCCCTTCAAGATGCAGGCCCCAGGTGATAGCGGTGCCATGGCCTCCTGCGAAGGCAACGCTGCCTGCCAGTAAGCCTTTGTCAGGCGTTTCCCCCAGTACCAGTGCAGCCCCAAGCCCCAAAGCATTTTGTAAACAGAGGAACACACACATCACCCCGATGAGAATGACAAACGTGCGGCCACCACTCATCAGGAGAGACAAGCGGGCCGAAAGCCCCACAGTACTGAAGAACATCAGCAGGAAAAGATTACGCAGCTCAAGTTCAAAGACTGGTTGTATCCAACCTTGTTCCCTGAGCAGAGTAAAGAGAAGGCTGACCAGTAACCCTCCGGTAACAGGAGCTGGGATATTGTATTCCTCCAAAGCGTGAATGTGGCGAGTAATGAAATTGCCCAAATAATGAACAAAGATGCTGAGAATAAGCAGGCTG
Source organism: Parendozoicomonas verongulae (assembly GCF_009711465.1). GTDB lineage: Bacteria > Pseudomonadota > Gammaproteobacteria > Pseudomonadales > Endozoicomonadaceae > Sansalvadorimonas > Sansalvadorimonas verongulae. The sequence goes on along the minus strand of NZ_SMME01000791.1, from coordinate 10,601 downwards.
AGGCCTGAAATTGTAACAGTCATGGGAACTCTGGCGGTTTTCATTTCTGGAAGGGTAGTCCGTCAGCTTCTTCACAGCCTCTATTGATAGGTTAAGCAGGTATAAAAACCATGGAGCCAGGTCGATTCGACAAAGGGACTAAACGAGTATCGCTCCTCTGCAGACGCTCCTGACGCATGGCCGGATCCCAAGGACGAATCTTGTTGAACTCCGGAAGAGGGGCTCCCTTCTCCAGTTGAATAAACAGTGGCAGGGGCGTATTGATCTGGCCAGGCCAGCGTTTGCGATTCTCCTTAATCAGTTTACGCTGGTCCTGAATAGCATCAGGCCAGGTCAGGTTGGCTCGTAGGTGGGGAGCCAGAGGTCTGCGAATCACTACGGGAGCGGATGGTGAAAGTTTCTCCAGATGAGTGATGTCTTCAGCAATGCCCAGGCTGGATGTGAAATTGCTGTGGAGATAGGCAATGGCCTTGGTGGCATCCATACGCACACTGCCGTGGGTTGCAGAGGCCCAGCTGAACCCCACCCGGCGGGGAGCAACAGGGAACAGCTTGAGTTGCCGATAGCTCTGCACAAAGTGGATATGCTGGATATGCAGATTGCCCAATACACTTTCTCTTAAGTCTTTGGAGCTGAGTTCAGTCATATCAAAGCCTTTGCCGAAGCAGCGGCGAAAATTCTGAATGGCTTCTTTGAAATCGGTTTTGCTCTCATTAAGGGCTTCACCCAGAGCCAGTGTTGTGGCGGATATACCAATCAGCCCAGTGAGTTTCAGGGTTTCCTGACCGGGTTGGTCGGGGTCGTAAGTGAGTTTCAGGCTGGTTTGAGCGGCCAGCGTGCGAGGATCAGTGGGCTGGGAGGAGTCTTGATATACCCAGGCTGGCAGCTGGTGGTCAGCCAATAAAGCACTTTTAAAAGTGTCCCTGGCTTGAATCAAGGAAATCAGAGTTTCTCTGATTTGGGCGCGGGCAGCCGCTTTTTTATCACCCATGAATAATTATCCCTATTATACAATCGTATCTTATTGCTAATAAAACACTCTACCACGCTTCTTTCCTTTCTGCTCTCGCATGTATAACAAAATCTCATAGCCCCTGAACAAAAGTCGTAAAGTGGGAACTTTTGTTCGAGTGTACTGTCGTATCTCTTTATTTAGTGCTAAAGATGGCAAATAACAGGATTGTTTTACTTTCAGAAATCCCGTCATCAACTTTTGGGAACTTCTTCCCCTTAAAGGCTTCTAACTCTGTATACCAATGTGGCAGCAAGTGTCCACATATCAAAGGCCCGCCATCCAGCTCTCAGGCGTGTTGAACTCTTTATGGAGGAAGGGTCACGATGCGTTTGTGTACAGAGGTAGCAGAGTAAATATCTGCGTGATGGAGCCGTACATAGATAGGGATTTGAATGGAGCGCATTTATGACTCTTACAATACGACTGATAAAGACCCGGAGGGAAAAGCGCCTCTCACAACAGGCTCTGGCCGATTTGATTGGTGTATCACGAAGTGCACTGGCTCAGTGGGAAACTGACATGAGCAGGCCGAGTCTGGACAACCTGCGAAAGATTGCAGAAGTGCTGGATGTTTCTTTTGAATGGCTGGCTACAGGTCGTGGCAACCAATACATCACAGTAGATGATGGTGAGATCAGTGATGATGAGCTGGATGATGAAATTAATCGTATGCTTTCCCGTCTTAATACTCGCCATAAGAAAGCACTTCTTGACGTTATCAAAGTTATGCACTGATTACTTGACTCATAAACGACAGATACAAAAAAAGAGCATAGTCATGCTCTTTTTTTGTATCTATTCCGCGATTAAGCGTTTACAGATTCCTTCAGCTTAGCACCGGCCTTGAACTGAGGTACACGAGAAGCGGGGATCTCAATTTCCTGACCAGTTTGTGGGTTGCGACCCTTGCGAGCAGCACGGTCAGCAACGGCAAAAGTACCGAAGCCGATCAGCTGAACAGACTCGCCGCGAACCAGGGCATCCTGGGTAGCGTGCAGGAACGCGTTTACTGCCAGTTCAGCCTTGCTTTTAGGCAGGTCAGCCTGTTCGGCAACAGCTTCAATCAGCTCTTTCTTGTTCATGTCGAGTCCTAGTATTTACTACAGCTAAAGTTGCAAGGCGGCGATAATACACGAAAGATTCCCGCGCGGGTAGCGGGATTAAAGGGAAAAAAACGGATAAGTTTTCGGCATGTAATAAACAGAGCTTATTTCCCTAAACCATGATCTTCTGTCAGCTCTCTCAACCGCTGTCGTTCAGGTGTGTAATATTGTTGTGTTGTAGTGATAGCTTCGTGGCCTGCAAACAATGCCAGATCTTCGATGTCCATTTTCTGTGCGAGATGGGATAAAGCTGTGTGGCGTAAGGAGTGGAAGCTTTTTGTGAGTAAGCGTTTTGCTAAGTCTTCGTCGTTTGTTTGGACGATATCTGCACAGTATTCCATAAATTGGGTAAACCACTTTCGCACTTGTCGCGGGCTCATGGCACGAAATTTTCCATCAGCAGCTACAGGACGTAAACAGGGCGCCAGTGGTAAGCCATCTCGTACAAAACTATCAAGATGGTGGAAAGTACGGTACCGGATAATGGTTTGCAGAATTTTGTCGTTAACAGGAAGCTGTCGAAGCCTTCGGCCTTTACCCTGAATGGTGAGCACAAGGTTGCCATAACGATCTTGTCGTATATCTTTGCAGGAGTGGTCAGTCATTTCGGACTGGCGCAAGCCTAGACCGTAGGCGACACCGAAAATGTATTCCAATCGCGCCTTTTCCAGCCGCTGTCGTTTTTGTGTTGTTGGATACCCTTTAATTGCTTTGACAATGACCGCCCACTCATCTTCATAGAAGAAACGGGTTTCCCCGTGTCCTCGCGCAGCTTTTTCCCCACTTTTATCGAAACCATGTACTGGGTTGCCGGTGAGATAACCGGTTGCCTGCAGATAACTGAAAAAGCTGTTAAGTACGGTAATAATCTGGTCTGTACTTTTCCCCGGCTTTACCGTGTTGGGAAAGAACACTTTCTTCGGGTTGGTTTTATCCATGCCCGGTTGCTGCCAGTGGGGCCAGGGGGCGTGGAGAAAGTTCACATAAACCTCGATATCTGCAACGGTGCAGTCGCCATACTTTTTCAAGCGCTCATGGCTGAGGAATGCGGTAAAACGCACAAGCTCACGGGTGTAACGACGCAGGGTTTCATCCGAGCGGCGAGATGCACGGCGCAAAAACAGGGCAAGGGCATCATGATCGGTTGCGACCCCTAGTTTGTTATGGGTGCTGGAATGGGGCGCCTGTTGCAGAGATGGCGCAGAATCGGGCTGGGATATCAGTTCAGGCAAAGTCATGCCGGAACTATATCACCAGCCTTATCTGTTATAACAGTTAGAGATGGGCTGCTTGCTCCTGGGAGATAATTTGTTGTGCTGATCATTCCGGTTCGGGCAATGATCTGGCTGTGCTCACAGCTGCGTGAGTGCCTGCCTCTTCTCCCCATATCTGCCTGAGACGTTCATCCCGGCCGCAACGGATACGATAGAAGTGATAACGGATGGGGTTCTTTTTGTAGTAATCCTGGTGGTATTTTTCAGCAGGCCAGAAGTTCCCAAGAGCATGCAGCTCGGTATGAATGCGGGGGAATCGCTTACTGTCCTGCAAGTCCTTCAGGGATTGACGGGCAGCTTCTTCCTGCTCCTTACCTTTATAAAAAATGGCTGTTCGGTATTGGGGGCCGCTGTCGCAGAACTGTCGGTTGGCAACTGTTGGGTCGACACTGCGCCAATAGGTGTAGAGCAGTTCTTCATAGGAGATTTTATCCGGATCGTACACCACTTTCACAGATTCAATATGGTCCGTCTGGCCACTGGCTACCTGTTTGTACGTGGGGTTTTGCTGTGGGCCACCGGTGTAGCCGCTTTCGGCAGAAATCACGCCATTTAGCTTTTCAAAGTCAGACTCGGTACACCAGAAGCAACCACCGGCAAAAACGGCTTCTGCTGTGCGGGCTTCTGCCTGCAGCGTGGTTGCCAGTAACAGAGCTGACAATAATGTTTTTTTGAGTGTCATGACAAATTCCTCCTGCCAACTTATACGGCGGATTTGTTCGTACAGATTCAGCTTTTCAGATAAGTATCCAGACTATGCGAAAGCAGTGGTTAGGGTACTTAAGTCCAATAGACTGCTCGCCGATATTTTTGGGTAATAAACTCGCAGGTCTCGAAATAGTATGAAGCACTCAGCAAAAGCCGTTACCTTGATTGAAGTGATGGTGGTGGTTGCCATTATCTCTATCGTTGCCATGGCAGCCTCTCAGGCTTTTAAAGGCAGCAGCCAAAAGATATATCTGCGTGAAGCCATGAATGAGCTGGCGGGGGTGCGGCTGGAGGTGCAGTCAAAATATGCCTCAGCAGGCAGGCTGCCCCGTACTGTACAGGGCTTGAATAACAATAATAATAATTCCACTGATAATGGAAATGTTGTTGAGCGTCGTACCTACTATAACGTTCAAGGCACCGGTACTACCCCTGCCCACGGGTTGTTTATTATTTGGCTCACCAAAAGAGTGCTGGATGTAGATGATCCCTATCAGCGCACCCTTACCCTGGGCTGGGTGGAATCCGGGCGTGGTGATCTGATTTTTCTGTGTGGCAATTACAATACCAGTGTTATTTTTAATGGAGAGCATCCCACACGTTGCCAGGAGGCAGATGTTCAAACTGCTCTCAAGTCTCAATAATATCTACAGGGCTTGCAGCCACCGCTCGATACGGTCACAGGCCGAAATGATTTTCGGGCAGTGGTTATGGATAAACGAGTCGTCCCGTGGCTCCCCTGCTGAAATCGCTGCTAATGCCTTCTCACCATCAAAATCCACAAATGCTAGCCGGATATAAAGCTGATCGGCAGGTAAACCGAAGTCGGTGCCGGGCAGTAGAGCTACGCCTGCGTGATTCAACAGCCTCTGGCAGAGTTGTTCCGGTGTGGTAATGCCGTTAGCGTAGAGTTTGTCTCGCCAGACCTCAAAGTTCACCAGAATATAAAACCCGCCTTCCGGATCACACATTGAGAGATCACAGCCCCGCAGGCGGTTCACGGTATAAGTGGCAATGGTGTGCAACACCTGACGTGAGGAATTGAGATAGTCATCAAGCTCTTTAGAAGGAGCAAAAGCGGTGCAGGCAGCGTACTGGGTGGGGGCACTGATAGAGGTGAAGGTTTCGCTGGCAATAATCGCCATGGTGTTCTGCAACTCTCGCAGGGAGCCGGGAAACACCATAACGCCCAAGCGCCAGCCACCGGCACCGCACCATTTGCTTAATCCGCTGCTGATCACCGTACCTTCAGGATAATGCATGGCTATAGATTCATGATGACCGGAGTAATTGGTTTCTGCGTAAATCTCATCTGCCACCACGATAATGCCGTGCTTGCGGGCAACGGCAGACAGCGCGGAGAGACTTTCACTGCTATAGCTGCAACCGGTGGGGTTGGAGGGGTAATTCAGAATCAGAATTCGTGGGCGGCCCGGGTTATAGGTGCAGTACTGATCTAAAGTGTCCGGTTCAATACGCCAGTTATTCTCCGCGCTGGTGGGCAGCCAGGTAACTTTACGTCCCAGAATAATAGCTTGTGGTGCATAGGACACCCAGGACGGAGCAGGAATCAATAGTTCACCATCACACGCCATTTGCAGGTTGAACAACAGCTCTTTAGAGCCGGGGCCAATCAGTATATCCTCGGCCTGCCGTTCGATATTGTCCCGCTTGTGGTAGTAAGTAGCGACTATGTCCCGCAACTCATCCAGCCCCCGTACGGGAAGGTAATCTTTCTCATGAGCGTTATTTTGCAGGGCTTTTACTACGGGAGGAGGAACGGGGAAGGGAGATTGCCCCAGGCCGAGTTTGATAATATCTCGCCCTTGCCGGAGCAAACGGTTGCTGTCTTCGTTGATTTGTAACGTGGCTGAAGGCTTCAGGCCACGGATATTATTATTGAGCTGTTCAGGTGTGATCATGGTGGTATCAATATTTTTGTTATCAGAACATTTCCTGCACTTAATGCTGATTATTTCCACAATCTGGTTGGCGGGTAAATGGTTTTTTACAAAAAAATCATTACCGCCTTTATCTTTTATTGTTAACCATTGACCAGCCAGTGCACAGCAATACTGGCGGCATAACCCAGCAGAACCGCCCAGCTCCAGCGCAGATGGGACATAAACGTGTAATAACCTTTGGATACACCCATCAGTGCCACACCAGCTGCAGAACCTATCGAGAGCAGGCTGCCACCAACACCAGCAGTGAGGGTGACCAGCAGCCACTGAAACTGATCCATGGGCGGGTTCATATCGAGAATGGCAAACATCACCGGGATGTTATCGATAATGGCCGACATCAAACCCGCTGCGATGTTGGTGATAAACGGCCCGTAGTTGCCATACATAGTCTCGGATAGCAGGTCCAGATAGCCCAGATAGCTCAGGCCACCCACCGCAAACATAACCCCAAAAAAGAAGAACAGAGTGTCCCATTCGGCATGGGAAACTTTCTCTAAAGTATCCAGGTTACCGTGTTTGAGAATGTAATCCTTATTGTGGCCGGGCTTGTAAGCACCGGTGCGAAGGCGCAGGGCCCATGTGTACAGCATCAGCAGGGAAAGGCCAGTGACCATGCCCAGGAAGGGAGGCAGGTGGAAGAACTGTTCAAAGGATACTGCCAGGGCAATGGTAAACAGAAATAGAGTACACATGGTTTTAGCACCACGGCGCATGACAATCTTTTCCTCGATAGGGGCAGGTCTGTCGGTAGGCAGCCATGGCGTCATCAGCAGGGCAGGCACAACATAGTTGGCGACAGACGGCAGGAACAGGGTAAAAAAATCAAAGAATTCGACCCGACCAGCCTGCCACACCATTAGCGTGGTGATATCCCCAAATGGACTGAAGGCACCGCCAGCGTTGGCGGCTACCACCACATTAATCAGTGCGGGAACCACAAAGGCTGGTTTGTCTTTACCTACGGCCATAATCACCGCACCCATTACCAGAGCGGTGGTCAGGTTGTCAGCAATCGGGGAGATAAAAAAGGCCAGAGTGCCGGTTACCCAGAACAGCCTGCGGTAGCTGTAGCCCCGGCTGACCAGCCAGGCACGCAGAGTCTGGAAAACGCCCCGTTCTTCCAGTGAATTCACATAAGTCATGGCAACAAGCAGGAAAAGCAACAAAGAAGCGTATTCTTCAAGATCGTAGGCTACGGCGGCTTCGATAGAGGAGCGCTCAATACCTTCCTGTTCTGCCAGTATGGAAATCAGCATCCAGATAATGCCGGACACCAGCAACATAGGCTTGGATTTTTTCAGGTGCAGCTTTTCTTCAAAGATGACGGCAATGTAGCCCAGCGTGAAAATTACCAGACAGGCAACGGATATATTGTGGTTAATCAGTCCAGCAGGGCCGTCGGCAGCGGCAAAAACTGCAGTTGGGAAAAGAAAAGCGAGAGGGAATAGCAGGTTCAGCAGACGCAGCAAAAATTTTTGTCGAGCAGGGTGCATGGGATCATCCATGGGAGCTGTTCTCCATAAATTGAACCCCAGACAAGCGGGCAGGGCTGGTAGTGGCGACTTTGTAATTTGAGAGATTGGATTCGGTAGCTTATGGGCTTGGGCGCGCATTCTACATGCCTCGTGGTATTTGTTTAAATATTGTCGCCTTTTTGTGAGAGGTTTGCGCGGACTGCATAGATTTTATGCGAGTTAGGTATTCGCCACTGATTTTTATCGGCAGGTAGGAGTCTTGGGGGGAATGGTTTTATAATCTGCCGATTCATTTTCTCCAATGCTGATTAATAACCATGACAGTTCGTACCCGTGTTGCTCCATCTCCTACTGGCGACCCTCACGTAGGCACCGCTTATATCGCGCTCTTCAATATGGCATTTGCCAAGAGTCAGGGCGGCCAGTTCCTGCTGCGCATTGAAGATACCGATCAGGTTCGCAGCACCCGTGAATCTGAACAGCAGATTCTCGATTCCCTGCGCTGGCTTGGGCTGGACTGGGATGAAGGTCCGGATAATGGCGGCCCCTGTGGCCCTTACCGCCAGAGTGAACGCCGTGAACTGTATGACAAACACGGTCAGGAGCTGGTGGAGAAAGGCCACGCCTTCCGCTGCTTCTGTACTCCTGAGCGTCTGGATGAGCTGCGTAAACAGCAGGAAGCCACCAAGGAAGGTTCCGGCTACGATGGTCACTGCCTGCACCTGAGCGAAGAAGACGTTCAGGCCAAGCTGGACGCTGGCGAACCCCACGTTATCCGTATGAAGGTGCCTTCCGAGGGAACCTGCAAGATTCAGGATATGCTCCGTGGCGAGATAGAAATCGACTGGAAACAGGTGGATATGCAGGTGCTGGTTAAAGCAGATGGCATGCCAACCTACCATCTGGCCAACGTGGTAGACGATCACCACATGGGCATCACTCACGTTATCCGCGGTGAAGAGTGGATTAACTCCGCGCCCAAGCACATTCTGCTGTACCAGTACTTTGGCTGGGATATGCCAACCCTGTGCCACATGCCGCTGCTCCGTAATCCGGACAAGAGCAAGCTCTCCAAGCGTAAGAATCCAACCAGTATCACCTACTATCGTGATATGGGTTACCTGCCAGAAGCGGTTGTAAACTACCTCGGCCGTATGGGCTGGTCTATGCCTGATGAGCGTGAAAAGTTCACCGTGGCGGAAATGATTGAGAGCTTCGACATTAACCGTGTTTCACTGGGCGGCCCCATCTTCGATCAGGAGAAGCTCTCCTGGCTGAACGGCAGCTGGATTCGTGAAAATCTGACAGACGATGAATTTGCTGACCGTCTTCACGGTTGGTTGCTTCAGGAAAGCTTTATTAAGAAGTTTTTACCATTTGCCAAGGAGCGTTCCGAGAAACTGTCTGACTTTATGCCGATGTCCGCCTTTATGTTCAGTGGCATGCTGGATCTGACCGAAGAGGACTTCAAGCACAAGAAGCTGGATCAGGATGATGTGCGCAAACTGCTGCAATTCGCCCTGTGGAAGCTGGAGGCCCAGCGTGTATGGAATAAAGACAATATCTTTGGTGACATCAAAGGTCTGGCCAAAGATATGGGCTATAAAATTGGCGATTGCATGCAACCTATCTTTGTCGCTGTCGCCGGTACCCCAAACAGCTGGTCTGTGGTGGACTCCATGGAGATTCTCGGCCCGGATATGAGCCGTGCCCGTTTGCGTCACGCCATTGAAGTGCTGGGAGGTGTATCCAAGAAGCAGATGAAGAAGCTGGATAAGGAGTTCCGTACTCTGGGCCAAACCTCCGAGTAAGCATCAGCCTTTCTAAAAAGAGAAAGGCACCCGACCACTTTTTGAGTATCGGGTGCCTTTTCAGCAAGGCAAAAGCTTTTTAGCTGCTGCCGTGAATCCTCCCTTTAGTGCATAAACGATAGAGCGCAGTAAGACCAGTGCCGCTGGCAATAAAGGCATTAGCGAAGAGGGCAGCCTGAGTGTTGCCGGTCAGCAGAGCAATCGGTGTCACAATGCAGGAGATCAGTGCACCTTTCACCAGCATTCTCATCGCATCATTATCGCTGGTTGTATTGTTGGGGGCTGTTGCCGGGGTTATGTAGCTCGGAACATCCTTTAGCACTTTTACGCCTTTCTTGAGCCAGGTGGGGATGACACTGATATTTCTCTCGCAGAGAGACTTATGACAAACCGTATGAATGGCGAAAAGGCCAGCGGCCATGCCAACAATCGGCAATGCAAAACAAGAGCCTGCGGAAACAGCAACAAAACCAGCCAGAACACCAACGCCTGCAGCCATAATGCCGGTGACTTTGTCGTAGTCTTTCTGGTCTTCAAAAACGTCCTGGGTGACCTGAACGGGAGGTAAAGGCAGAGGGGGTGTGTTTGCTCTTTGCATAAGATGTTCTTCCTTGCATCCTTGTCTCTATGAGGGTTAGACCACCGCCTCACTGAAAAGTTTGAAGAGATTCGCTATTAAAAATAAGAACTTACTGCTTGACACGTTATAAGCAGATTCCTAGAATGCGCCCCGCACTTCGGCACTCGCCAAGCCCAACAGGGAATGGAAAGAGGTTGAAGAGATGAAGTAAGACATGGGGCCTTAGCTCAGCTGGGAGAGCGCAACACTGGCAGTGTTGAGGTCAGCGGTTCGATCCCGCTAGGCTCCACCACTTCTTATACGAAAGTATGAGGGTGGATATATTGTGTCCCGTTCGTCTAGTGGCCTAGGACACTGCCCTTTCACGGCAGTAACAGGGGTTCGAGTCCCCTACGGGATGCCACTTACTCTCATGTCTTCGGAAAAACGAAGTTGCGCGATTCGCTCAAATCATTAAGATGAGCGCCTCTTTCAAGGGCGAAACAAATATTGTCTGAGAGAGATTAGATATCTGGGGCCTTAGCTCAGCTGGGAGAGCGCAACACTGGCAGTGTTGAGGTCAGCGGTTCGATCCCGCTAGGCTCCACCACTTTTCATTTGAGAGTGGATTGTGTACTGATTGCACATTAAATAAATCATTGCGGGAATAGCTCAGCTGGTAGAGCACA
>NZ_SMME01000218.1 GCF_009711465.1 Parendozoicomonas verongulae | reverse complement strand
GACACTGGAGTGGCTGGTGCAGCGGGAAGGGGAAAGGTTACGCACCCTGAAGAGAACCACGGAGACCCTGGACTTTGAATACAACCGCTCCCGTAAGGTGGCCGATGATGGCAGCGGTGGCTGGCAGGGCGTGACCGGCACGGTTGATTATGCGACCGGTGCCTTCTCTATTCAGGTGACCGAGGATTATTCGTACTCGTCTTATTCAGCGGTGCGCCATGACGACCACTTCCACACCACCACGACCACGGTCACCAAGACTGAGACCTTTGAAGGCAGCGGCCTGATCGTAAAGGCCCAGAGCAACAGCCTCAGCCATGTGGCCCATGTGGAGACCGTGTCCTCCCCGGAGATGACCGTTGACCTGCTGCCCAAC
>NZ_SMME01000503.1:801-1109 GCF_009711465.1 Parendozoicomonas verongulae | reverse complement strand
CATCGTGAGAATTCATAACAATAACGTCAGTATCCTGATGTTGTTTATTAATCGTTTGCAGAGCCAGTAAAACATCCTGATCAGAAGCAACAAACTTCAGGTCAAATGCAGGGGTCGATTGAAAGGCAGGATTTAAAACAGCAGAATGGCTGACCTGTTTATTATGAATCGGGGAAGAGGGAGCTTTCTTTTTATCCGTACTTAACTGAGAGAGAGTATGGCTGAGTTCTGAGACTGAACCTGAATCGTGTCTTCTTTTTCCAGCACCAAATGATACTTTAGTATCTGGAGATCTTTTCCTTGAGATG
>NZ_SMME01000503.1:0-540 GCF_009711465.1 Parendozoicomonas verongulae | reverse complement strand
GAGTGGATTTTTTCGCTCTTCAAGGAACAAAGTCGGGAACGTAGCGGGCTACGTGACCAGAGTTGTAGGATACTCACCAGTATCCAGTTTCAGTCCATTGATAAATTCCTGAGCGATAGTCGTCGAATCGTCCTCATCAAGAACCAGAGCATCATGGGATCGGAAAGCTGTTCTGATATAATGCGCGTAGGGATCCCGCTGAGAATAAGATATTACTCCCGCCATAAGCGCGTTCAACTCAGCCGCTGATTGAGGAATATGGTGTCCTGTTCCTTGGCCAAATCCATAGCTAGCACCAAGCCAACAGACCGTTACCCCCCCTCCGTTAACATGAGCTGTCTGATACACATAATCTGCGAATGTTTTTTTGATAAACGCAGAGTATTGATGAGAAATATCGGATAACCGGCCACGCGATGCCTCGTCATCAGGGTGGTGTTGGCAATAATGCTCACTGAGTTCATTAGCTTTCTTCACCAAACTTGTTTTATTCCAAGAGGGAGCCCCAAGCAGAATGACAGGGCGATGCTGACTGGCTCT
>NZ_SMME01000692.1:2088-4804 GCF_009711465.1 Parendozoicomonas verongulae | reverse complement strand
TGTGAAACGTTTTACCGGTTGAATTCTTCGATTAAACATTTGACAACGCCATTAGGCGACCATTAAATTAAATTTGACCGCGTAACACTCCAACGAGAAAAAAATGAAAAAGGATAATAATAATCCTCATAGGGATTTAATGGATTATGTGCTGGCTGTCGTAAAAAATAACAACGGCTCAACATCGGCTGAAATATGCCAAAGCTGCCGCGATTTAGACAGGTGCCAAACGAGCACCATTCTTTCCCTGTTGTTAGACGAAGGGCAAATAACAACAGGCAGTATTCGGGAGTGCGCGGTTCTTGGCACCCCCTTCAAAACATTCTGGAAAAACTGATGGATCTGGTAGCGGCTGATTTTTTCTAACTCAGTTGATGCGTTCACTGTTTAATGCAGTGAACGCATCAATTCATTAGCGTGAGCAATATCACAATTTTATGAATTACGAACCCGAAATTGTCGCAACCATAGGGCGGAAAAACACCATCGCACTGGAGCGTGCCTTCGGTGGCAGGCGGAAATATATCGCACAGAAAATTAAGTCGGACTCATCCATCGTTAAGGCCATAGGCTGGGAGGCTGCGCTTAAACTCTCCTGCCGGTTCGGTGGCTTGCAGTTGTACATTCCTCAGACTCTGGCTCTTCAGGCCCGCAACCGGACCATCGTCCAACAGCGGTTACAGGGTTTTACCGCAAAGGATCTGGCAAAGAGCTATGGGCTGGTGGCCCGAACCATTCGGAACATCTGCTTTGGATGTGGCGCACTTCACGGCTTGCGGGCACGGAACAGGCTGAAAATTTTGCAACAGGGATTCTATGGACGAACGCATCCGGAATATCGAACAGGACATGGCGGTGGTTCATCACCGGCTGAATACTCTTGAAGACACGCCCCCTCGCGTAAACACACTGGAGAACACCGTTACTCAGCTCCGGACGCAGGTGGAGAACATCAGCCAGAACATTACCGACATCAAGGAAAGTGGAGACCAGCTCCACAAAGACGTGACCGGCCTGCGCATAGAAGTCCGGCGACTGTTCACTATAGGGGCAACAGTCGCTGTCATCGCCAGCTTGATCGTCGGTGCGGCAAAGCTTTACGAAACAACCCTCTCGATACAAGACAAGCATCAATCTGCAAAGGAGCTGCGGAGTGAAAATGGTCAGTCAGATTCGGGGATACCGGAACCATAACCCCGGTAACATCCGTGAGAATCAGCGCGTGGATTACGACTGGGAAGGTGAGGCCCGTGCCGACTCCGATGGCGAGTTTGAGGAGTTTGACTCTCCGGAGTTCGGCATCAGAGCCATGGCCCGCATCCTGAAAACCTATAACACCCGGCATGACCTTAAAACTGTCCGGGCCATTATCAACCGGTGGGCTCCTCCCAGCGAAAACCACACCGAGTCGTATATTCGTGCAGTCTGCCTGCGCATGGGTATTACAGAGCAAACCCGGTTGAATCTCACCAACAATGCAGTGGCTCTGCAGTCTCTGATCAAATCTGTTATCCATCACGAACTGGGCTGTCAGCCTTACAGCGATGAGCTGATAGACACCGGCATACGCTGGGAGCGTGACGGCGTTCCCGGTAGCCTGCGGTGAACGCCATGGACTTAAGCAACACCCTCAGCAAAGTAGCTGACACCCTGTCTGGTGGTCTGTTCGATACCATTTATAAGACAGTCACAACCTACTTTCCCCCAGATATGCCCGAGTCCCAGAAGCAGCAGTTGCAACTGGAACTGAAGGCGCTGGAGCGAAAACAGAAAAGTGACACGCAGCGTCATCTGGCAGAGGCGGAACGCCTGCTGACCGAACGCATCAAGGAGCTGGAAGGGACAGCCTCCGACCTCAAAGCCTTACCCATCGTCGGAAGGGTGATCCTGTTTGCCCGTGGTGCACAGCGACCCGTCTGGGGATTTTTCACCATGTACCTCGACTGGCGCTGGTTCAGTGAATGGCAACTGAGCACGCAACAGCAAACCGCCCTCATCGCCATCAACCTTCTGGTGCTGGGATTTCTGTTCGGGGAACGGGCCATGAAAAACGTTGCCCCCTATGTGATCCAGGCCCTCAAAACTAAATCCACTCCATGGAAACCCTGAAACCATGAAGCAGCCATCACAAGGACGTGATAAGCAGCCCCAGAAGTGGCAAAGCCGGATCATAGGCCAAGGCGTAGAGCGAGCCGACCAGCTTCTCGCCAACCCACTGAACTGGCGCAAACACCCCAAGGCCCAGCAAGCCGCACTAAAAGGGGCACTGAACGAGATCGGCTGGATACAGCAGGTGATCGTTAATAAAACCACGGGCCATCTTGTTGATGGCCATTTGCGTGTAGAGGTGGCTCTGGCGGAAGGGGAGCAGGATGTCCCTGTCTTGTATGTGGAGCTGACCGAGGAAGAGGAAAAGAAGGCCCTCGCTACCATCGACCCCATAGCGGCACTGGCGACCACTGACCGCAAGATGCTGGACGACCTTGTCCTCGGCCTGAACGTCAATGACCAAGACTTCGCCAGCCTGCTTGATACCCTCGCCTCGCAGGATGCTTTGAATACCGCACAGGAAGGTTTAACCGACGACGATGCAGTAGGCGAAAAGTCATCACACACCGTCTGTGAGTCTGGTGACGTTTGGTGCCTGGGCGAGCACAGACTTCTATGCGGTGACGGAACAGACCAGTCTTGTGTCGCTCAACTGATGGACGGGGAG
>NZ_SMME01000692.1:0-1862 GCF_009711465.1 Parendozoicomonas verongulae | reverse complement strand
GAAGCAGTGCCTCGTCTGGGTGAAGAACACCAGCGTTATGGGCAGGCAGGATTACCACTGGCAACACGAACCCATTCTCTACGGCTGGAAACCCGGTGCGGCCCATTGCTGGTATGGGGAGCGGGATAAAAAGACCGTCATCAGTGCCGACAAGCCAGCGGCCAGCCGTGACCACCCCACCATGAAACCGGTGAGCCTGATCGAGCAGATGATTCGCAACAGCTCCCAGACCGGGGATTTGGTGGTGGACTTTTGTGGCGGCTCAGGCAGCACCCTTATCACCTGTCAGAAATACGGAAGACGATGTAACACCATAGAAATCGACCCGCACTATTGCGATGTGATTATTCGTCGCTGGCAAGACTACACCGGCAAGGACGCCGTTCATGTGGCCACGGAGGAAACGTTCAATGAGCGACAAAGTGAGCAGCCTGACTGATGACGATGGACGAGGTGTTCGCACTTATCTTACTGATCGTTTTTGTTGCTGCAGTGACGGTGTCGTAGAGATCAGAAAGGCACGTAAGTTTCGCAAGTATCAGCACAGTTTTAAGGCACGAGCCAACCCTCGCAAAATCTGGAAACAGAGGGCCAGAAATAAGAAAGGCCAGTGGACACCATAGGGAGTGGACAAAAGCGATGAGAAAAACAGCTGCAGAAATTCAACAAACCGCTCTGGAATGCCTGAAGCTGCGCAACGCTGGCCTGTCCTATCGTGAAATCGCGTCCACCCTCAATATTTCCAAGTCAGCCGCCCACAAAATTGTGAAGAAAGCGCTGATGGAAATCACCAGAGAACTGAAGCTGGAAACCAGGCTTTTACTGGCTCAGGAGATCGAGCGTCTGGATACTATTCAGCGTTCAATCTGGAACGATGTCCTCAAAGGCAACGTGGCCTCTGTAGAAAAAGCGATCAAGGTTATTGAACTGCGAATGAAAGCGCAGGGCCTGATGGCTCCTGCCAAGATCGCCAGCACCGATCCCACCGGAGAGAACGAGGCCACCAGCGGAGTTGTTGTCGTCCCGGCTCCGGCCTCGGTGGATGAGTGGCTGAAAGAATACGGCCCCAAGACAGATGACGCCTGACCACTATGTCGCAAACGGTCTGGCGTCCACAGGCAGGGCCGCAAACGGCGCTGCTCCGTTGCCCGTTTGAAGACATCCTTTACGGCGGTGCCCGTGGTGGAGGCAAGACCGACGGCTTCCTTGGCAAGTGGGCGCAGCGGACAGAAGTCTATGGCCAGCGATGCCGGGGGCTGTTTATCCGGCGCTCTATGCCAGAGCTGGATGAGGTCATCGCCCGGAGCCATGAAATCTTCGGGCCGATGGGGGCGAAGTACAAAGCCCAGAAAACCACATGGATGATGAAGAACGGGGCGATGCTCCGTTTGCGCTCTCTGGAGCGGGACGCTGATGCAGGCAAGTACCAAGGCCATTCCTACACCGACCTGTACATCGACGAGGCCGGTAACTTCCCCGACCCGGCCCCTATCGACAAACTGCAGGCCACCCTGCGTAATCCTTACGGCATCCCCTCCAGCTGCAACCTGTCGGCCAACCCCGGCGGCCCCGGCCATGAGTGGCTGAAAAAACGCTATATCGACCCGGCTCCCCTCGGCATGAAACCCATCACCGATGAGATGAGCGGCGACCAGCGGATATTTATCCCCAGCCGGTTACAAGACAATCCCCTGCTACTGAACAGCGACCCCGGATACAAGAACCGCCTGAAAAAGTCCGGCCCTCCGTGGCTGGTACAGGCGTGGTTGATGGGCGACTGGAACGCCACCCCGGAAGGCGGCCTGCTCAAAGCCCAGTGGTTCCAGCGGTATAACCAGCTGCCCTCGGAATTTTTGCGTGTA
>NZ_SMME01000478.1 GCF_009711465.1 Parendozoicomonas verongulae | reverse complement strand
CATCCGTCCTGGTCACAGGCAAAGGGCTTGCCCCCGTTCTGGTCACAGCCCCTCACGGGATATTTTTTTACATTAAATCCTGGTGTGTTCATCCCAGAGATGTCCGTGGGTCGCTGATCGCTCTCAGGCTGAGTCTGACTCACTTCAGTAAGAGTACCACCTGTATCGAATGCACACTCTCCTGCACTGGCGCAAATAACACTCTGAAATACATCATCCTGCTGCTGCAAGGCAGATAACTCTGGGAATAGAGTGTCCAGAAGGGGAGGTGAAGGAGGGGGAGAAGGAGTACATAAGATATCAGGAGCTTCATTGTTACTGGAAAAGCAGTAAATGTCAGATGGATTCCTGATCCATGTTGTGGTATCCGTCTCAAGTGCCAGATAGTGTTCCGTGAGCGTTAATTGAATTCTTTGCTGTTCTCCATGGTAATGCACAAAGTGGTGCCCGGCAGACCTTTTGATGGTGCAGGATGTGGTTTCATCGGAGTGGATACATATATAACCCGCAGGATGTATAGCAATACTGCCTGTCGATATCATATCTAATGGCTGTAACGGAATAGGGTGAGGAGGCCTGCACTTGTCTTCTGATGTATAGGTGACAGATGCAGGCAGGCCAATCACTATGCAGAGACTTGTGACGACAAAGTTCAGCCTGAAGATCATTTCCTTCCTTCCCATAAAGAGAACACAGAAGATAGCAACGTAGCTGGCGGCCTCTTGTGATATGGGTGTTTTACGGCACTGAATTTTGTCCTGCCAGTGGCACTATGGATTGTGCAGAGTGCGTTTGTGTCTGGTGAGATTGCCGGATGTGGTGAAAGACTGGTTGCATCCGTCATGGTCACAAGCAAAGGGCTTGTTCCTCGTATGGGTGTATTTGTGTCTGATGAGGTTGCTGGATGTGGTGAAAGACTGGTTGCATCCGTCATGATCACAAGTAAAGGGCTTGTCCCCTGTATGGATACGCTTGTGTTTTTTGAGATTGCTGGATGTGGTAAACGCTTTG
>NZ_SMME01000224.1 GCF_009711465.1 Parendozoicomonas verongulae | reverse complement strand
TGCTGAACGCCACATATCGGCTTCAGGCAACGGCTCCGCTGACTGAATAGCCTCCTTCCATGGCCGGGAGGTACAGGATTTCGATTGTGGCCATAGCAGGCAGAGATGAGCTTTTGGATAGTTAAGCAGTGAGCCATTGACCATAACCGAGGGGGGATGACAGCAAAGCGATTCAAGAGCCTGTTGAAGCGTGGGATTTTTTTCAAGGCCAAGAATCACAACCTCTCTTCCTTGCTGAAGGGTCTGCTGGAGTTGTGTGACATTCCGGCCAAAGTGCGGAGTGCGTTCTGACTGGATATGGAGATCGTCGAACAGTTGCCCAAGGTGAGTCTGATCTGTCACCCGGATGATAAGAGGGGACGTTTCCCGTGTCTGCACCCA
>NZ_SMME01000700.1 GCF_009711465.1 Parendozoicomonas verongulae | reverse complement strand
TATCTTATCTATGGATTTTTCTAATTCTTTATCAGTGGATGCTGATTTAGGAAAGAAGTCCTCTACACAGAGAAAATCTTTGCTATTGGCACATTTTAAAAGTTGTACTGGCCTATTTAGCAAGCTAGCATCTACAACAGCATTAGTATAAGGAGAAATTACCAGTGAGCATTTTCTGGCGCTCTCAATGAAATTTTCATTTTTAAGAACTCTTATTTTCTCTGATGCCTCGCCTTTCCAAAACTCCCCTTTACTTCTTGGGTGGAGTCTGACAAATAGTTCCGAGTTTGTCTTGGCTTGCCATTCTTTAACCATTTCATAAATCTGTATACATGATGGCTCTTTTTCCATTCTAGGTCCGGCTCCTAATAGCATAATTGGTGCATCTGGATTAGGAGGAAGCGTGAAACTTTCATCAAACAGGTAACTCCCTCCTAAAAATGCTCGACAAGAACCGTATAGATTATCAAGGCTTTTCAAATGCTCAAGTGAACTTATTCCATAAAGGCAGTAATAATCGTAATCGATATAGTTGTATCTTGATGATTCACTCGTCAGGACTGAGTGGGCTAAATGCAGCGTTACTGAGTCATTTTTACTTTTGGATTTTAGGAATGAGGAAGTTATATGCCCATTCCTCTCTGTAATGATGACTTTTGGGTTGAACACCCTTTTTAAATACTTTGCATATCCATCATAAATTCGAAGGTGGTATATCTTAAAGTTGCTCGATTCATATAATCCCTCTTTTAGAATCTGTGCTTCTTCAGCTAGGGTATCTTCACAGACAGTTAACCCTGTACTCTTTATCCTTTCTATTAGCTTTCTTTTTCTATCTAATTTTCTTGATTTTTCAGAAGGATGGAGAATCAATACATCACACCGGCATCGCTTCTGACTACTTGTCTTTTTGAATGATAGGGCTAAGGAATATAATAATCGTATTGCTACCCAATAAGCCCACTTTATAGACGAGTTCTTCGCATATCTTTCTTTGCAATAAGATAGTAGATTTTTAGTCTCTTCAAGCGGCTTTCCACTTAGCTCAAATTCTGAATTGTCAGGCTTCATTTCTATATGTCTCGTTTAACCAAAAATCAACCTGATTGCCTTCTTTGTGTAGGAGAGCTTTGTCACTGCTAGCCAGTCTTGCGAAATGGCTTTTTTATAATATCCTAAGGCTTTACTTTTTTCACCTGATAAATAATAGGTGCGAAATAAAGAAAGGCATCTTTGGGATGCAAATGATTTTTTATATTTTTCAAGCGCTTTCGGTAAGTCATCAAATACACTATTGACCAAGCGTGTTCCAACTGCATCCGCATATTCTGTATTATGACGAAGACTATCAGGATGTTTATGGATTTTTGTAATTGCCTGATCAAGAAATGCACAGGTGTGATTAGCAAACGCATTTGCGAACACGGGAATGTCTTCGCTATTTCTAAACTCTTCTGGATATATCTTTTTTGAAAAGATATCCCTGTGCATAGCTGTAGCGCCATTGGATGGAGTGACATCTTTCTTAATTAGGTAGGCAACAAATAGCTCTTCTTGCGTCATTTGCATGGATTTAACAGCGTCGACACCTCTATAGCGTTCTTTCCCATTTGGCTCCACAGCAATATGTCCACCCACTATCATTTTTGCTTCTGGGGCATTGTTGATGGAGTCTCTAAGCTTTACCAGTGCATTTATGGTGAATTCATCATCGCTGTCTAGAAAAAGAAGCCACTCACCGGTAGTATTTTTTATTCCATAATTCCTTGTGGCTGCTGCCCCTGCATTTTCTCTTGTTACAAACTCAAAACGATTTGGGTATTGAATCTGGAGTTCTTCGAGTATGTCTACAGTATTGTCAGTTGAACCATCATTGATAACCAGGATTTCATAGTCATCCCCCTCTTGCTTAAGGGCGGATTTCAAGGCGCGGGGAAGCGTCTGTGCATAGTTGTATGCTGGTATGACAATACTGAAGAGCGGTTTCTTATCGGTCATGTTTCACCCACGCTACCGCCCTCCGGCTCACACACACACCGAAAAGCAGACACATATTTTTAAATAAACAGCTGTTAAACAAACAGCGCATTCTACTCCCTACACAGCAAACCCACCACTCAGTAAAGAACCTGATAAACTCCCTACCAACGAAATCCACAAGGCCACTAACCCCAATGCCCATAACACCCTTCTCCCCAGGCAGAACCACTGTAGAGGAAGACTACGACAAAGCTTTCAACAAACTCCAAAAATGGCTGGAGAAAACCACCCCCGAGTACCTCAACTCCCCGGAGTACAAAGCTCTCTCCAAGGCGAACAAAATGCAGCAGGGGGGCTGGTTCAGCTTCTTCATGGAAATGAATCTCGGATATTTCTCAGGCAAGCTGGCGGATCTGGAGGTTGGGGACGTTCAGGAGATTATGGAGGAACTCATACCCCGCAAGATGATCTGCCCGGACTCCTCGGCGAAAACCATTGTGCCGGAGCTGATCGCGTACTGGTCTTTCCTGCTCCGGGAGTGTGGGAACAAAAAGCTCAAAAATGCCGTGTTCATCATAGCGTATCTGGAGAGTATCAAGAAAAATTATCTCAGCATCTATCGGTGTGATGTCAGACCATCGTTTGAGTCGCTGGCCGACTTCGACTCCCCGGATAATCTCAATTTTATTACCTGGGTGGATGAGATGATTGAGCAACTGCTGGATGATTACACGACAAAGCAGGTGCTGACGATCCCTGCGCCCTGGTCTGAAATTCTGTGCGCGCCGTCTAATGTCGCAGAACTGGTGCAGCATATGTGCCTGAACCCTGTCAACACCGACTGCCCGGAGCGGGTTGAGGTGATTGAATACATCTTTTCCTACGCTTTCCAGAACCTCTTTATGGGAGTGCGCAACAAAGAGGCTGACGCGCTGGAGGTGCTGGATATACTGGAAACCAATATTCCACTGGCCCATGAAAGTGGTGAGCTGATACCGAAAAGTGCTGCCCTTGTTTTCCGCGCTCTGGTTCCGTTCCGCATGTACCTGAGCCAGGAGTTCATGGCGTTTGTGCAGCAGTGGCAGATGGATGATATCGGTGTTGCCCCTGCCGACACCCCCGATAATGGGGAGCCACCATCTCCCGATCAGTTGAAAGCACTGTTTGTGAAGCTTATCGAAGAGACTCCGGATGAATTCGCCGCCATGCAGGGGATGCAGCCCATGCTGGGGATGATGCCTGCCAGAGCTTTGGGGATGATTTTCCATATCCTTGCCGAAATGAACGACACTCGTCTTGGGGATGTGCTCGCGCTGTACGTGCTGGACCCGGATGACGACGTAGCTCTGGCTGCCATCAGCAGCATGAGGCAGTTCCCTGGCTGTGTCAGTGGTGTGAGCCTGAATCGCTTTATCCGCATGCGTAACTGGCTCTCCGGCAAAGTGCAAGAAGCGCTGGATTCCCTTGTGCGAGATGTACGCAAGCGGGGCGTGATACCCCAAAGCACCAACATCAGCAGCCAAGTGAAAGATATCTGGATGCCGCCCCTGGATGGCATGGGCAGTCAGGGTGTGATGGTGCAGTACCGGGAAGGTATACTCGAACGCCTTTCCGGTTGTGTGTTTAAAGAAGATATAGGAATCGTTGATGCTCTGCTCTCGCCACCACTTTTCAAGAGCGAGGGAAGAACTCAAATCTCCATGATACGCAAGACTGCAGGTCGACTGGAGAAGATATCCCCCGACATTGTTCGCGCTCTGGTGCTGAATTATCTGGCACTCCATGCCAAGAGCGGTTTACACCTTGACTTCGAGCTGGTGAGGCTGCTGGAAGTGTTGGGTATGGAGAACTGGAATCCGGAAAAGCAAAACCTCGAACAACTGCTTCCCGCTGAGCTATTAGCCGAACCCGATGCCAGCGAAATAGAAGCCGTTCAAAAATCCTCCCTGCGCTGGCACAAAACGGGCACCGGGCAGAGCTGGTTTGTAACGGATGATGGATTAGAGGAAATACTGGAGCTGGTGCCTGCACGTCAGCAAGAAGCCGCCGTGTGTGACCAGATTTTGAAAGGGCAGCGCACCCTCTGGCAGGAGCGTCTGTTGCGACTGGCGCTGTGGGCGCACCACGGCATCACGTCAAAAGGCCCGAACAAAAAGCTTAATGTGCTGGCGAGGGACTTTCTGGTTGTACGACACCTGTTGGGAACATCCATGCCCACCAGCGAGATTGCTTTTATGAAAGGGATAGCCAGGCTTTCGCTGAAAGTGCTGAAGGAGTCTCGGGAAGAGTTTGTGTTTGGGTGATGAGGGGAGGGAGTTTGACTCCCGTTACTCAGCGTTCAGAACTGTTGCTGTTAAGCATTGCGAATAACATCGTCCAGTATGTCCTCGTAAACGTCTTTCAGACTGGCGGAAAAGGCTATTGAATTAAGGGAAATTGCGTCGTTATCCCGATAACGAACAATCTCCCAGCCTTTTCCTGAATGCCGGTAAACATCAATCGCCAGCTTGTTCTGGGAAACCAGAACATATTCTTTCAGCCCCGGGATGGAGGTGTAAGCAGAAAGCTTCTCCATCCTGTCCCTTGCTTCAGTGGAGGGGGAAAGAACTTCAACGATAATTTGCGGTTTATCTTCTACATACTGACCGTTCCCGCTCTGCAGTGGATGGCAGGCCACCATGATATCCGGATAGTAAAAAACAGTGCTGCCTTTGTGGCTCGCATCAACTTTCCTATCACTGGCGTACGTCTGGTATGGTGTGCCCCGCAGATGGGCACGTAGCATTGTGACAAAGGCGAGGGTTAAAAGGTTATGGCTTCGGCTGGCACCTGCCATGGAAGCTATCAGTCCATTGACATACTCATGCTTCACATCGGCCTGTTGCTCAAATGCCAGATACTCATCTGGACTCATGAAGTGCAATTGTTCAGCCTGAGGCATGGGCTTGTCCTTTAGATAAAACACTGATGGGGTTTGACTGTAGAAAAATTGTTCGGTTCCCCATAGGCAGACTATAACCTTTGGAGCAAGGTGCTGCATTTAAATCTGCACGTTATAAACAGGGAGGTCTGGCACTTCCCGACGTACTTCTCCATCTTCCACCAGCACCTTTTGACCAACAGCCACCGTTTGGCCTCTCACGGTTATGGTGGAACCGTTGCGTAATGTGAGAGTGCTTGTGCCGTTGCTGTTGTGGCTGGTGACCGTTCCAATTATCCTGCTAGCCTTGGGCAGCAACCCCTGAAACTGTTTCCATGGATTTGTTGTTGCCATAACTTTTCCTCAGTAGTGCCTTTCTACGGATAAACTCTGAACTACCTTCCCAGCCCCACTCCCCGACGTATTTATCCCCGTCGATAAACACAACCCCACCCAAGGCTCACTCCCTTCTAGCACTTCCACGAGTCTTCCAGGCAAAACCAATCCAGGTGCTTGCCCTTTCACCGTCAAAGGCAAATCCAAAGTCACCACAGCCTGATTCCCACCTTCACTCAAAATATTCCGTCCTCTTTCCGTATTCACATCCACAGCCGTCAGCCAGTCCTCCACAATATCCGGAGCCGGTTGATCCCCTGCCGACCCTGTGCGCTGAACCTCCACCGCCACACCTTCATTGATCCCG
>NZ_SMME01000455.1:795-907 GCF_009711465.1 Parendozoicomonas verongulae | reverse complement strand
TGCACCCCTCAAAGTCACAGATAAAGGGCCGGTCCCCTGTGTGGGTGCGTTTGTGGGAAGAGAGCTGACCGGACGAGGTGAACGACTTATTACACCCGCCCTGGTTACAGAT
>NZ_SMME01000455.1:0-501 GCF_009711465.1 Parendozoicomonas verongulae | reverse complement strand
AAGATGACTGGATTGGACAAAACGCTTGTTACACCCGGCCTGGTCACAAACAAAAGATCTGTCCTCTGTGTGGAAGCGTTTGTGGATGGTGAGATAACCGGATGAAGTGAAAGACTTGTTGCACCCGTCAAAGTCGCAGACAAAGGGCTTGTCCCCTGTGTGGGTGTGTTTGTGAGCAGTGAGATAACGGGATTGAGCAAAACGTTTGTTGCACCCGTCATGGTCACAGACAAAAGGTCTGCCCTTGTGTGGATGCGTTTGTGGGTGGTGAGATTTGTGGATGCGTTTGTGCCTGGTGAGATCGGGATGAGGTGAAAGACTTGTTGCACCCGTCTTGGTCACAGACAAAGGGCCTTTCCCCTCTGTTAACTCTTAGCGTGTACATACCATAGAAATTAACAGGTATATCATCGTCGGTTTGAACCTGAAGCTCTTTGTAATTGTCACGTAACCAGGTATTGAAATGCGAAGGCCGGGAAGGAAACAGGTTTCCTGAAGGAA
>NZ_SMME01000078.1 GCF_009711465.1 Parendozoicomonas verongulae | reverse complement strand
GGTCATGGGGGGGGAGGACAATCTGCAAACGGCCATGGACATCTTCGTCCGTCTGCGCACCCAGGCGGCTGGGGGGCATGCTAACACCCCCTGTGATGACAAGGAGATCGAACTGGCTCTGGGTAGACACCTTCAGCTTATGGGAGGCACGGATAACCTGAAAATGGCCGTGGACATCTTTACCCGGCTGCGTACTCAGGCGGCCGGAGGGCAGGTGAACACTCCCTGTGGGGACAAAGAT
>NZ_SMME01000208.1 GCF_009711465.1 Parendozoicomonas verongulae | reverse complement strand
CTCGTGCGGCTTGACCATATAACGCCAAAGTAATTTTTGAATTGCTGATAACGCGCAATGATTCAGCTCGAAAGAGCACCATGCACAAAAGAGTGCAGCAACAAACGACAGATTCCCAGGTTAGTGTTCCAAGAACATTAACCACCAGTTTGCCTGGCGACGAAAGAGCTTTGGAACCACCTGATCCCATCCCGAACTCAGCAGTGAAACGAAGTATCGCCGATGGTAGTGTGGGGCTTCCCCATGTGAGAGTAGGTCATCGCCAGGCTTTAAATTTCGAACATTGAGACCGATTGTCTTTTTGCTCAAACAGTTTTGCTTGACGGCAAAAGAACATTGGAACCACCTGATCCCATCCCGAACTCA
>NZ_SMME01000409.1 GCF_009711465.1 Parendozoicomonas verongulae | reverse complement strand
CAGATCTTTCAGAGGACTCAGTATTTCGGCCATGTCGAAATACGCTTTCCAGCCAAGCAGGGATTTTCTCAGCTCTTCAATGATCCGGGTGATAGAATGGCCTCTTGTTCGACGGCTCAGCTGTTTGACGGTTGTCTTCAGTTTGGCCAGTGCTTTGTCACTGGCTTTTACTTTCAGTTCCCGTCGGCTAAACGTAAACCCAAGGAAGTTACGCTCCCATGGGCGACCAACAGCACTCTTGCGGGTACTCACTGTGAGTCGCAGTGATTCTCCAACAAAGTGTTGCAGGTGTTTCATCACGCGTTTACCCGCTCTTTCACTACCGACAAGCACCACAAAGTCATCGGCATACCGGGCAAACCTGAGGTTCCGCTTTTCCAGTTCCCAATCCAGATTGTTCAGGACTATATTCGAAAGGACAGGCGACAGAGGACCGCCTTGCGGGAGACCTTTCGTGCTGGCCTGTTTGATTCCATTTATGCAGACTCCGGCCTTAAGATAACGATTTATCAACTTCAGCAGCGTAGCGTCCTGCTGTTGTGTCTTGAGCTCTGCCATCAACAGGTCATGATTGACGGTGTCAAAGAAAGCCTCAAGATCACAGTCTACAACCCAGTCTCGTCCCCCCCGTATCACCTGCTGAACGTAACCTATAGCCTGATGGGCATTTCGGTTGGGACGAAAACCATAACTGTTGTTATGGAATTTGTGATCCCATTCTTCATGCATGATCTGTGCTATGGCCTGTTGGATCAGACGGTCGAGTA
>NZ_SMME01000096.1 GCF_009711465.1 Parendozoicomonas verongulae | reverse complement strand
TGACAAGGATATCGAGTTAGCACTGGGCAGACATCACCAGAGCATGGGTGGGCCGGACAACCTGAAAGCGGCCCTGGACATCTTTACCCGGCTGCGTACCCGGGCGGCCGGGGGGAAGGCGAACACTCCTTGTGAGGATAAGGAGATCGAACTGGCACTGGGAATAGTCCTCCAGGACATGGGGGGGGCGGCCAACCTGAGAGTGGTACGGGATATGTTTATCCGGCTACGCACCCAGGCAGCCGGGGGGCG
>NZ_SMME01000435.1:727-857 GCF_009711465.1 Parendozoicomonas verongulae | reverse complement strand
CGTTTGTGGACGGTGAGATAACCGGATGAGGTGAAGGATTTGTTACATCCGTCATGGCCACAGACAAAGGGCTTGCATCCTGTGTGGATGCGTGTGTGCTTGATGAGGTCGCCGGATTGAGCAAAACGTT
>NZ_SMME01000435.1:260-465 GCF_009711465.1 Parendozoicomonas verongulae | reverse complement strand
CTGGTCACAGACAAAAGGCCTGTCCCCCGTATGGGTTCGTTTGTGGGCAGTGAGGTGACAGGATTGAGCAAAACGTTTGTTGCACCCGTCCTGTTCACAGACAAAAGGCCTGTCCCCAGTGTGGATCCGTTTGTGCCTGATGAGATGACCGGATTGGACGAAACGCTTTTCGCACCCTTCAAGGTCACAGACAAAGGGTCTATGC
>NZ_SMME01000435.1:0-250 GCF_009711465.1 Parendozoicomonas verongulae | reverse complement strand
GAGATCGCTGGATGTGGTGAAAGACTTGTTGCAGTCCTCCTGGTCACAGGCAAAGGGCTTGTCCCTTGTGTGGACTTTTAGCGTGTACATACCATAGACATCCGCAGGCCTGTCATCGTCAGTTCGTACCTGAAGCTCTCTGTAATGCTTACGTACCCAGGCATTGAAATGCGGAAATCGGGAAGAAGACACGTTTCCCGAAGGAAGGGGAGCACAGTGAATGTGAGGGGGAGCTTCCTCACCTGAAGAC
>NZ_SMME01000195.1 GCF_009711465.1 Parendozoicomonas verongulae | reverse complement strand
CCTTCCCTTCTGGACACTCTATTCCCAGAGGTGTCGGGCTTGAAACAGGATGCCGCTCTACTTTCAGAATTATCGGATTTGTTGCAGGATGATGTATTCTCGAGTGGTCTTTGCGCCAGTGCAAGGGAGTGTGCATCCGATACAGATGGTATTCTTACTGAAGTGAATCAGGTTCAGCCTGACAGCGATCAGCGGCCCACAAACATTTCCGGAATGCACTCACTAAAGCACAAGCACACCCACACAAGGAGCAGGCTCTTTATCTGTGACCGGATCGGATGTAACCGGTCTTTCATCCGATCCGGTCATCTCACCACCCACAAGCGCAGCCACACAGGGGACAGGCCCTTTGCC
>NZ_SMME01000592.1 GCF_009711465.1 Parendozoicomonas verongulae | reverse complement strand
GACACTCAGGTTAAAATTCACGGACACCGGGTGGAGCTGGGGGAGATTGAGAGCGCCCTGATACAGTTACCCTGGATTGATAATGCGGCAGCCGCCTGCTCACAGCAAACACTGGTCGGTTATCTCGTACCCGACAGGGAACGACTGCCCGGTGCCGATCAACGCTTTGGTCAGGCGGAACTGACGGACCCTGTGGAAAGGATGACATTCAAACTGACACAGCCTGGTCTCCTGCCCGTCAGCGAAACCGATACTGTCATTGCCTTACCACAGGATGACAATGATTCTTTTGTCTACTGCCCACAGTGGACAGCCCTTGAAACCACACCAGGTAGCAGAGGCTCTTCGTCTCCCTCTTTAAAACACCCCTTGACGAGAAAAGAACTGGGACAACTTTTGTCTGGCCTGCGCTGTTATCACACCGACAGCACACCTCTCCCCAAATACGGATATCCCTCTGCTGGCAGCCTCTATCCGGTCCGTGTGACCTTGCACCTCGGGTCTCAGGCCATTGACGATCTTAACGGCGGCCACTATGCCTACCATCCCGATCATCAGCTGATTCGATTGGAGAAAGGCGCCCCCAGACAAGAGACCGATCCCATGTCGTTCACACTGGAACTGTCCGCCTGGCTGCCAGCCATGAGCCCGATGTATGGAAAGATGACGCCCCACTTCTGCCAACTCGAAGCCGGTGCCATGCAGGCCCAGCTGGAGGCCTGCGCACAGGCTCTGGGCCTTGTGCTTAGCAGCACCATTCTGTGTCCCGCTCTCTCACCATCGTCCCAGAGCTGGCCCCTGGTACAGGTCACACTGGCCGGATACCGGACGCCACAGAATCCAAGGCAGCACGCATTGCGCCAGCGTCGCAGCTACCGACAGTTTGAAAACCGGGCACCGGATCGAAACCTTCTGGATCAGTGGCTATCGATGCCCCGGTCGTGGGCATGCAAAAATAAACTGGCACTTCACCTTTTGTACTGCCCCGACCCCAACCAGCAGAACTGGCAGTGGCTACACATCCCGGGGAAACCGGTCAACACGACACAGTCTGATTATCTGGCCCTCTGGCCCGACAGTACCCTGGCTTTGATTATTACCGGACCAGAGACTGCCGAGGCCCAACTGGCCGCAGGTCACCTGGGTCAACAATTGCAATTGACTGCCATTGATCACAATATCGGCCTGTGCCCTCTGGGAGAATGGCCAACATCTGAGCAAGACGAGCATCCAGTCCTCTACGCATTTGTGGGCGGACGGGTTCCTGCTGAGGCCTGGCGTACACCCGGAGAGCAGAACCTCAACCTGAACACCCTTGTCACACGACACCTGCAAAAACAGTTGCCCGACTACATGGTTCCCCAGGTCTATGTTCCCCTGGACAGCCTGCCTCTGACCGCCAACGGCAAAGTGGATCGCAAGGCCTTGCCGGAACCAGAACTGACCAGTGCCATAGCGTATGCGCCTCCTACAAATGACACCGAACAACACCTGTGCACCCTCTGGCAGGAGTTGTTACAAGTCGAACAGGTTGGAATAGACGACAATTTCTTCCACCTCGGCGGCGACTCCCTGCTCGCCATCGCCTGACCCAGCGCATCAGCCAGGAGCTGGGCGTGGATGTACCCGTGGCTCAACTGTTCCAGCAACCGTCTGTGGCCCTGTTGGCCAGCACTCTGACCAAAGACCTGTCACCTATCCCTGCCCGCCACCTGACAACAGGGCCTCTGTCCTTCGCCCAGCAGCGGCTCTGG
>NZ_SMME01000735.1:1242-8063 GCF_009711465.1 Parendozoicomonas verongulae | reverse complement strand
GTGGCGGTTGTTCCACGGGGGGGAGGGGCAGTTGGGCAATCCTGCGGTTGAGTTGTACGATAGCCGGGCTGGGGCCTCTTGCCCCTTTGGACGAGGCCTTTTGGAGTGCCTGTGGATAGATGTCGGAGTCCGATCGTGTTCTAGCCTTGGGAGTTGACGAGGCCTCGATGGTAGAAAATGAGCTGGTCATTGCCGGTGATGTTGGTGCGATTGTCTCTGCTGAGTGCGGCGGTGACTTGAGCAAAGACCGTAAAGCAATGATGGAAATATCATCCTCGGACTCGTCCTCCAGCATAGCCATGCTAATGCCTTCATCAAACAAAATAGCTATTTGCTTTTCATAGGATTTGGCTTGATCAAGTTGAGTTGTCAAATAGCTCAGCAGTTCAGGGGTAAGCTGTTCTTTGGTCAGGTAGTTTGTTGCTGCCGGTGCTGTTTTGGTTTTCTTTTCTGGTTGGTATCTGGACGGTTTGTGAGTTGCTAAAGGTGACAGTTTCGTGCTGGTTTTAGCACGGGTGAATTTTGGTGAAATGTGCCAGGAGCTGATCAAACTCGTTGGAGATGGTGGCTGGGAAGCTCTGTGGATGGGCTCTGGTTTCCTTTGGGCGATTTCAGCCCAGGACGTAGCAGGTTTGCTATCGGTTACTGTTATGGTTTCTGGCTCAGTCACCGTCTCAGATGCAGTATCAGGCACAATGGGGATAGCCTTGGACTCCCGCTTGGGGAGTTGTGATGACAACGTGGCTTTGAACTCAAGTTCCTTCACTCTGGGTGAGACCAGTGGGCCCGAAAAGCACAGTGGTAAATTTGCTACAGCCTGTTTACCAATCAGTGAGGGCAGCAGGACTTTCAGGAATTTGTGTTCATCCGGTAAGTGGTGGCAGACAACTTCAATCAGACGATTGCAAAAATCATCGACGGGCTCCTTCTTCCCTAAACGACGGGTGACTTCCATATAGGTCAGCATACGCACAGTGTCCTGCAGCTTTTCATAAATCTTCCATGAGCAACTTGGATTGCTGAGAGCTTCGTCCAGGGCCTGAAGGTAAGCCATATCCGATAAGGTTCTGGGGGCGTTGCCAATCAGTTCGCCGGTAATTGCGCGGGTTTGAGTCATGGGGATTCGGGCTGCGCTGTTGATAAAACGATTCAGGCGTTCTTTCGCTTCGCTAATGGAGGCCGGGGGACTGCTTACATCGAAAAGGGGGTGCGAAATATCTACGCTGCTGAGTGGCGTGAAGGTACCGTCGCCCTCGGGCCTGCTGATTTTGATAGAGTGTTGGCAGATTCCCTGCTCGAAGTTACTCAGCTCCGTTACATTACAGACCAGCCTGCGTACTTCCTTCACCTTTTTGATGATATAGCTTTCCAGCTCTGTTTGATCCTGTGGGCTCTTAACCCACATATCAATATCGAAACTGTGGTAGATGTCTCTGCCTGCTTCGAGGTCTCCATCGAGATAGCGGGTCCCCAGAATACGTTGCAAAACCCGGGAGCCGATAATGCAGTAATTATCAGGGTTCTCTTTGGGGCAATACTGGGAGATGGTCTCGATCAGCCATTGATCCAGGGCGCGTGAACCCGGGTGTTTACCGCAGGTGTGCGGGCGCAGGGCAGCTGCCCACTCATAGCGAGAGCCTTCAGGGTCATGGTATTTGATGCGCTCCTGACGGTTAACCGCCATGACCGGTGATGCATCTGATGCATCTGATGCACCCATTGGTTGTTTGCTGAGATTAATCACATCCTTGATGGCTCCTGTCGTAGTGAAATGATTTGACCATTTAAGAGTGTGAATTGCATAAGCATCTAACAGTTATGACAGCCGTGCTGGCATCCCTGACGGCATGTTAGTATGGCGATTTGTTGTCCATGGATAAGGCGAAGTGAAAGATATCAAAACCGGCTTTCTCCTGACTCGTACCAGTTTTGATCGCAGCCGCCGCACGGAAGTTGTGCTGTGGGTGCTGACAAGCCATGGCCCTGCACGCTTAGTGGTAGAGGGGGAGCAGCCGGTGTTTTTTATCCCTCAAAAGCAGCTTCAACGCTGTGAAACTGTGCTGTGTGATGCCGGTGTGCCTGTACGCAGCCGCCTGTTGGAATTGAAAACCTTTCAGTCTGAGCCGGTGAGTGCGCTGTATTTTCTGACGATAGAGCTAGCCTGGCAGGGACGCAAGGCTTTGCAGGGCGCGGGTCTGCCGGTGTACGAGGCTGATTTCCGTCTGCAAGATCGCTACCTGATGGAGCGGTTTGTGAATGGTGGGCTGGAATTTACCGGTCAGCCAAAAGCCTTTGAGGGCTTTACCGAGTACCGCAAAGTGAAGGTGCGGCCCGCAGAGTATCGGCCCGCATTTCGTGTTGTGTCCTTTGATCTGGAGTGCTCGGCTGAGGGTGAGCTTTATTCTGCCGGTTTTTATGGGCATGGGCCTGATGGTGATAAAGATGAACTGGTCCTTATGGTGGGTGCGCCGGAGCCGGGTACGAAGAACATTCTATGGGCTCAGGATGAGCAGGCACTTCTTGAGGCGCTGGTTCTGGTGATCCGGCAATGGGATCCGGACATTATTATTGGCTGGAATGTTATCAATTTTGACTTTCGTCTTTTGTTAAAGCGAGCTGAGTTTCACGGGTTTCGCCTTCCTCTCGGTCGGGGCGGCGATAACCGCCAGCGCATGGCCAGCTGGCGGGACAGGAAAGGAGAAGAGGGGCAGGGTTTTATTTCCATTCCCGGCCGGATGGTGATTGATGGTATCGACAGCTTAAAAGCCATGACCATGCACTTTGACAGTTTCAGCCTTGAGTTTGTGGGGCAGGCGCTGCTGGGGCGGGGGAAGGATACGGAAGATGTGGATAACCGGATAGCCGCCATTACCCACGATTTTCATCATAACAAGCAGAAGCTGGCTCGCTATAACCTGGAAGATTGCCGGTTAGTACTGGATATTTTTGAACACACCCGTTTGCTGGATTATCTCCGCCTGCGCAGTCAGCTCACCGGTTTGGAGCTGGATCGTCAGGGTGGCTCGGTGGCGGCCTTTACCAA
This sequence comes from Parendozoicomonas verongulae, assembly GCF_009711465.1. Lineage (GTDB taxonomy): Bacteria > Pseudomonadota > Gammaproteobacteria > Pseudomonadales > Endozoicomonadaceae > Sansalvadorimonas > Sansalvadorimonas verongulae. Next base: position 5,020 of record NZ_SMME01000735.1, on the reverse strand, counting down.
CCTTTATTTACCCCGCTTGCATCGTGCCGGTTATATCGCGCCAAACTTGCCGGAAGGGGGCGGTTTGGCCAGCCCCGGTGGTTATGTGATGGATTCGGTGCCGGGGCTTTACGACAATGTTCTGGTGCTCGATTTCAAAAGCCTGTATCCGAGCATAATTCGTACCTTCAAGATCGACCCATTGGGGCTGGTGGAAGGTTTGCTGGAGCCGGATGACGCTATTCCCGGATTTCGTGGTGGTCAGTTCTCCCGAGAGAAGCATTTTTTACCGGATATTATTGCGTCCCTTTGGCAGCAACGGGATGAAGCCAAGCGGGAGAAGGATGCGGCTCGCTCCCAGGCCCTGAAAATTATTATGAACTCTTTTTACGGTGTGCTGGGTTCTGGCGGTTGCCGCTTTTATGATACCCGCCTTGCCAGCTCCATCACGATGCGTGGACATAACATTATGCAGCAAACCGCCCGCTGGATTGAGGAACGTGGCTACAAGGTGATTTACGGGGATACAGACTCTACCTTTGTGCTTTTGGGTGGTGGCGTTTCTCCGCAGCAGGCTGACAGCATAGGTAAGGAGTTGGAGGGAGATATTAACCAGCGCTGGCAGAAGACATTGCGGGATGAGTTTGATCTGGATTGTTTTCTGGAGCTGGAATATGAAACTCTCTATACCCGTTTTCTTATGCCCACCATTCGAGGATCAGAAGCAGGCAGTAAAAAGCGGTATGCGGGCTTGAAGAAAACGGTTCAGGGGGAAGAATTGGTGTTTAAAGGCTTGGAAACCGTACGTTCAGACTGGACTGAACTGGCCAAGTCATTCCAGACAGAGCTGTTTGAGAAGGTATTTGCGAGGGAGTCTCCCGAGGCGACAGTCAAAGACTATGTGGCCAGAACCCGTGGCGGGGAGATGGATAGTCAGCTGGTGTATCGTAAGCGCCTGCGACGTCACCTCCATGAGTATGTGAAAAATATTCCTCCTCAGGTGAGGGCGGCGCGGCAGGCGGATGAGCAGAATGAGCGGTTAGGGAAATCGCTGCGTTATCAGCATAAGGGCTGGATTAGCTACCTTATTACCGTTGCAGGTCCGGAGGCCGTTGAGCATCACCAGAGCTCTATCGATTACGAACACTATATTGAACGACAGTTGAAACCCGTTGCTGAAGGTGTGTTGCCCTTTATCGGACTGGATTTTGACCAGTTGATTGATGAACAGCAGAGCTTGTTTTAACTGCGCAGTTTGCGCTTGTCTATAACGTCTGCGCTTTTCAGGACTAAACGGTTATATGGTATGATGAATCAATAATAACGTTATTCCAGACTATAAAATGTTTTGATGAATGTACTCCTGTAAAGACTTTTTTGTACAGCGCTTTGTGGGAAAATGTGATGGAGGGCAAGTTCTGGTGTTTAAACGTGAAGACGTACGTTTTCCTGTAACACTGTTTTACGACGGTGGTTGCCCGATCTGTATGAGGGAAATTAACTGGCTGAACCGAAAAGATACCCGGCGTCGTTTGCGGCTGGTGGATATCAATCAAGAGGGCTTTCATCAAAACTATCCGGATTTGGAGCCGGCTGCGCTGGATCGCCTGATTCATGCAAAGCTCGGGGATGGGCGTATTGTGACCGGTATGGATGCTACTCTCGCAGCTTGGGAGGCGGTTGGGCTTGGTGCCTGGATAACCCCTTTACGCTGGCCTTTGCTCCGTCCACTGGCCGATTTTGGTTATCGCCATTTTGCTAATAACCGCCATACCCTCGCCAGACGTTTTGCTTTTTTACTGGGAAACCCAGCTTGTCCGCCCAAGCGTGACTAGACGTTTTATTTTTCGAGATAGCTATGACGTTAACGAACTGGCTGCCATTGGCGGCCGTGTGTGTTTTAGGGGCTTGCAGCCCGGGGCCAAGCCTTGCTTTGGTGATTAACAATACTGTGAAGGGCGGTAAAAAAGGAGGGGTGAATACAGCAGTTGGTCATGGTTTTGGTGTGGCGTTTTATGCTCTGCTGACTGTGATGGGACTGGGAGTGGTCATTGTGAATCATCCCATCCTGTTTGCTTCTATACAGTATTTGGGGGCCGCCTTTTTATTGTATAAGGCTGTAGTGATTTTGCGTTCTGTACCGAATCAACAGGCTGGTGAGAGTGACGAGAAAAAACAGTTTGAAGGTTTTGTCGGGGGTTTTCTTGTTGCCGTTCTCAATCCAAAGATTGTGCTGTTTTTCCTGGCGTTGTTCAGCCAGTTTATTCGTGATGATCTGACCCTGAGTGACCAGCTGACTATGACTGCGACGGCCAGTATTATTGATATTGTCTGGTATGTTCTCGTAGCTATGGGAATCGGTGGAACGGGTTTATTGCACTGGCTTCAGCGCAATAGCCGGAGGGTAGATTGTATCAGTGCAGTGATTTTTATTGCTCTTGCCGGTGCTGTGGTTATCAGGAATCTGCCGGTGTGACCAGACGCTTAATTATTTCTTCCAGCTGCGTTATCACGGCTGGAGCCTTTTCTTCCTCTCCACTCAGATGTGGCAGTTGAATATGAAAAATATTCACGCGACTATTTAACTGCTCTTTCAGCCTCAGGGCTCTGTATGTGGTTTCATTGGGTAAATGGCCACCACTACTGCCACTAACCGAGATCGCAGCACCCAAGTCTTGCAGGCTATCCAGTTGTTTGCTTTCTGTCAGTGTACGGATGGCCCGGTTATCTCTAACAGGCCAGGGGCTGTCAAGCTTAAACAGTGTCTGGTTGGGTTGAGAGCATTCCAGAAACTCAGGTCCGGACAGGGCTGCATTCAATAATCGGGGTGCAATAGGGTATGTGGGTTTTGCGGTTGTGACAGCGTTGGTGTTATCTGGAAGTGCCGAACTGCGATTTTTTCCAGCAAAGCGGGCAAAAGAGAAGGCTTTATCCGAACCCTGGGACAGAATAATCAGTGTGTGAATACTGTTCTGTTCCAGAAAAGGGGTGAGCAGGTTTTCGATCAGGCTGTTGTTGAAGTCACGAAAGCGGTTGGGGACGATAACGGCCTCCATATGGAGAAAGGCCTCATTCACAGAAAGACGCTTACCATCCAGATGCAACGCTGCAGCGGCAGAGTGATTGGAGTGTTTGATATCAGCATCGAGAAATAAGGGGTCGAAACTAATTATCAGGGCGCGAGCCAGAATTTCTTTGTTGGCTGTTATTTCCAGCATTCCACGTGAGGCCAGTTCAAAGAGGGCAAGCAGTTCTCGCCTTTGTTCAGGCGTGATAGAGAAGGGCGGCGTTTTCTGTTTAATCACTACCTGGCCTGCCAGTCGGGACCAGTATAGAGTGCGGTCGTCAGCAGTAGGATATGTTTGGGTGGAGGTGGCATGATTCCAGAGTTGAGATCCCACTGATGTGATGCCGGACTTGAGTGCAGAAAAATTTTCGACTGACGCAATGGTTTGGCCCAAGGCTTCTGTAGTGGCCTTCGCAGATGGAGTGATTCGCGGCAGTAGTGTCGCTGCTTTCAGTAATCTTCGCTCTTCAACATCTACAGAAAGAGGCTGCACCTGCGCCCAGGCTGGTGGGATGCAAAGTACAAGTGTTATGTAAAAGCAGGTAAGATGAAGGGAATGTTGTAGAGGCATGTGCCGGTCCGTGGCGCAGAGTTTCTTTAAAGTTAGCGGACATTTGTGGAGTTGGACAGTATGGCCCCGGCAGGACATATAGCTTTGAAGAGACGACCTTAATCCTGGCAAGGTGAGAGTGTATGCAAAAAGCCCAAATCTTTCGATTTGGGCTTTTGAAT
>NZ_SMME01000735.1:0-1121 GCF_009711465.1 Parendozoicomonas verongulae | reverse complement strand
CAGTGTCCTAGGCCACTAGACGAACGGGACGTAATCTCTATAAAAGAATCTTCACTAAGTGAAGTTGGTGGAGCCTAGCGGGATCGAACCGCTGACCTCAACACTGCCAGTGTTGCGCTCTCCCAGCTGAGCTAAGGCCCCATCAATATTTCGGTGGTTGCTTGCGCTGTCGCCGAAATGTGGTGCGAATGATATTGGGGGGGAGGAAGAGTGTCAACACCGTAAATAGAAAACAGGTGAAAAATATGGGGAAGGCTTTTTTCATATAGATGTAGGTTGTAAGTGTGTGTGGGCCAGTTTATCTGAGTGATGAGTGAATGAAGGAAAAATGTCGGAAAAACATAGACTTCCGAAAATCTCTGGGGTATAAATTGACCCATCTTCTGCAGGCCACTAGCTCAATTGGTAGAGCACCGGTCTCCAAAACCGGGGGTTGGGAGTTCGATTCTCTCGTGGCCTGCCATTTTCCTTTTGAAGATACTTCTCCTCATGTTTGCTATAGTCTGTAACGCCACTGTTTACGGCAGGTTCTGGCGGCTCATCCTGTTTTTCATTTCTTCTCTATCAAACCAGCATTTTCAGTGATTTTTCCTATTCTGAGCACTTTAGCTCTGAATTTAGGAGGTTAGAGGAAAATTGAACCCCCGTTTTTTGTCTTATAGATCAGATGGTTATAACACCAGTAAACGACGGTGCTTGCGGGTTGGCAAAAGGCATTTGCCTAAGTTTGCTCGACAGAGCCTAAGCAAAAGAGCTCTACATGAAGCCTTTGACCTCAGGAGCTCTTGTCTGTAAACGTGATCGATTATATTGCTACAGATCGGACAGTATCATTCGCAACGATTCTGACTCAAAGACCAAGAGTAGCAAGGCAGAGAACCGGAATCAGCCAAATCGACTCTACAACTCTATTCGCTATGGTATTTATCTTACTCCACCATTTCGTAATGCCTACCAGTCAAATCATTCAGAGCATCTATTTTAAGCTTTTGGAATTGCTCTTTTCGTGGTGAACGCGTGGTATCAACATCCAAGAGCATTCTAATTGATGTTTCATCGTCTAAGGAATTTTTCAAAAAATTTTCTCCAGTGCTTTTCAAAAACTGAAACCGTTCATCTAG
>NZ_SMME01000309.1 GCF_009711465.1 Parendozoicomonas verongulae | reverse complement strand
CTATCCAGTCAGCCAGCCGTTGGCAAGAGGCCTGGTTACGGTAATACCAGTCTGTGCTTGTCTTGTGCAAGCGCATATAGTGCAACAGCCCGGCCATGAGATTGGAGCAGGCAATATTGACAAAAGCTGCGCGCTGGGAAAAGGTTGGGAATTGCCAGCTACTGTCTTTCCATGAATGCATGCTGATGGTGCCGTAGAACTCAGCATCTCCGATATCCCGTAATCCGGTAAATCCCCAGTCTGACTGTTCTGTGGCCTTGGTATCCCAGTAACTGAGACTACCAGGAAAGGCGGTGATGGCAGAGTCGAAGGCTGTAAATAATTCCGGTAGTAAAATTTCTATCCTGTTGCCCGCAAAGTTGTGGAACAGGGCTGCTGTTGAACTGTGTAATACCCCAAGGCTGCTCCACACCCCCAGATCATGGAACGTGCGGGCCATACCCTCTTCCGCCTGTTTGACGCTGTCATTAGCATCCTTTTGCCAGGCCAGGCAGCTGTAATCCTGATTCTGGGTGGTAAACTCGAAGGCC
>NZ_SMME01000841.1 GCF_009711465.1 Parendozoicomonas verongulae | reverse complement strand
GGGGACAGGCCCTTTGCCTGTGATCAGGACAGGTGCTACAAGACGTTTACCACACCGGCGATCTCACCAAACACAAGCGCACCCATACAGGGTACAAGCCCTTTGTCTGTAACCAGGACGGATGCAGAAAGTCTTTCACCCAATCCGGTGCACTCATCAACCACAGGCGCACTCACACAGGAGACAGGCCCTACGTGTGTGGCCAGAGCGGGTGCAACAAGGCGTTTACCACATCCGGCAACCTCTCCAGACACAAGCGACGTTTACACAATAGGAAAGTTAAGTGACCCGGTCTGTCCCTTTCACAACGATGCCCTGATAGTGCGCGGTTATTCGTGCCCAGTGTATGGCGGTAAAAGGGGATAGCGGAGGCCAGATTAAGGCTGTTATTTTGAATTTTTATGTAAACGGAGACCGGAAATCTCCTCTAACAAAGGCGTTTCTTCAGTAGGGCAGTGTGTTTCTACTGGCTTATAAGCCTTGGGTTTGCGGGTCGCCTCCTTGAGTGCATTAATGATTATTGTGTACCTGTCGTACAGTGCAGGGTTTTTCCCTCTGTAAAAAGGTCTATTTTGTTTTGCTGTACTCAGTGGGCTTTTGGTGAATAAAACATCATGCCTCCACTTAGTGAATGGATTAGCATCGGCAGCCAGCAAAATCAGAACCACCTTGGCATGACCATTTTGAGCTGCTTGAAACAAAGGCGTAGCCCTGTTACATGTCTTGTTAATATCAATTTCGCTAGTGTTTACCAAAATTTGAACCACACCGGCATGGCCATTCTGAGCGGCCACAAATAGACCTTGGGTAAGAATACCCGACACTCCACTGATGAACTGCTCGTTAACATCAAAGTCGACCTGATCCACAAAATAGTGCACAGCCTCCACGTTACCTACACGGCAGGCCGCCAGAAAATCATGTTCATCATATTCCCTGTTCAGATCTTCACTCAAAGCGGCTTCGCATTCCCCCTTGGCCAATGCGTTTGAGCAAAACCCGAAAACAAAGAAGAAAAAACTGGCGTAGATCCACTGCTGCTTCTTATGAACTCTTAACATAGTTCAACTCACGAACCATGATTACCAAAGGGATAGAAGGTATGGCAATTAACAGGGAAGATATCAAGTTGTTTGGACTCCTGCGTCTGACGGATGAAGGGGATGATGCCAGCAAAAAATGCATCAAGAGCTATATTGTTCCTGCGGTGGACACCCGGTGGGAGCTGTGTTGATTGCCATACCTTCTTTCCTCTGAGTATGTAAGGCGGTTGTTACATGAGAACCTGTTCAGATGTGGTATTTCTCTACAGAATATTTTTCCTTAGCATTCTATTCTGGGGTACGCCTGTATCCGCATCCCCTCGAATGGGAGAACATCCATTCATTGCAGCCTGCAGGGAGGGAGATATTGAACAAGTGCGGAAATATACTTCCCAAGAGCACTTCGATCTGAATGCCAGACTCAACGCTGGCAGGTTCAGATTTAAAACCACTGGGTTACATGCAGCAGCAGAGAATGACCATCCAGAAGTTCTGCGCATTTTAATTGTGGCGGGCTCAAGAATTGAAAATGTGGTAAGAGGTTTCACTGCCCTTTGTCGGGCAGCAGCAAAAAATCACCTTGAGTCTGCGAAAGTACTGATTGAGTTCGGGGCACGAGTAAACACAGAGTATTGTGTTCCTTTGTACCATGCGAGTTTTGGTGGTCATCATGAAATGGTTAGATTGTTGCTTTCTCATGGTGCAGACCCTCAACTTAAGCACCCATTCATTTTTTGGAAGGAATCCCCGATCTTTGCAGCAAAGGAGCAACGCTTCTTCAAGCCCTATAAGCTAAGGGCCTACAACAAAACGATTCATGTTTTAAGGCATGCCGCACCCCTCAAGGACGACACAGAAGTAACGCCATTGCTTCTCGAAAAATCAACGCCTCTCCCTCAAAAATAGGGTTGGCGTATTTTCCCCAGTCAACAGTCTGCCTGCTTAATTGTCACCAGACCCCAGTACAGAGCCTTCGCCTTTGCGTTTGCCATCAATAGAAGGGGCATTGGCCAGAATGCGATCAGCCAGTCGGGAGAATGGCAGGCTCTGAATCCACACAGTGCCATGACCTTTGAGGCCTGCGAGGAAAATCCCCTCACCACCAAACACCATAGACTTCAGGCCACCGGCCCGTTCAATGTCGTAATCGATATCACCGGAAAAGCCGACAAGGCAACCGGTATCAAGGCGCAGGGTTTCGCCTTTCAGTTCCCGTTCCACTACGGTTCCGCCTGCGTGGATAAAAGCCATGCCATCACCTTCCAGCTTTTGCAGAATAAAACCTTCACCACCGAAGAAACCGGCCCCCAGTTTACGGTTAAAAGCGATGCTGACTTTGGTGCCCAATGCTGCACACAGGAAGCTGTCTTTCTGGCAAGTTATTTTCTCGCCGAATCTGGACATATCCAATGCAACGATGGAGCCAGGGTAAGGGGCTGAAAAACCCACCCGCTTTTTTCCACTGCCTTCGTTGGTAAAGTGAGTTGTGAAAACGGATTCTCCTGTTAAAGCACGTTTTCCGGCAGAGAAGAGCTTGCCTATAAAGCCCTGATCCGGTTCTGAGCCATCACCCAAACGAGTTTCAAAGTTGATGCCTTCTTCCATAAACGTCATTGCACCGGCTTCAGCAATCACTGTTTCCTGAGGGTCCAGTTCCACTTCAACCAGTTGCATATCATGGCCGCGAATTTCGTAATCAACTTCATGGCAACGCATTTTTTCGTACTCCCTTCATCCGGTTCTGAAAGCTCTGTTTCGCTTTTAGTGAAAGTGAGGGTTGATCTTTCCCGTCCAAATCCATCCTATCAACCGTTTAATATCCCGGCCAACCAGATATAGCGCAGGTGTAAGAATCAAGGTGATAAACGTGGCAAACAAAATCCCGAAGCCAAGGGATACAGCCATGGGAATCACAAAATGTGCCTGCAGGCTGGACTCCAAAGTAATGGGCACCAGCCCAAGGAAGGTTGTAAGGGATGTCAGGATGATAGCCCGGAAACGCTCTTGCCCTGCCTGCATGGCAGCATCCATTGCCGACATGCCTTGTTTGCGCCCCTGGTTGATAAAGTCCATCAATATAAGACTGTCGTTTACCAATACCCCGGCAAGGGCGATCAGGCCGAAGATGGACATCATGGTTAACTGCAAGCCAAGCAGTAAGTGACCAATCATCGCACCCACCAGCCCGAAAGGAATAATGCTCATAATCACCAGTGGCTGAAGATAGGATTTCAGAGGAATGGCGATCAGTCCGTAGATCAGAATCAAGGCAATCACCCCCAGAGAGGTAAGTTGCGTCATTGAATCTTGTTCAGCTTCACTGGCACCGGCAATGGCAAAGCTTACGGAGGGGTATTTCGCCGCAAGAACAGGTTTGAACTCTTTCTGCACGTCCTCAATCACAGTGGAAGCCTCCAGCTCATCCTTATTCAGGTCGGCGTTGACAGTAAGTGATCGCTTACCATCTGTACGACGGATGTAGCTTGCCCCTTCGCCCCGGGCAACCGAGGCAACCTGATAGAAGGGCACTTCATGACCGTCGGTTGTACGAATGCGCACCCGTTGAAGGTCACTCAGGTCGTTGCGCTCTTCCTTTGGGTAGCGCAGCATCACGCGAACTTCTTCCTGTCCCCGCTGAATACGTTGAACTTCTTCTCCGTAGAAGCCCTGACGAATCTGGTTGCCTAACTGAGCAAGATTCAGCCCAAGAGCCTGGGCGCCGGGAAGAATATCGATAAGCAACTCGTTGACAGGTATTTCCGCAGAGTTATAAATATCAAACAATCCTTCATAAGAAAGGAGGTGTTGCTCCAGCTCTGAAGCGGCCATATTTAACTCTTTCGGGTTATTACCCGTGAGGCGGAAGAATACCGGCTTTGAGCCACCGGCATCGTCTCCTGAGGAGAAGGAGAGCTCTTGTACACCAGGGATGGTGCCAGCCTCTTCACGCCACAGGTTACTCAGCTGCTCAGCATTGACCGCACCTTGCTCACCCTTTATCAGTTCAACAAACAGTTCACCCTCTGTATCGGATTCAGACCATACCATCACACTTTCGTACAACCCCGGAGAATCCGGATGACTTTCACGGTGACGTTTATCCAGCCGGAACAGGCTTTGTTCCACCTGGATAAGAGCGTTGTTCCTGGCCGCCAGAGAGCTGCCAGCTTCCATGTCCAGGTGTACTTCGGTGTAATCACTGGGCACATCCGGGAAGAAACTGAAGCGAATCAGCGGGCTTTGCAGAACACCGATAAAAACGATCATTAACCCCAAAAATGCACTCAGGGTAATGTAACGGTTGTTCAATGCAGCACCGATCAGTGGTCTATAGATTTTCCTGACAAATTGTTCAAGGCCAGAGGCGACTTTATCCTGGATGCGGGTCAGCCAGCCTGAGGTTTCAGGCTGGTGGTTCAGCGTTTTCATATGAGCCAGATGAGCTGGAAGAATTAATTTGGATTCAACCAGAGAGAAAAACAGACAGAAGATCACCACAAGAGAGATGGCATTAAAGAAAGGTTTGACCTGACCTTCCACCATAAGCAGTGGTAAGAAAGCTGCCATTGTCGTCAGTACACCAAAGGTAGCCGGTACAACAACCCTTTTTACCCCGGCCACCACATTGTCGGTGGTGTGGCCATATTTGGAGATACGGGTGTAGACGCTCTCGCCAATGATAATGGCGTCATCCACTACAATTCCGAGCACCATAATAAAGGCAAACAGACTCAGCATATTGATAGAAACAGGCATGAAGCTGTTAGGCATCACCCAGAGGGCGCCCAGGAAAGACACGGGAATACCGACCATCACCCACATGGCTACACGTATTCTTAAAAACAGGCTTAACAGCAGAAAAACCAGCAAAGCTCCGTACAACATGTTTTCCATCATCATGTCCATACGGTCTTGCAGGTAGTACGAAGCATCGGCCCAGGCTTTGGCCTGTATACCTTGAGGTAACGAGTCCTGTCGTTTATCGAGATACTCCCGCACCGCTTTGGAAGTCTGGATATCATTCTGCTCAGTTTCTGAGACAATCTTGATAGAGATAGAAGGCGCGCCGTTAAAGCGGATAAGCTGGTTTTGTTCCGAGAAACCATCACTGATAGTGGCGATATCAGAAAGAAGAAGGTGGCTGCCATCCTGATGAGTGCGGATAACAAAGTTGGCAAAATCAATGCCTTTGTAGGCCTGCCCCCGTGTTGTTACGCTAATATCACCATCTTTGGTTTTCAGTGCCCCAGCAGCCACATCTATAGACGAGCTGCGCAGTGCCGTGGCGACTTCATCAAATGTAAGTCCGTACTTACGCAGGTTGTGTTCCGGCACAAGAATGGAAATCTCCAGCGGACTGTCACCGATTAAATCAGTTTTCAGAACTTCCGGCAGGTCCAGTAACTCTTGCTGGAGTGATTGTGCTGCTCTTTGTAGAGACACAGGATCAGTGTTGCCATACAACGAAATAAATAACACCTGTTGTCGACTGGCTGGTCGCGCAATGGAGGGCTCTTCCGCGTTCTCAGGAAGATTGGTTATGCCTTCCACTTTCACCTTTACATCGTCGTAAAGCTCATCAATATCGTAGCCGGACTCCATCTTGACCGTAACGCTCCCCATCCCATCCCAGGCACGGGAAATCACCTCATCTATGCCGCGCACATTACGCAGCGCTTCTTCCACTTTCAGCAGTACGCTTTGCTCAATATCCGAGGGGGCGGCTCCAGGGTAGGGGATGGAAATCACCACAGAGTTAATGGCAAAGTCAGGGAACATCCGCTTCTTGATGGTGAAGGCCGATGCCAGCCCTGCGCAGATAATCAGTACCATCAACAGGTTGGCCGCAACAGAGTTGCTGGTGAACCACGCAATAATGCCTTTTTGAGGCGTCGTAGACGCTGGCTCAGGGGGGCTGCTGTGTATGTCGTTCACAAGATAGCTCCTGTGCTGTTATCAGTACTGGCTGTTACCGTGACTGCCGTCCCTTCAATCGGATTAGAGAGCGGCGTCAGAGACACTCGCGTTGTGGTACCGGTTTTGGTTGCAGTGCGGAAGTAGATATTGTTTTCATCAGCATGAACTGGGGTGATTTTTTGGAAACGCAGGGTGCTGTTCTCATCAATCAACAGAATCTTTCCATCGCCGTATACCGCTCCACGGGGCAAACTGAGTAAGTCGTCTATAGGAGGAGTCTGAAGAGCGGCTCGAACAAAGCTTCCCATCTTTAGAGGGGAACCAGTCAGTGTGTCCAGATTGTAAGGGTCAGGGATGGTGGCAATCACATAATGCATACGGCTCTGCTCACCGACCACACCTTCAACGCGGTTTAACTCCGCTTGCCATGTCACAGTCTGGGTGCCCTGTTGCTGGGTAAGCTCTACAACAATCTCTGTATCCAGAATATGGCCGGGTCGTGGAAGATTGATCAGAGAAAGGTCTGATGGCTTGATGGGGAGCCGTACCTCAGCGTTGGTCACAGAGAAAACAGAGCCAACACGACTCCCCTTGGAGACGAATTGCCCAAGGTTGATAGCGCGTTCGCGCACCATGCCGTCGTAAGGTGCTCGTATGTAAGTGCGTTCCAGGTCACGTTGTGCTTTCTCCAGCTGGGCAGTGGCGGCTTTCACGTTAGCACGGGCTTCTTTAACCTGAGGGGTACGCAACAACAAAGGTGGAGCCTCGGTCAGTGTTTTTCCCTGGCTCTTATAGGAGTTTAACCAGTTATTTTTTTCTGCCTCAGAACGAGCCTCTTCCTCCTGCAAACGTGCTCTACTGGCTGCGAGGGCAGCCTCCGCCTGCTTCAGAGAAACACGGTAATCGCTGTCGTCTATGGTGGCGAGCAGGTCACCTTTTTTAAGAAGACCACCACTGACAAACGTGGGGGAGATGTGAGTAACCACCCCGCTGGTTTCAGTGACCATTCCTGTTTCTGTGGAAGGACGAACGGTTCCCTGACTCTGGATAGCGAAGGAGAGGGATTCAGGGGTGAGGGTTTTGGCTGTAACAGTCAGTACGGTATCGAAAGGTTCTTCCTCCTCCGCAGACTTCTCCATGTTTGAAAGGCCGGCTGCTAAACCCACACAGGAAAGCAGTACCGCACTGGATAATGTGAGCTGACGAAATCCTTTACGCTTTATCATGAGAATGAGACTTTATTATTTATTATTTATTGATTGTATGGGCAGATTGTATGTTTACAGAGGCATGGGGTAAAGGCTTCTGACACTGGTGCTGCCTCTCAAAGGAGTCGTTGTATGGGCCTTACGTATAGGTAATAATGACAACAGCTAAGGGAGTCAGTGTGATGATAATCGCCCAAAACACCAATGCAAAAACAACGGTTCATGCCGGCATGTAGGCCTGTGATAAAAATGCGGTTGCTGGCAAGAGCGGAGTCCTGACCTCCCTGCCATAGATAGTACTTAATGCCCGTTATTGCAGGCTGCATAGCGTAGCTTTTATATCCGCACTCTTTGGAAAACCAGGGGGTATTATGTCTATTTTCAGGAACCTGGGGTGGTTCTTTAGACGACACTGGATACGTTACTGTTTCTGTGTGTTGTTTCTTATTCTTGTTTCACTGATTGAACTGCTTCCCCCATGGCTGGTGGGCAGGCTGGTGGATGATATTCAGGCAAACAATCTTCTGTCTGTGGATATTTATGCAACAGTGGGTTTTATTGCCCTGTGTGGTGTGGCTATTTATATCCTGCGTAATGGCTGGAGACTGCTGTTATTTGGTGGCTCTATTGAATTAGGACGGATTATGAGAGCCCGCCTGTTTCACCACCTGACGCGGATGTCGCCTGAGTTTTATCAACGGCATCAAACCGGTGACCTGATGGCCCACGCTACCAATGATATTCGCGCACTGGAAATGACGGTGGCAGAAGGGGTATTGACACTGGTGGACTCTATTGTGGCCGGTACAGCCGTGATTGCAGCCATGATCTGGATTTGCGGCTGGGAGATAACGGCTGTGGCATTGGTGCCATTCCCTGTTATGGCCTGGCTGATGTCCCGTTATGCCAATCTTCTGCATAAACGCTTTCGGGCTGCTCAGGAAGCGTTTTCCGAACTCAATAATCGGGTGCAGGAAGCTGTTTCCGGTGTGCGAGCAGTACGGGCGCACCATCTGACTGATGCCCAGAAGCGGAAGTTTGCCAAAGAGTCTGACAAAAACGTGAATGCCAATATGCAGGTAGCTCGAGTGGATGCACTCTTTGATCCGACTATTTCCCTGTGTGTGGGGCTGGCAACCATGAGCAGCCTGGGTTTTGGGGCATGGAGAATTTCTGAAAGGCTGATGACAGTCGGTGAATTAACGACATTCACTATCTATCTCGGTTTGCTGATCTGGCCCATGTTTGCCTTTGGCTGGCTGTTCAATATTGTGGAGCGTGGCAATGCCTCTTTGAAGCGCCTGGATAAACTGTTGGCGATTGAACCTGATGTAAAAGATTCTGCCCCTGAAAACAATACTGTGCTGGATGGCAATATTGCTTTTAGCTCCCGTGGGTTTACTTATCCCACAGCCCGGAACCGTGCTTTGGAAGAGTTTTCCTTTGTCATAGAGAAGGGCAGCTTTGTCGGGCTGTGCGGTCGAACCGGCAGTGGTAAAACATCTTTGTTCCGTTTACTGCTCAGACAGTACGATAGGGAAAGTATCGATGTACGCATCGGTGGAGTTAATCACGATACTGTGAGCCTTGATGCATTGCGTAACCGGTTTGCTCTGGTGTCCCAGGAGCCGTTTCTCTTCTCTGCCAGTATTGCTGAAAACATTGCTTTTGGCCGGCCAGAGGCCAGCCGTGAAGATGTTGAGCATGTGGCAAAGCTAGCCTGTATCCATGATGATATTCTGGGTTTTTCTGAAGGCTATGAAACATTGCTGGGGGAGAAGGGGGTGAACCTGTCCGGTGGTCAGAAGCAGCGGTTAACGATAGCCCGAGCCCTGTTGCTGGATGCTGATTACCTGCTGTTGGATGATGCGTTTTGTTCACTGGATATGCAGACCGAAGCACGGATTCTCGATAACCTGCTGAATCGGGAAAACCCCGGTACGGTGATTCTGATTACCCATAGACTGACCAATCTGTATAAGGCTGATCAGGTGATTGTGATGGACGGTGGCTGTTTATCCGAAATTGGAAGCCACGATAAGCTGATGGCTGAGCGGGGCTGGTATGCCCGTATTTTTGAGAGGCAGGCCATGGAAACCACAGAAGCGATCAAACTCAGTGCTTAATAAAGTAAGTACGAATAAATAGAAGGAAGAGGCAGGCAAAAAATATATGGAGGAATGTCAATGAAGACTTCCGAAAAAAGGCAGCACTTCATCAGGCTGCTACGATACGGGTTGCCCTACCGGGGGCGCATATTGGTCAGCTTTATTATGTTGCTGACGGGTACAACTGCGACTCTCTACGCCCCTGTTCTGGTGAAAGAGTTTATTGATGGGCATGTGGTGCCGGGCAACTGGGAGCAAAGCGCGCTCGTTACACTGGGTGTGACGTTTATTGCCATATACATCATTGCTGGCTTTATGTCCTGGTGGGAGGAGATGATGTTTCAGCGGGTGGCGCTTTCTGTTGTACATGATGTGCGACGGGACGTGTTTCATCACCTGTTTCTGCTGCCCATGGCGTACTTTGACAAGGAGCCGGTGGGTAAACTGGTATCACGGATTACGAATGATACTGAAACCATTCGCGACCTGTTTGTACAGGCGTTGCCCAGTACTGTGCGCGGTATAGTGACGCTGGTGGGTGTGCTGATTGCCATGAGTTTGCTGGATTTACGACTGGCGCTGTTTTGTATGGCGATTTTGCCGGTGATATTCGGTGGTGTTTTTCTGTACCAGAGATACAGTCACCCGATTTTTCACCGTTCCCGCTCAGTGTTGAGTGATATCAACACCCGTATCAATGAGTCTATTCAGGGCATGGCCGCGATTCAGGCTTTAGGGCAACAGAAGCGGGTGAACCAGCAGTTTGGCGAGGTGAGCCAGGAGTACCGAGAGGTTCAAAGTAAACTGGTACTGGTGAATGGTTTGCTGTTGCGCCCTATGGTGCACCTGACGTCAGCCCTGGCGCTGGCTTTGGTTGTGGGTGGCTTTACCGGGCAGGCGCTCACTGGCCCAGTGGAAATCGGGTTGTTGTATGCGTTTATCAATTATCTGGACCGGATGTTTGAGCCTCTCACTCATATCACCATGCAAATGCAGGTGTGGCAGCAGTCAGTGGTATCGGCGGAGCGGGTGTTCCAGTTGATGGATGAGCCTGTGGATAATCAGTACGACCATAACGCAACGGGCAGTACTTCTACTGAAGAGGTGCTCGGCGGAAAAATTGAGTTTCGTGAAGTGGGATTGTCATACGATGGCAAGCAGCAGGCGCTGGACGACATCTCTTTCACCGTAGAGTCTGGACAGTTTGTGGCACTGGTTGGTCATACCGGCAGTGGCAAAAGTTCCATAGTGAATCTGTTGATGCGCTTTTATCCCTATCAAAAGGGTGCCGTGCTGGTAGACGACAAGCCTCTGGAATCGTTTGCAGAAGAGCCTTACCGCAGGCAGGTGGGGTTGATATTTCAGGAGCCATTCGTGTTCCAGGGCACCATTGCGGAGAACATTCATCTAGGACACTGTGACATCAGCGAAGAGGCTGTGCGCGAAGCGGCAGGCCACGTGCAGGCCAGTGGGTTTATCGAGAAGCTGCCTGATGGCTTTCAGGAGGTGCTGGGTGAACGTGGTCAGTCCCTCTCCAGTGGTGAAAAGCAATTGTTGTCGTTTGCCCGGACGCTGGCTCAGAATCCGCGCATTTTGATAATGGATGAAGCCACGGCGAATATAGACAGCGAAACCGAACAGGCTATTAAATCGGCTCTGTTTACCCTGCGCCAGGGGCGTACGACGCTGGCTATTGCTCACCGCCTGACCACGATTGAAGATGCCGATTTGATTCTGGTGCTTGAAAAAGGTCGCATTGTTCAACGGGGACATCATCGGGAGTTACTTAAGCGGAATGGGTTGTACAGAGATATGTATCAGGCCCAGAGCAAAGTAGTGAAAATGGACAGCGAGGAGCAATTGATTGTGGGGGCTTAGATACCCCATAAAAGCCTTCCACAAGCAGGGCTGATGACCCTGCCCGAAAACTTGATACACATCAAAAGTTACAAAACTCTTATTGAGTATGATTCGCACTAACAGTTTGTTTACAAAATCCAGCTAAAATGTGGACGTTAACAGAATTTTTCTGGTTTTTCCAGATGATAACGCTTCTCATTATCTCTATATTTAGGCTCGCGTTCATGCAGCCAGACGCCAAACACTCTTTAACGTCTAGTGAATCTGCGGAACTGAGCAGGCGGCAAGCTCGTGTTTATAACCAAGCGGTAAACCATATTGCCGTCGTACTAAGGAGTTTTTGATGTCATCAACACTAGGCGATCTCAGTGTCGGCGAAGGCGGCCGGGTATCCGGTTATGCCGGCGGAGGTAACTATCGCCGACAGCTTTTAGCTATGGGGCTGACCCCGGGGACAGGCCTTAAAGTCATTCGCAGAGCCCCCATGGGAGATCCAATTGAGCTTGAGGTTCGTGGTTTCAGTTTGAGCTTGCGTCGAAATGAAGCCCAGTGCGTATTGATTGAGAAGGAGGGGTGCAATGGTTCAGGCAACTGTAGCTGTTCTCGGTAACCCGAATTGCGGTAAAACAACGCTGTTCAACAGCCTGACAGGGGCGAAGCAGCAGGTAGGCAACTGGCCCGGTGTAACAGTTGAAAAGAAAACCGGCTCATACGCCTACCAGGGCCGTAACATTGAGCTGGTTGATTTGCCCGGAACCTACTCTCTGGATGTTGGTATAGGCAACACATCTATCGATGAGAAAGTCGCCCGCGACTACGCTTTGGCCAATGAGGCCGACCTATACATCAATATTGTGGATGCCAGCAATATTGAGCGTAACCTCTACCTGACTACTCAGCTTCTTGAGATGGATCGCCCTATGATGGTGGTTCTGAACATGATGGATGTAGCCGAAGAGAAGGGTGTCAAAATTGATGCTGAAGAGCTGGCTAAACGTTTGGGCTGCGATGTAGTGCCTGTTGTGGCCAGCCGTAGTGAAGGGACAGAGCCTCTCAAGCAAGCGATTGAAATTTATCTTCAGGGCAAGAAAGATGAACGTGTCAGCGTTCGTTACACTCCAGCCATCGAGAAGGCACTCTCTGAACTGAACAGCACCGTTTCTGCTACGGCGAAACAGCTGCAGGTGAATGAAAAGTGGCTGGCCGGACGCCTTCTGGAAGGTGATCAGACCCTTGAAAGCCAGATGTCCGTTTCGGCTATGGCAGAGGTTGTTGCAGCCCGTAATGAGCTTCAGGCTGCGGAAGATGAAGAGGTTGATATCCTCTTCGCCGATGCCCGCTATAAGTTTATTGATACTCTGACTTGTGATTCCGTATCCCGCAGCCAGAGCATCAGCAAATCCATGACTGCGAAAATCGACTCTGTGGTTCTGAGTCGTGCTTTTGGCCTGCCGATTTTCTTCGGCATTATGTACCTGATGTTTTTATTTGCGATTAACGCAGGTAACGCTTTTATCGATTTCTTCGATATTCTCTTTGGTACCATCTTTGTTGACGGGACTCGCTATGTGCTTGAAGGCATGGGGGCTCCGGAATTTCTGATAACACTGCTGTCCAACGGTATTGGTGGTGGTATTCAGACAGTATCCACCTTTATTCCGGTTATTGCGGGCCTGTATCTCTTCCTCTCTATTCTGGAAGACTCAGGCTACATGGCACGGGCTGCCTTTGTTATGGACCGTGCCATGCGTGTACTGGGGTTGCCCGGAAAGGCTTTTGTTCCTGTGCTGGTGGGCTTTGGTTGTAACGTGCCGTCCATTATGGCCACCCGAACTCTGGAGCAGGAGCGGGACCGTAAGTTAGCTATCCTGATGAGCCCGTTCATGTCCTGTGGTGCCCGCCTGCCAGTGTACGCACTGTTTGCGGTGGTGTTCTTCCCCGAGACAGGACAGAACGTTGTATTCGCCCTTTACCTGACGGGTATTGCGGTAGCGGTACTCACTGGCCTGATTATGAAGAACACTCTTCTGCCCGGCGAGGCCACCCCCTTTGTTATGGAGCTGCCACGCTACCACCTGCCAACCCTGAAAGGTATGCTGCTGAGGACCTGGGATCGTCTGAAGTCCTTTATCATTCGTGCTGGTAAAACCATCGTAATTGTTGTGGCCGTTCTGGGTGTGCTGAACTCTCTTGGCACCGATGGATCATGGGGCAATGAGAATACAGATAAATCTGTCCTCAGTCGTGTGGGTCAATCCATTACACCGGTGTTTGCACCTATGGGTATGAAACAAGATAACTGGCCTGCGGCGGTTGGCCTGTTTACGGGCTTGTTTGCCAAGGAGTCGGTGATCGGCACCCTGGACTCTCTGTACAGCAGTACTGGCGAAGAGACTGGTGAATTCAACTTTATGGCGGGTGTACACGATGCACTGGCCAGCATTCCAGATAATCTGGCTGCGATGAAAGATACTCTGACCGACCCGTTGAAAATGAATGTGGGTACCACTGATGATGAGTCTGTAGCAGCAGATGAACAAGGCGTGAACGAGATGACTTACGGCTCTATGCTCACAGCATTCGGTAACGCCCACTCTGCCTTTGCGTATTTGCTGATGGTTCTCCTCTACGCTCCTTGTGTGGCAGCCATGGGAGCAGTGAACCGGGAAGCTGGTCGAGGTTATATGTGGCTGGTGGGTGCCTGGGCAACTTATGCTGGCTATACCGTGGCATCTCTTTATTATCAGGTGGCTACTTTCAGCAAACACCCTGGCTCTTCTGCCAGCTGGATTGCCGCTTTCATCGTACTGTTTCTGGCTGTGCTTGCGGTGCTGCGCAGGTTTGGCTGGCGTGGTACCCATGCGAATATGACAGGTGTAATCGGTGCTAAGTGATATCCGTCGATTCCTGGCATCGAAGGACGGAATGGTCAGTCTCTATGAGCTGGCCAATCACTTCGATACTGAGGAAAATGTTATGTCTGGGATGTTAACTCACTGGATGAGAAAAGGGCGTGTTATTCGGGTGGAGTCCTCCTGTAATCAAGGTTGCGGCGGGTGTGACCGTGCGAGTGACAGTGTCTGGTATCAGTGGGTTCAGTCGGCTGAGGCTGTACCAGCACTGATATCTCTGGGAACACCTTGTTCCTGATAGCGCCCTGAGAAATGATGTGGACTGCTGGAACTACTGCCCCCCAGAGAGCAATGGTTGAAGCAGCGGAAGTAAATAAAGCTGTCGTAATCTTTCGAGGTTCGACAGCTTTTTCTTCTTCTTACGTTTATTGACGCGCCCCTTCAGGTTTTCCTCATCTGAAAGTGAAGGTATTTTACTGACAATCACCTCATCGGGGATCAGAGTATCCGCAGGTGGCTTTCTGATCTTACGGTTTTCATGCAGGCGAAGATCTGCCGGAACAAAGGATGCAGGAGGATTCGAGCCAGATGACAGACTGTAGCTGGGCTGGCTGAGGTGGAGTAACCCAACCAGAATAATGACAGAAAAAAATGGCTTGCTGGTTACTGCTGATTTCAAAGAAGTTGTACCTACCCTGTATCTATAAAAGAGTCAGTCTAGGAGAAATGTCGCAGGAGGCCAGATCGGCCCTGTATTGATGTGTAACATTGGTTATCTTTTCATTGGTTTTGATTTGGATCATCTCACTCCGTGCCCTGTTAAATAGTTTGAGCTTATTGGCTCCCCCACATACAATGCTTTCAGTTTCAGGGCTCTTGACCTGCTTTGGCGGATTAAGAGCCGCAGTCTTTAACTTGGATTCTCAGGGCAGGGTGAAAGTCCCTACCGGCGGTAAGTCATAAGCCCGCGACCCCTCGGCACTGTATGTTGAGGGCTGATCTGGTGAGATTCCAGAGCCGACGGTTACAGTCCGGATGGAAGAGAAAACGGTTGCCTGTCAGATGCTCTTTTGTGGAACATCTTTGTGTGCCTGTAGTCTGTCCTGACACGATGTTAAGGAGTTTAATCGTGTCACACTCTCAAAGTTCTTATCATTCGCCATTGAAAGGTGCTTTCTGGATGCTGGTCAGCGGGCTGGCCTTTGCCATTGTCAACAGCGCAACGCAATGGGTCAGTTTCCGGCAGGGTTTTGCTTCGGCTGACGTAGCCCTTTATCAGTATGGTATTGCTATGTTTGTGCTACTGCCGTGGATGTTCCGTCAAGGCTTTCGGAGAAGTCTGCAAACCAACCACCTGATATTCCATATTGTTCGGGTTGCTACGGCAGTGATTGGTGTGCAGTTCTGGCTGTGGGCTATGGCCTGGCCAGTGCCTATCTGGCAGGCGATTGCCCTGTTAATGACCTCGCCGCTGTTTGTGGTGATTGGTTCTGCGTTATTTCTTCAGGAGAGGGTCACCCCCTCCCGCTGGTTAGCCACGGCTGCAGGCTTTTTTGGGGCAATGGTTATTCTGGAACCCTGGGCTGACTCCTGGCACTACTCAGCACTGCTTCCTTTGGTCGCAGCGGTGTTCTGGGCAGCATATTCCTTGATGACAAAAGCCCAGGTAAAAACAGAAAGCCCTACGACACTGGTCTTTTATTTATTTGCTTTGACCGTGCCATTTAACCTGTTTATCTCCTTGCCCGTTTTGGCCCTGCCCCAGAGCAATATGTGGCCACTGCTTCTTCTGGCTGGTGTTTTAACCGGCTGCGCACAGCTGGCACTGACTAAGGCTTACCAATGTGCCGAAGCTGCTTATGTTCAACCTTTTGATCTGGCTAAGTTGCCGCTGAATGTTCTGGTTGGCTTCCTGGTGATGGGCACTGTACCTCCCGGGGAGCTATGGCTCGGCGCAGCGCTGATTATTGGGGCCACACTGTTTATCACCCATAGAGAGAATTACCAGACTCAGGAAGAGAGTTCACAGGGTAAGACTGCTGAAGCCTGATGCCTGCGTGCTTACTTTGGGAGAGTTAAAAATGCGGGTACGATTTCTGTTGCTAAACCGTGCAGACAATAGTCGAAGGTGCTTGCCTGCACGCTTGGGTCAAGATTCAGTTCGACTGTTGTGGCTCCAGTATTTTTAGCTTCCTGTGCAAAGCCTGCTGCCGGATAAACATTGCCTGATGTTCCAATGCTAACGAACAGGTCGCACTGGGTGAGTGCATTGTAGATTCGCTCCATTTCCATAGGTATTTCCCCAAACCAGACAATATCCGGCCTTACAGTGCCTTGGCTCTGGCAGACACCGCAAATGCTTGCCAGGGATAAATCACCAGTGATTGTATGCACACTGTCACAGGCTGTGCAGCGGGCTTTGAGCAGTTCGCCGTGCATATGAAGCAGGTTATTTGAACCAGCCCGTTCATGCAGGTCATCAACGTTTTGGGTAATAAGCAGAAATCGGCCATCAAAACGACGCTCAAAGTCAGCCAGAGCGACATGCGCTGCATTGGGTTCAACCGTGGATAACTGCCGTCTGCGGGCATTATAGAAGTACTGTACCAACTCCGGATTTCGGGCAAAGCCTTCAGGCGTGGCCACATCTTCTACCGGGTGGTTTTCCCACAGTCCATCGGATGCGCGAAAGGTGTTTACACCTGACTCTGCGGAAATACCAGCACCGGTCAGGATAACTATGGAGCGGGCGTTTGATATATCGTAATCCATGGGTGCTCTACTCAAAGCTAAGAGTTTGCCCTGGCAGTAAGTACCCGGACCATTATCCTGCTTGTCTGAAGGTGAGGCAGAGAAGCGAAAGGTGACAAGAGAATTGAGACTCTAGTGCTGCTAGTGATTTACTTACTCCCAGGTTTCGTTGTTACTCGATTCCTCCTGCAAGTATTCATCAAACAGAGGAGGAGGGGTTAAATCACCTTCAACAGTATCGGTATAAAACTCTTTATCATCGAGGTCGCTCTCTTCTGTGAAGGACATGCTGTCCTGATAGTCTGAATCGTAGGCATAATTTGGAGAGCATATGGCACAGGCGCAAAGTAGTGCAGCAAATGCTAATACGTTAAGGTTCAGAGAGTACTTCATCTTGAGCTGACATTTGATTAAGAAATCCCCCTTAGCCCGTATGCTCTAAGGGGGATCTGATTTGTAGAAGAGAGCCTCATTTAAGGCGTATCAGTATCTTTGGGTTTTTCATCTGATACTCCGGGCTCTTCAGTGGGCACTCCATGCTCTTCAGTGGGCACTCCATGCTCTTCAGTGAATTCCACAGAAGGGGGGGTGCTGCTGGAGGGTGGTTCGCTTATCTGTGCAGCTTGCTGCGTTGTCTTCTTGGATAATGCTTGATTAATGATTGATGCTTCTTCGTCACCTTCTTCTTCTGACTCAGGTATGACAGCCTCTGTATCAGGCTCTTTCAGCTTAGGCTTTATAGTTTCGGCCTGGTGTTTGCCCATGACCGAAGTCTCCAGAAAACGTTTGCGTTCTGCTTCAGCGTCGGCGCCAGCCAGGCGTTTGCGCTTGGCTTCAGCTTCTAGACGTTTGCGTTCTGTCTTATCGTCATCAGCTCTTTTCTTTTCTTCTGTGACTCGATCTTTTGCTCTTTGCTCACGGGCATCATGAGTGGCCTTTTCCTGAGCTTTTGGGCCGAACTTGTGATCTAGTCCTGGAATAGAGCCAAGAAGGTTTCTACCAAAGGATTTCAATTCATGGAACAGACCCGTTGGTTCAGGGTAAACAGTGCCTCCTGCCTGACGTAGTTCGGCAAAGGTTTCATCAAATCGTTTCTGTTTCTCGGCATCCATGTGCGGCTCAACCTGTTTTACCAGTTCGGCTACTTTTTCTATAACAATGTATTTACCAAGAGCCTTGTGTTCGGCAATATGTTTAGCAATATCAGCTTGCAGATTATCAATGGCTTTTCTAGCGCTATCATATTCTTTTATTCTTTCTTTTTGGGCGTACTGCACATTTTTTAGCTCGTTCCCAACCAGATAGTCCTTTTCCAGTTTGCCTTTAAGCCCTTCTATTTCATCAAGCTCATTCGCTTTCAGGTAATCATCGAGCTCACTAACTGCTCTCTGTTGTTTTGTTTCGTGGTCCTCCTCGTGTTCTACGTGGGTGGCTGCAACACGATCCCGCAGGGTTTTCAAAATAGGTGTTTTGGCTTTACCTATAGCCCTTGTGAGCTCCTCCCCTGCTGCAGAAACTTCTTCTTGGGCCGCTTTCAGATTTTCTTTGAGATCTTCGAAAACTTTTTCAGACGTCTGTCTGTTCCGTTTTGCGTCAATAATATCTTTTTTCTTTTTCCACTCTTGAAATTCTGGTGTGCCTTCCAGAGATTTTTTTGTGTCTTCCAGAGCCTGATCAAGAGTGCGGCCATCCAGTGCAAGATCAGTGTATTCATTAAATATGTCGACGTCTCCGGATGTCCAGTGCTCCGGCACGAGTTTGATGTGGTGCTCAGCCAACCTGCGCTGTGCTTTAAACTGCTCAGAGCGGGACATCATCAGGCGCTGTACAATCATGCTATAAGCCTTGCTCTTGGCAAGGGTAGAGGCCATTTTGTAGCTGCCACGATAGGTGTTCCATGGGAGGTGTTTTTCAAGCTTAACCAGATCATCAACCTGGATATTGTCAGCGCTATTGCGGGACATCATTACAAAAATAGGAAGCTCCGCCCCCTGGCTGTGATAGCCGTCAACCCACATGTAGCTGTCGTCACCATTTTTCATCACGGAGTGGTGCATGGATTGCCTGGGCTTTGCGGGTTGTCCAAGGTTCAGGTCATCATCACTGCTCTCAGCACCTACAGTGTCGGCTTCGATGGCATTGTTGATTTGCTGCTCAAATATCGCACCATAATCGCCAGCGACAGGTTCCCTGGCTGCCCAGCTCATGATGGCAGGTATCTTCTCCAGAATGGCATCCGAAATCGGGGTGATGACGCTGTTTTTGTAATCCATCATTTTGTTGTATACAGCAACAACGGCATACTGATCCCTATCGTTGTAGACTCGTTCGAAAATCTGACGATCTACAGCATCTGTCCACCAAATCCGTGTACTGCTGGAGCCGAAGCTGGCCGGGAAGCGAATCAGGGGGCCAGGCCTGTTATCCACATAAAAACGCACAAACAGTTCAAGGGCGCTGTCTTTGCGCTGATCACCAACCACAGTGGGGTAGAATCGAACACGGGTGACATTATTCTCACGGCTGGCTTTATCAAGGGCTACCAGAGCACGTTCGAAGCGGCTTTGCGGGTCATCGAATGGTTTGGCGCGATGGACAAAGTCCAGATCCAGATAAGCACTGTTGGGGCTGCCTGGGTCTTTTCCGGTACTGGAGCTGATGAAGGTGAAGGCGAAATGTTCGTTGAGCGCGGGTGTTTCAAAGGCAATGCCAGCATAGCCAATGGCGTTGAATACATGTTGGTGCAATGCTTCAGGCAGAGCGTAAGAGAAACCGTAGCTGTAGGCCAGAGCTCTGCGTAGCATGCGGAATGCAGTGGCACCGGTATAATTTTCGACAAAGTCTGTTGATGTGAAAAAATCTATGTTGGTGGAGAGCAGGCGCCACATCAATTCTGTAGTGGTTTCCGATGATGCAAAGTCACCGATAGCTTCCCCCAGGCGCCATGCGTATTCAGATACCTTGTCCGCATCAGTACGCCAGAGACGGTGGAATTCCAGACCTGCCGTAGACGCTGCGGTATGAAGTGCAAAGATACTTGCCAGAGGGAGAACTTCACGGGACAGAGCCTCATAGGCTCGATCTGTAAAGGTATAGGGTGTTGAAGACAGCTCTTCTATTTTGTAGCTGGGAAGAGCATTCCACTGTGGGTTTTTCTGAAGTGTTTCCTGCAATTGCGGGGAGGATGCAAAACCATTACTGCCAGCCAGCGCGCCCCCCAGAGCACGGATGTTATCGACTTCTACCTGGCCCACAGCTGGTGCGGAAGCTGCCGCAATGCTGGCTGTTAACAACAGCCGCCCCGAGTCGAACTTTTGGCTCTGAATACCTGGCATAATTAGTCCTCTGCAAACTTCCGCAGAACTGAGTGTTAGATGTATGAGAAAAAACAGATAGGGGGTATATCTAGCAGGGGATTGCGGTCTTGCAAGGAATGAGAAATAAAAAGGCAAAATAATAGACCCATATTTGGTTAATGTTATATGGGTCTGCCTCAGTATGTTTAAAAGTTATAAAAACAGTGCCTTTTTAGAAGAGAACTGTCGGGTACTTTGGTTTCAGGCTTCGGCTGCAGCGCTATTGTCGTAGAAAGAAATGC
The DNA here is from genome assembly GCF_009711465.1 of Parendozoicomonas verongulae. Lineage (GTDB taxonomy): Bacteria > Pseudomonadota > Gammaproteobacteria > Pseudomonadales > Endozoicomonadaceae > Sansalvadorimonas > Sansalvadorimonas verongulae. Next base: position 18,950 of record NZ_SMME01000841.1, on the reverse strand, counting down.
CTTCTACTTCGTTGGTGATCCAGGTGCCTGCCTGACCTTCAACAATTTGCTCAACGTCGTACAAACTTCCGATCGCTGCAAAGCGGCCGCCTTTATCGACGAAGTTTGCGCAGGAGTCAATCTTTGGCCCCATGGAACCGGCGGGGAAGTCCAGCTCACCGATGCCTTGAATGGAGGCTTTGTGGATCTCTTTTTGATCGGGCTGACCGAAGTTTACGCATACTGCAGGAACGTCGGTCATAATCACCAGTGCGTCGGCACCCAGTTGTTCAGCCATCAGAGCAGCGGTCAGATCCTTGTCTACAACGGCTTCAACACCATGCAGTTTGCCTTCTTCGTCCTTGCGAACAGGTACACCACCACCGCCGGAGCAGATGACCAGAGCACCCATATCGGACAGCTTCTTCACCATATCCACTTCTACGATGCTGGAAGGTAGTGGGGAAGGTACAACACGACGCACATAGTCACCGTCCTGCTTAACATCCCAGCCTTTTTCAGCGGCCAGTGCTTCGGCTTCTTCTTTGCTGTAAACCGGGCCAACAAACTTGGTGGGGTTCTGGAAAGCAGGGTCGTTGCTGTCTACCAGGGTCTGAGTGACCAGAGTGGCAATTTGAGCACCAGGCATCTGGTTATAGAGCTCTTGCTCCATCATGTAGCCAATCATACCAGCGGTTTCTGCACCCAGAACATCCAATGGGTAGGGGGAGACTTTGTCATAGGCGGCATTCTGCAGCGCCAGCAGGCCAACCTGAGGGCCATTGCCGTGGGTGAGAATGACTTCATGTTTCTGGGCTACGCGGGCAATGACTTCAGCAGCCTTGCGGATATTGTCACGCTGAATGCCAGCTTCCAGAGGCTGACCACGTTGAAGCATCGCGTTGCCGCCAAGAGCAATAACAATACGCATATTATTTTCCTTATATCCAGTTTGTATGTAGGCGCGCAAGGTGCGGTTATATCGCATTGAAGGCGCCTTGTTGTAAGTGGATCTACTCGCCAGTAGTTACTTTCCATGGTATGCGTATTAAATCTAAAGAAAATAAGTAGTTGTTCTTAATAGGTATTAACAATCCTAATGATCGACAGGTGACACCATAGCTTCAATGTGAAGAGTGTGTTTGTTTTGCGTTATTTAACTACTGCGTCTTGCGCAGGTGCATAAGACGCAGGGCGTTTATGGTAACCAGCAAAGCACCACCTGAGTCAGACAGTACAGCCGCCATAAGCCCGGTTAATCCAAATAGTGTGGTGAACAGGAACAGGGTGTTGATGCCCAGCGCCAGAGCGATGTTCTGGCGTATGATAGTGGCTGTATCACGGGAAAGCTGAATCATAGTAGCCAGCTCAGGCAGACGCTCATGAGTGAGGGCAGCATCGGCAGTTTCCAGTGCCACATCGCTACCACGCCCCATGGCAATACCCAGTTCGGCTGCCTTGAGGGCCGGGGCATCGTTAATGCCGTCACCCACCATGGCGACAGCGTGCTCCGGCCCCTGTTTCTGAGCAGCTTCCTGCATCTTCTCAATGGCTTTGACTTTATCTTCCGGAAGCAGTTCGGCTTTGTAGTCGATACCCAGTTTCGCTGCAATGGCGGCAGCTGCCCGACGGTTATCCCCAGTCAGCATTACGCAACTGATACCCATGGCTTTGAGCTGTGTGATTGTTTCTACGGCATCGTCCCGCAGGGTATCCGCCATGGCAATCAGGCCAAGAACCTTAGAATCATCGGTCACAACCACTACGGTATTGCCTTCGGATTCGCGGTCAGCAATGGTCTGCTGCACATTGTTTTGAGCAAGGCGTTCAGGCTGCACATGGCGGGGAGCCAGAATCTTCACAGTTTTGCCGTTTACCAGTCCGGTCAGGCCTTGACCATTGAGGATGGTGACTTTATCAGCGTCAGGAATATCCAGATTGTGCTTTCTGGCCGCATCGATAATGGCTTTCGCCAGAGGATGGCTGGAACCCTGCTCCAGAGAGGCAGCCAGTGTCAGCAGCTCTTTTTCTTCCATGTACAGAGAAGTGATGGCTGTGACAACGGGCCTGCCCACAGTCAGAGTACCGGTTTTATCGAAGGCCAGCTGCTTCACTGTACGCAATTGCTCAAGTGCTGCACCACCTTTAATCAGGGCACCGAAGCGTGACGCTGAGGCCAGTGCAGAGGTGACGGCTGCCGGAATAGAAATCACCAGCGCACAAGGGCAGGCAATCAACAGCAGAGCCAGTGCCTTGTATACCCATACGTCCCAGCTTGCGCCAAAGAGCAGCGGCGGAGCCACGGCTACCAGTATGGCAATGGCCATCACCAGTGGCGTATACCAGGAACTGAATGTATCTATCAGGCGAGTGATAGGAGCACGGCGCTCATCAGCGTTCTCAATCAGCTGGATAATACGGTCGATGGCGTTTTCACCGGGCTCGGAGACAACCGTCAGGCGAACGGGTTGCTCAACCACCAGACTGCCCGCCATAATTTTTTCCCCTTTCTGGCGGGAAACGGGAATGGATTCACCGGTCAGGGCGCTTTCATCAAAAGAGCCGGGCGTGAATTGCAGTGTGGCATCCACCGGCATGCGGTCACCGGGGCGTACTTCAATGAGATCGCCGGGTTGCAGGAAGTCAGCGGGCACATTGGGTACGCGTACACCGCTTTCTATGCGTGTGGCGGTATCGGGCGTCAGCTTCATGAGGCTCTGGATACCGGCCCGGGCTTTGCGACCAGCAAAACCTTCCAGCATTTCGCCGGCGGAGAACAGCAGCAGTACCAGAATAGCTTCCGTGTTCTCCCCCAGAGCCATTGCACCGAGGGAGGCTATAACCATAAGCAGTTCAATACTGAAGAGGGTGCCGTTTCTGGCCTGAGTAAGCGCTTTGCGAATAAACGGCAGGGTACCGATAGCCGTGGCAACATGAAGAGCGGTCGCCTTCCAATCGGGAGCCAGCAGGGAGGCAATTGTGGTGCACAGGGTCACCGAGGCAATCAAGACAAAGGTGGAATGGGCTTTCCAGAGAGGTTCTTCCTGAATCTTGCTGGTTGCTTCAAGGCGAAAGCCCAGCCCTTTAACGGTTTGTTCAATCGTTTTAATTTGCTGCTCGGATTCTACGGCAACAAACAGGCGCTCAGTGGCAAAGGCAATCTTGGTTTGATAGATACCCTCCACTTTGTTCAGAGCCTTCTCAACCTTTGCCGCACAGCCCGCGCAATCCATTCCCCGAATAAACCATTTGCGACGCAATGCGCTGTTGGGCGTCGCACTTGTGGTGCTCAGAGTTGAATTTTCGATGGATGCTGGCTGAGCCATGCTGGCGATCTCCCCGATGATGTCTGATTAAACAATAGCATGAACATTTATTCATATGAATAAGTATTCATGTAAACCGGGGAAGATGAGCAGACACAAAAAGGCGCCACAAGGGCGCCTTCTATACAGCAGAACTCAGAGTGAATTAAGCCGCTTCAAGAGCAGTGCTGAACTGATTTCGCAACTCTTCGATCTTGGCAACGTAGTCCTTGTACTCGTTAGACTCGTAGTGTGCGTAGTTCAGGTTCTTGAACAGACCAGTGAGCTTCACGAAGAAGTTACGGGCGTCGGTCTTGTCTGCGAAGGTAAACTCACGGCGTGACATATCAACAATCAGGTTGAAGCAGAAGCGCTGGCGCTCCATTGGGCACGCTGCGTCGATCTTGTCGAAGGCGTCCTGCTGCAGATAGACCATATCGAGGAACAGAGCTTTCTGGTAGGTCACGTAGTCACCCAGAGTCACACCCTCTTCACCGGTGACCTGCATCATCTGATTGATACTTTCACCGGTCAGGATAAGAGAGTGCATCTCTTTAACATCGTCCACCCAGTGGTCAGAGATGTTCTTGGCGTACCATGGGGCCAGCTGCTCCAGGTAACGGGACCAGGAAATCAGGGGGTCTACCGCTGGGAAGAAACGCTTGTAGGCACGATCGTAGGACAGCCCCAGGAAGCACTTCACCGTCGCCAGAGTAGACTGGGTCACAGGCTCTTCAAAGTTACCACCGGCAGGGGATACCGTGCCGATCATGGTCATGGAACCCTGCTCGCCATCTTCGTTGGTCACAACACCAGCACGCTCGTACAGGCCTTTGATAGCGGAGTCAATGTACGCCGGGAAACCTTCTTCACCTGGAATCTCTTCCAGACGGTTAGACGTTTCCCGCATAGCCTGCGCCCAGCGGGAGGTAGAGTCGGCCAGCAGCAGTACGTTGTAACCCATCTGACGGTAGTACTCACCCAGCGTCATACCGGTGTAGATAGACGCCTCACGAGCCGCAACAGGCATGGAGGAGGTGTTACAGATGATGGTGGTACGATCCATCAGGGTGCCGGAACCGGTTGGGTCAGACAGTTGAGGGAATTCCGTGATGGTTTCTACCACCTCACCGGCACGCTCACCGCAGGCGATAACGATTACGATATCAACGGAGGCGTACTTGGACAGGGTGTGCTGCAGTACAGTCTTACCCGCACCGAATGGGCCAGGAATACAGCCGGTACCACCACGGGCGATAGGCAGGAAAGTGTCGATCAGACGCTGCTGGGTCACCAGTGGTTCGGAAGGGAAGTGACGGGTTGTCTTGCCCTTGCGACCCAGAGTTTCGGCGATGGACTGCTTAACAGGCCAGCGCTGAATCATGCTCAGCTCGCTTTCCTTGCCCTGCTCGTCTTTTACCTTGGCGATGATGGTATCAACAGGGAAGGTGCCTTCCTGAATCCACTCAACGTTGACAGTGCCACGCTGGTGGAAAGGAACCATGATTTTGTGAGTGAAACGGCCTTCCTGAACAGTACCCAGAGTTTCACCGGCACGCAGCTTGTCGCCCACACGGGCAGTGGCTACAAAAGACCATTCCTTGGAACGGTCCAGTGCGTCAACCTGCACACCACGTTTGAGGAAAGTTCCGTGCAGTTGAGCCAGGCGTTCCAGTGGGTTTTGCAGACCATCGAAGATCTGGCTCAGACAGCCAGGGCCGAGCTCTACCGACAGCAGTTCGCCAGTCTGGTAAACCGCGTCGCCTACACCCACGCCGCTGGTGTCTTCAAAGACCTGAATGTCGGCGGTGTGCCCATTCACACGCAGAACTTCAGACATCAGTCGCTCATCTACGCCTTCGTTCTCTTTGCGGCTGGGAGCCACATAGACCACTTCGTTCTTGACGATGCGGACATCGGAGGATATCGCTTCAACGGTCAGAATATCACCGTTGACTGCAATCACCCGGGCTGTTGCCGCATCAGCGCCCGCTGCATTTTTCTCAGTCATGCTCATAATCTTTTATTTACCTCGCCGCTTGTGATTTGTCCCGCTACCTGACTATTGGGGTAGCTGATGCTGGAAGTCGCCAAGGCTTTTCTTGATCAAATTCTGGAAGCGAACATGGGCCTTTTCGGTATCGTAGGTTGTCCAGCGTGCGACCAGATTCCAGCGCAGTACATAAATCACTACGGCTTCAAAATCGTTGCGGTGCTTCATGGTCATGTGATCCAGGTGATCCCAGACCGCTTGAAGCAGAACTTTTTCCAACTCCACACACTTGCTGGTGCGCAGGTACTCATTCACCTTGGAAATCCAGGGGAAGGCACCACCAAGGCCCAGCGTGGGGGAGGCCCAGTGGCTGCGAATGTAGGCATAGCGTGAGCCATAACTCCATTTCGCTTCACTGGGGGCAGGCTTGCCGGCATGCTTCATACGCAGAGCAGCAACCACCGTGCGCATATCCAGTCGCCAGTCAATCAAATCTCGCAGAGCCTGTGTGCCGAGGGTGGCGCGGGCTCGCTCAGCCTGACGGATCAGGGCTTTTTCGTTGACATCGTCACCAAGGTGATCCCAGTGCAACAGGTTCTCGATCATCACCAGCTTTTTCTGGTCGTCGCTGGTGAGCATGGATAAGCGCTTATCCAGCTGGAAGCGAGAGATCGCTGTGATCTTGCTGCTAAAGAGGGAATCAATGTGAGGCAGCGAAGTCAGCAGTGTGAAATAGGCATTGTCTGCCATAACGACTCCTTAGAGGCTGCCGGGAAGCAGCGAGGCAGCTTCCCGGAGCACAGTCTTGCTGGCCTGCACTTATTTAATGGTGCCTTCCAGTACCGCGCGGAAACGTGGCTGCAGATGCTTGAGCAGCATTTCGCTGACAGCGTTGTCATCCAGTTCCAGCTCGATGTTTTTGTCTTTCAGGCGGAAAGTCACACCACTTTGCTGATCATCACTCACCGCGAAGGACACACCATCGGTGAGCATTTCGCGGGCGTTGCGAACAACAAAGTAAGCCAGTGTGCCTTCCTTAACATCTTCAGGGTTGGCGCGCAGTTCGTCGACACCAATGATCTTGGAGGGCAGAACCGCTTCAACGCTCTTCTCACCCTGCAGACCACTGCGACCGGCCACTTCCAGAATCACTTTCTGAAGTACGCCCTGATCGGTCATTTCATTGCTGACAGCTTCGCTGATACGGGCGGAGAAGCGCTCCATCAGGTAGCCTTTCATTTCCAGCACAGCATTACGGCCCGCCATTTCCAAAGCTTCTTCACCGGATTTGAGGGTGAATTCAGCCTCTTTTTTGGCCTGGACGAGTATCGCATCCGCTTCTTTCTTAGCATCAGCAACAATGCTGGCTGCTTCAGACTTGGCGTTATCAACCAGCTCGTCTGCCTTGTCGCGGCCAGAGCTGACGCCCTGGTTGCGCAGTTTTTCGATCAGCTCCTGTACGCCGACAGAAATATTGCTTGTGTCACTCATAGTCTTACTTTCTCGCAATAATCAAGGGTTAGTCGGGCGTATTAGCCAGGAATGTTGCCAGCCAGAACCAGTGCGAATACGAAGGTGAATACGGAGAAACCTTCTACGATCGCAGCAGGAGCAATAGACAGACCGAAGATTTCAGGCTTGTTCTTGGAGGCGTTGATTGCACCTGCAATCGCGTGGCCCTGGTACATGGCAGTGAACATCAGAGCCAGACCAGCCAGCAGGCCGATACCGAAGATGGCAGGAGCAGTGGTCATGTTTACACCGTGACCCAGCAGCAGGAACATAACAACGATACCCAGGATACCCTGAGAGGACGGCATCGCAGCTACACCGATGAACTTACCGTAGCCGCTTTCTACGTCCAGCATTGCGCCACAGGCCGCCTGGCCAGCAACAGAACAGCCAAAACCGGAACCGATAGAACCCAGAGCCATAGGAGCGAAAATACCAGCCCAGCCCAGCATCAGAATGAAGTTTTCCATGAATTAGTCCTCGCGTTTTTGAAAAGGTTTAAAGGGGTAGCCTTCGTCGGAGAGGCTCCACTTGAAGAATTCGATTACATTCAGGCGCAGGCCGTGAACTACACCACTCACAATGGAGAGGGTGATGTTCAGCAGGTGGCCAAGCACCAGAATCATGAAGCAGAACAGAATGCCGATACCGGGCATACTGTCTTTTATCTGGAAAGCCAGAGAGTTGAAGGTGACAGCCAGAGACGCACCCGCCAGACCCAGAGCAAACAGACGCATGTAGCTCAGAATATCCCCGAAGACACTGGAGATTTCGTACAGGGCATACAGGCCATCCGCAGTGCGCAGGAAGATATCCTTAACACCCTTAATCTGTCGTGTACTGGTGAACAGGAACAGCATCACTGCACCCACAATCATCATCACTTTGCCGCCAGCTGCCTGATCGATAGAACCCAGGTAACTGAGCCAGAAGGTTAAGCCGCCAGCAATGGCAATGGCCCAGCCAATAGGCGCAAGCATGTTGAGCCGCCCTCTGTTCAGCCAGGCTGTGATAAGGTTGGCGATGATGATGTGGATACCACCCACAACGATGGATACCTTCATCATGGTGGTGTAGTCGTTCATTTCAATGAACTTCAAACTGCCAATAAAGGTATCTGGCGGAGGTGTGTAGCCGAAATAGGAACCGGCACACACGCCCCAGACAAAGCCCAGACCAGCCATAAAATAAGCCAGATTACTGATTCGCTTGCCGGCAATGGTGGTGCCAAGTTTATTGCGCATCAGGTATATAATCAGGGCGATGACAAGGCTGTAAGCCGCATCGTTCATAATCATGGCGAAGAACAGTGAGAACGAGAAGAACACCATGGTGCTTGGGTCCCAGCTGCGATAGCTTGGCAGCTGATAGAACGCCATGGCTTCTGTACCACCGCCCATGATTTCCGGGTTGTCCAGCAATGTGGGTGGTTTATCGTCTTCAGCGGGCTCTTCAATGGTGACGGCCGCAGGCTGCTCGTCGATAAAACGACGCACGTCTTTTTCCCGGTCGGCAGGCATCCACCCAGCCACCAGGAAGAACTGGTCGTCTTCCAGAACCGTGCTGCTGACGTCTCGCAGAGCCTTTTCATCTTCAAACCGGGCGGCTGCCTGGCTGATGATGTAGATCCAGCGAGTCAGACTTTCCCGTTCGCCCTGGATATCCTCAAGCTTCATTTCTGCCGCTTCAAGATTGGCTTCCAGTTCCGACAGAGGCTGACCACCCACGTGGGAACGGCGAACAGGCAGCAGATCTGCGGCAGGTTCATCTTCCGCAAGAACCACCACATAGTCGTTTTGCTGGTCCTTGTGAACAACTTCCCAAGGCAGTTCCAGCCCACGTACTGCGTTCATATCGTTGTGGGGCACAACGTAGAACCACAGTCGTACATTTGCCATATCATCGATATCACAGAAGGAGAAATCACCCCAGGGGCGCACTTCTGAAATACGTTTGATCAAGGCATCACGCTGGTCAGCGGCCTGACGGTGCAGGTGCTTGTTATCCAGAACTTTGGTGACCAGCTGATCTGCGCTCAGTTCGCTGGAGCGGGCTTCCCGACGCTTGGTCGGGCAGTTGCTCAGCCAGGTCAGCGCTTCTTTGGCGGACTGGGGTTCAGTCAGTTCGCTTTCACCATTTTGGGAGTGTGCCAGTGGAATCAGGTGCATGCAGCCCAGGCTTTGCAGCCCACGCAGCAGCGATTCTTTCTCACTGGCCAGCCCATAGAGGGTGATTTTTTTGAGTGCTTTAATACTCATTGCACATCCTCTCCTTTAGCTGGCCGCGGCATTTTGTTCAGCCGCCTGCTGGCGTTCTTTCGCCTGCAGTGCTTGTGCTGCATCCATTTTCGACTTCGAGATCTTGGCGTTTACAACGCCCGCTCTATCCTGATCGGACAGGAAGATCTTAATCTTGGCGATGTTCTGCTTGGTCCGTGGAATCAGAACCTTGGAGAACAGGTTGACCCGCTGGGAGGTGGTGCGGGTAGCGGCGCTGATTTCCTGGTAACGCAACTCGCGCACCTGACTTTCAACGTACAGCTCAACCATCTCTTTCAGCTTTTCAACCAGGAAGTCGACCCAGTGAGGTTTGGTGAGGAAGCTGTAAGGCTTCACTTCCACCTCAACCCGCTCCAGCAGGGGAACAGTGGTGCCGACGATGTTCTGTTCAGTCAGAACGACGTTGGTCACCTTGACCAGATCGTCGATGTCGATATCTTCACAGGCCAGCATGGGCAGCTGACCGGCAATATCATCTTCGACCCTGGCGATACGTTCCCGTACTTCAACAACAGCGAGCTCAGCCTTTTTCCGTTCCGCCATTAACTGCTGACGCTTGAGTTCCAGCGCAGGCAGGTAACGGTTGAAGGTTTTTAAGCTGGCCTTCTCCTTGTTGAGCGAGCTCTTATTCAGAGAAATCTTAGTGGCCATGTCTTAGGCCTCCGTGGCGGATGCTGCCTCAGCCTTCACATCAGCTGGCCAGTATTTTTCCACCAGGCTCTGTTTCATCAGGGTTTCTTCCGGGGAGAAGCACTCCGCCAGAGTCTGCCAGCAGGTATCCAGGCCTTCTTCCAGTGACATGGCGGCATCCAGTGCCATGAAACGCTTTCTGAACAGGTCGCCGAACTTGATGGTTTTAAGGTCGTAGTCAGACAGCTCAAACGCCATAGCCTGCTTCTGCTTCGCGTTCACGGAGTCGGAGTAGAAGCGGATCATGGTGTTCATGATCTGGGAGTGATCGTCACGGGTCTCTTTGCCCACAACCATCTGCTTCAGGCGGGACAGGGAGCCGAATGGATCCAGTACGCCATCATGCAGGTAGAACTGACCTTCGGTGATGTAACCGGTGTTATCAGGAACAGGGTGGGTTACGTCGTTACCGGGCATGGTGGTAACCGCCAGAATGGTTACGGAACCGGCACCCTTGTAGTCGGCAGCCTTTTCGTAACGCCTGGCCAGCTGAGAGTACAGGTCACCCATGTAGCCGCGGTTGGCGGGAATCTTGTCCATGGCTACACCGATCTCTTTCATGGCGTCGGCATAGGAGGTCATGTCGGTGAGCAGTACCAGAACCTTTTTGCCTTCTTCTACAGCGAAGTGTTCTGCAGTGGCCAGAGCCAGATCAGGTACCATCAGACGTTCTACCGTTGGGTCAGAGGCCTGATTGGAGTACATGATGGTACGGGAGGATACGCCCGATCTTTCGAACTCGGTTTTGAAAAAGTGGTAATCATCGAAGATCAGACCCATGCCACCGAAGATAACCACGTCCGCTTCTGCCTGAATCGCGATACGGGCAAGGAACTGGTTATAAGGTTCGCCGGATACGGAGAAAATGGGGATCTTCTGGGATTCCACCAGCGTATTGAATACATCAATCATGGGGACGTTGGTACGCACCATACGGGATGCCAGTACACGCTGGGCGGGGTTAACGGATGGACCATCGATAACAACTTTGGGATCCTGCTCCAGTGAAGGGCCACCATCGATAGGCTCGCCTGCACCGTTGAAAATACGACCAAGGATGTTGGGGGAGTAAGTTGCCTGCATGGGTTCACCCAGGAAGCAGACAGCGGCGTTAGTGGAAAGGCCTTTGGTGCCTGCAAAAACCTGCAGGGACACTTCGCTGCCTCTCAGGCGGATGATCTGCGCCATGGAATAGGGCTGGCCATCCTGCTCAATCAATGCCAGGTCACCATTACGGGCCTGTGATTGGGCACCATCCAGATTGGGCACTTCCACCCGGATGATATCACCCACAATACTGAGGATGTTGGTATAGCGTATTAGGCTCTGGGACATACTTCGTTTCCTGTCCTGTAGAAGGAGTCAAGGATAAACAGACGCGCCGTGCTCACCGGGCGGATATCCAAAAATACACAGCTGCGTATAATTTCAGCAATGGCTGAAGTAATGAAGTGACACAGATCAATTTCCGGGTGGAAATACGTACGTACGTTCAAACTTTGTAGCAGGATTGTTTATCTGCTGCCGCCTTGTAAACGGGAGTCATTTCAAATAGCTGTATGTTTATGGATAAACTCCGATGGGGTGTCTGTTGATCAGACCCCAGGTCAATCAACATGGAATTTGTTTGTGTAGCACTTCGGAGCCGCAGAACAGAGCATGAGGCTTGTAGTGCGGCAGATGTCGTAGAATATAAAAGGCATGTCGACACACCTTAGTCGTAGTATGTGATTCCGTCTGAGACATCCACCTTAACGAAGGTGCCTGACCTTCCTGCCAGAATATCTTGAACGGAGTCTAGTGCGCCGATGGCTCCAAACTTACCACCAGCTCTGACAAAATGGCATAGGGATTCAACCTTAGGTGTCATGCTGATATCCGCAAAGGTAAGAGCCTCCAGTGCTTGTGGTGTACACTCTCTGATCATGCGTGAATCCGGTTGTCCTGCGTTCGTTGTGATGGCTTCAGTCTCTGTCAGTAAGATCAATGCGTCGGCTTCCAGGCCTTCAGCAAGAACCTGAGTTGCCCGATCCTGATCTATCACTGCCTCAATGCCATGGAGCTTGCCTTCACAATCTCTGCGCACAGGTATACCTCCACCACCGCCACAAATAACAGTGATATCACCGGACGACACTATATGCCGTAATGAAGGCAGTTCCAGAATTTCCCGGGGGCTGGGGGAGGCCACAACGCGTCGGAAGTAATTGCCATCCTGTTGAAGCTGCCAGAATGGGTTCGCGCTTTGTACGGCCTGTGCTTCCTCAAAGGTATAAGCAGAGCCAACCATCTGTGATGGTTTTTTGAAAGCCGGGTCGTCGGAATCCACAATCGTTTGTGTGGTGATGGTACATACTTTTCTGCCGGGCATTTCGTTGCGAAGTTCCTGCTCCAGCATAAAACCGAGCATGCTATGGGTTTGGGCGCCGAGTACACCTAACAGACTACTTCCGACGTCTTCATTACCTTCGTTCACCAGAGATAACAGCCCGACCTGCGGGCCGTTGCTGTGGGTGAGAACAACCTGATGCTGTTTGGCAACTGATGCAACAGACCTTGCGGCGGCACGGATGTATTCCCGCTGGACAAGCATATCCAGTGGCTCACCCCGTGGGTGAATAGCGTTTGCGCCCAAAGCCATAACAACGAGCATGCTGCCAGATTCTCCCAGGAAAGGTAAAAGGTATGGGACAGGGTACTTATAGACAATAAAAACCGGTGAGCAAAACAAAAAAAGCGGAGAACTGTCAGCTCTCCGCTTTAGCCAGGCTCGGGTGACTTAACCTTAGCCACCTGATCTATTCATTATCGTTATTCATTGTCGGTTATTATTCGCCAAGTGTGGCAACCATAACAGCCTTGATAGTGTGCATACGGTTTTCTGCTTCGTCGAATACGATAGAGGCTTCAGACTCAAACACGTCTTCAGTGACTTCCAGGCCGTTCATGCCGTACTTCTCAGCAACCTCAGCACCGATAGTGGTGTCTTCGTTGTGGAAAGCTGGCAGACAGTGCATGAACTTACAGTGTGGGTTGCCGGTCCTGGCCATCATTTCAGCGTTTACCTGGAAAGGCTTCATCAGGGCAACACGTTCGTCCCAGGCTTCGGCTGGCTCACCCATGGATACCCAGACGTCGGTGTACAGGAAGTCACAGTCTTTCACTGCCTCGTCAACGTTTTCAGTCAGGGTGATCCTGGCGCCAGTCTTCTCGGCGATCTTCTGACACTCTTCTACCAGCCACTCTTCAGGCTGATAGGCCTTAGGCGCTGCGATACGGAAATCTACGCCCATCTTCACCAGGCCAACCATCAGGGAGTTACCCATGTTGTTGCGACCGTCGCCCAGGTAGCAGAACTTCATTTCGTGCAGTTGCTTGCCACGGCCATGTTCGATCATGGTCAGCATGTCTGCCAGGATCTGAGTAGGGTGCCATTCGTCAGTCAGGCCGTTCCATACTGGTACACCAGAGAACTCAGCCAGCTCTTCTACGTGTTGCTGCCTGGAACCACGGAATTCGATACCGTCGTACATACGACCCAGTACACGAGCGGTGTCTTTTACAGTCTCTTTCTTACCCATCTGAGAGCCGCCGGAGATGTAAGTGACCTGTGCGCCCTGGTCAAAGGCTGCCACTTCAAATGCACAACGGGTACGGGTGGATGCTTTCTCAAAGATCAGGGCAACATTCTTGCCCTTCAGGCGTTGCTGTTCAGCGCCGGCGTATTTGGCACGCTTCAGGTCCCGGGACAGGTCCAGCAGGTACTGGATTTCCTGAGTGGTGAAGTCCAGCAGTTTCAGATAGCTACGGTTGCGCAGGTTAAAAGCCATGATATATATCCTTGTTTGCACGTTATCTGATCTCCTGCCGCATTTGTATCAGAAACGGGCAGGAGCACTTAGCTTTGTCAGTTAGATGTCGTCACGTTCCATCGGGCAGCTCATGCAGCGAGCGCCGCCTCGGCCTCGGCCCAGATCTTCGCCAGGAATGGTCAGTACTTCAATACCGGCCTTTTGCATGTTCTCGATGGTGTAAACGTTACGCTCGTAAGTCACAACGGTGCCGGGCTTAACCGCCAGTACGTTGTTGGCATCGTTCCACTGTTCGCGTTCGGCTTCAAATACATCGCCGCCGGTTGGGATCATACGCAGGGTATCCAGATCCAGAGCGCGGGCGATGGAGTTGGTGAAGCCGTCGGTGACCTGAGTGAAGGCGATATCTTCGTTATCACCCGGAGTCAGTTCCCAGCAGTTGTTGCCCTTCATGATGTCTGGGTAGTAGGTGAAGCAGTCGATATCCATGTGGGTAAACACGGTATCCAGGTGCATACAGCTGCGTGCCTTAGGCAGTTCCAGTGCGATAACCTTTGTGGCCTGGCCGGTCTTGAACAGAGAACGCGTCAGACTTTCAACACCCTGTGGAGTGGTACGCTCAGACATGCCGATAAGAACGGCGCCGCGGCCAATAACCAGAACATCGCCGCCTTCGATGGTACCCAGATCATAGTTCTGATCTGTATCACCGTAGTAAGTATGGAAGTCGGCATCTTTGAACATAGGGTGAAACTTGTAGATGGCGCGCATGTGAACGGTTTCGCGCTTACGGGCAGGCTTGGCCATCGGGTTTACAGATACTCCGCCGTATACCCAGCAGGAGGTATCGCGGGTGAACAGGTGGTTAGGAATAGGGTCCAGAATAAAGTCGGTTTCAGTCAGCATGCCCAGAGTCGGGCTGCCGCTGTTGGAATTCAGTTCGCTTACGGTCAGGCCGCCGATCAGATGAGAGGCCAGATCAGAAGTGCTCATGTCGTCAAAGTAGGCGCGGACTTCGCGGGCCAGGGCAGGGCCGTAGCGGAATTCATTGATTTGACGGTCCAGAACCCAGGCTTTAGCTTCCGGGTTGGCCAGTGTTTCGGCCAGAACATCGCGCAGTACAAAAACTTCAGCACCCTGCTCACGGAGAACGTTCTGGAAAGCATCATGTTCTGCGCCTGCCTGTTCGATGCGCAGTACGTCATCAAACAGAAGATCTTCGCAGTTACTGGGCGTCAGACGACGCAGGGAGAGTTCAGGGCGGTGTACCAGGACTTTCTTGAGTTGACCAACTTCAGAGCCGACGTAGAAACGGGACATAACGGATCTCCTGTTTAGAAAATGAACAGGTTGTTTTTGTGACGGTTTTTGTTCGTTTTCACCGTGTCGTTCAGAGTGCCCCATATACATAGTGTTTTTACAATGGGGTTCCTAATATGTGCTTTTGTATTGTCGCAAATGCATTGTGTCATATTGACACTGGGTTATTAGTTTTTCTGAACGGCTATAAGCAAGCCTGTTTGAGTGCCTACAATATCCGTAAATTGTCGTACTTTCATTGCGCATAAATACGTATTTGTATGGGTGATTATACTTCTCCTCTGGTGATAATTTTGTCAGAGTTTCTACTTCACTACAAAAAAATAAAGTTTCTGTTTGCTGTGTGCAGTTTTCTAAATTGATGGTAGTGCGGTTTGGTTTCATCTGTTTATTTGTGTTGCCTATTGTGCATGTACAAAATATTTCAGCTATAACCAGCTTTTCCAACTCTCCGGAAAAGCTTCCCTTCAGCCTGGGCAGGGTCCTGTTATGAAGCAGTTCAGCTTTCCTTCGGCCTACACGATATTGGTCGCCATCATCATTTTTGTTGCCATTCTTACCTGGATTATCCCGGCAGGGCAGTACAGCACCCGTATGGATTCTGCACTGGGTAAAGAGGTTCCCATTGCCGGAACCTACCATCAGGTGGAGCCGAACCCGCAAGGCTTCGAGGATGTGGTGATGGCACCTATCGCTGGCTTTTATAATCCCGATACCAACGAAGCCAACGGTGTAGATGTTGCGTTCTTTATTCTCTTTATTGGTGGCTTTCTGGCGGTAGTGACGAAAACCGGTGCCATTGATGCGGGCATAGCTGCGGCGATGTCTGGCCTGAAAGGGCGTGAGAAATGGATGATCCCTATATTAATGTTCCTGTTTTCACTTGGAGGAACCATCTACGGTATGGCGGAAGAAACCCTGCCGTTTTATTTACTGCTCACGCCTGTAATGATTGCCGCCGGTTACGATGCTATGAGCGCCATTGCACTGATTATGATTGGGGCTGGTGCGGGGGCTCTGGCATCTACGGTGAATCCATTTGCTACTGTGATTGCTTCCGAAGCTGCTGGCATCCCTTTTACCGATGGTCTGCATATGCGATTGGTGGTTTATGGGATTACCCTGCTGATTTGTATTGTTTATGTCATGCGTTATGCCGAGAAGGTTCGCAAGGATCCTTCCTTATCTTTGGTGGCGGACTTACAGGAATCTAATCGTGAACATTTTTTAGCTTCCAAAGGGGAAGAGGTTCCTGAACTGAATGGGCAGCGAAAAATCATTCTGCTGCTGTTCGTTGCAGCCTTTGGCATCATGATCTGGGGCGTATCTTCGCAAGGGTGGTGGATGGCAAGAATGTCGTCACTGTTTCTGGTGATGGCCATCGTTGTAGGCCTTGTGGCCCGCATGGGGGAGAAGGAGTTTACCGATACTTTTGTTGATGGCTCTCGGGATTTGCTCGGGGTTGCACTGGTTGTTGGTATCGCTCGTGGCATTGTTGTGGTTATGAATGGCGGGCTGATTACCGACACGATTCTGTTTTGGGCGGAGCAGGCTGTAAGTGGCTTGTCGTCTATCGCCTTTATTAATGTGATGTACTGGATTCAGATTGTGCTCTCATTTTTTGTGCCGTCCACGTCGGGGCTGGCAGTTTTGACCATGCCAATCATGGCACCACTGGCGGACTTCTCCAATGTGGGGCGGGATCTGGTGATTACTGCCTATCAGTCTGCCAGTGGTGTGGTGAATCTGATCACGCCAACCTCCGGTGTGGTGATGGGAGGGTTGGCTATTGGTCGTATTTCTTACAACAGGTGGATCGCTTTCATCTGGCCATTATTGGTTATTCTGAGTGTTTTCCTAATGGTTGTTTTGAGTTTTGGTGCGATAAGTTGAATGCCAACAGGGGGGGCGTTTGTATGTCCCCGCCCGCACGACAGGGACTTAGGGGAAAGAGCGTGAGTCTGGTTCATGAGCTCAGGAGAACTTACGCGCTTTATCAGAGATAACTTCACCTGTTTTGGTATCCACAACCATCAGGTGCTGCTGCTTGAGATTGTCTATGTAGATGATAATGCGTACATCCCGGCCATCCTGTTGAGCCGTTCTTGTGCGCACGATTTTACGAATACTGTATTTTTCCCGCAGCTGGCTAATCAGTGTTTCCAGAGGGATCGCCGTTCTCTTTTCAGGCACGCTGTAAGGACGGTCTTCAAGGACTTTTCCGGAGAAAGAGTCGATCGTCATGATGCGGGTGATTTTGTTTTTCGGGAGCAGGTAATACACCTGATCCACTTCCTTCCCGTTAAAAGATGACTCGAAGGTGTTGATAACGCGCATTGTTGGTTGTGTTTCCCGAGCAATACTAATCACCTTCTCCAACCTAAGGGTATTATCCGCATTTGTTGTTTTGGCTTTTGCATCAGAGGCTGATTTGCCCGTGTCGCTTATAGCCAGTGGCGCTGTTGTTAAGGCGGATCCTATTAGCAAACTGCTGAGAACTAAAGCGGATGAGGGCAGGTATTTCATATGCGAATCCTCGAGGGCAGTGGCTGAAAGTTAGAAGGGGATCAGGGGAAAATCCAGCCGCGGCAAGAATTCAGGTGTTAAGAAAGGAGCCGCCCTCAGGCGGCTCTCAACAAGAACAGACTATTTACCCCTGGTAAAGCTTTCGCACCTCTTCAGCAATAATAGCGATGCCCTGTTTAACGACAGCAGGATCGCGAGTGTAAGTTACACGCAGACATTCATTTTTGTGGGGCCAGTCGTCTTGCATGCCTGGAAAGAAGTAGTGGCCGGATACCACCAGGACACCACGCTGTTTGAGCTTCTCATACAGCTCCAGGCTGCTCACAGGCAGATCTTTAAACCAGAGCCACAGAAACATGGCTCCTTCAGGTTTATGCATAGCCCAGGGCAGGTTACCCAGCTGTTGATGCAGTTCATTTCTGGCGAAAGCCATACGCTCTTCATACCAGGGGCGGATGACGTTCTGGCTCAGGCTGATAATGCTATCGTCACGGATCATGTCGCTCACCATCAAAGCGCCTGCACTATTGGGGGCGAGGCTGGTGATGGCGCTGATGGCGGACATGGCAGTAATCACCTCTTCGCTGGCTACGACAATACCGGTACGCAGAGCCGGGAGGCCCATTTTGGAGAGGCTCAGACACAGAATAACGTGCTCATCCCAGTGGGGCGTGGCTTCCGTAAATACCAGCTCTGGAAATGGCAGGCCATAGGCACCGTCGATAATCAGGGGGATATTGTGTTGTCTGGCCAGAGAGTCCAGGGTTTCAATCTCCTGATCTGTTAACACATTCCCTGTTGGGTTAGTGGGGCGAGAGACGCAGAATGCAGCTGTGTTATCGTTTACTGTCAGTGTGTTGAAGTTGACGTGGTACTTGAATGTGTGGGTATCGATTTCCTTGATGTCCGGGCGTGCGGCTGCGAACAGGCCTTCAGTTATGCCTGTGTCGCTATAGCCAATATATTCCGGTGCCAGAGGAAGCTGTATAACTCGCTTTTCCCCTTGGGCATTTTCGCCAGCCAGCATGTTAAATAGCATGAAAAAAGCTGTCTGGCTGCCCTGGGTCAGGCAGATATTGCGCTCAGTCAGCTTCCATCCGAATCGGCGTCGCAGCATAGCTGCCAGCTCGCGACAAAATGACTGATCACCACCGGGAGGGTCATAGGTGCCGATGAACCGGGTGAACTCGGATTGAGACTCCGTAATCCGGCGCAGACGTTGTTTAAAAACGTCTTCCACTTCAGGAATATGGGCCGGATTCCCACCGCCCATCATAATCATATGGTCGTTATCTGCCAGGGCGTTACCCAGATCATCCATTAAAGACAATATGCCGGAATGACTGGTGAGTTTCTCCCCGAACTTGGACAGTTTCATGTGAATCCCAATTGTTGCCTGCTTACTTGCTGTGGGGGTTAAATAACCCCCAATCGTTATCTTACTGCCAAGGCTGGACGTTTCACATATGTGTTCCTCATGTAAGGTGAAATTTTTATTCCTGTGATATTCGGCGCGGGGGGGGGAAGAATTATA
>NZ_SMME01000345.1:479-593 GCF_009711465.1 Parendozoicomonas verongulae | reverse complement strand
TCCAGAGTGGACATGAACTCGGCCAGTGCCGCCTGTTGAGCAGGCAGTACCTTGCCGTCCTTCACCAGCTGGTCCAGATCGGCAGAGATGGCCTTGATAGCCAGTGCCTTCTCC
>NZ_SMME01000345.1:0-132 GCF_009711465.1 Parendozoicomonas verongulae | reverse complement strand
TCGGAGTCCTTCAACTCCTCCTGCTCCTTGGTCAGGTAGTAGTCGATGTCCTCCAGTGCCCAGGATGAGATGACCTCGTCGGCTTCCTCCCGGCTGAACTTATCGATCAGGAACTCGCGGAGTTTGCGGAAT
>NZ_SMME01000526.1:1069-1207 GCF_009711465.1 Parendozoicomonas verongulae | reverse complement strand
CAATATCCCGTGAGGGCTTGTGACCAGAACTGGCGCCGCAAAGCTACCGCATCTGGTCATCTCATCGCCCACAAACGCATCCATAAAGAGGACAAGCCTTTTGTCTGTAACTTTGACGGCTGCGATAAGCGTTTTGTT
>NZ_SMME01000526.1:0-1059 GCF_009711465.1 Parendozoicomonas verongulae | reverse complement strand
GACCAGGACGGGTGCAACCAGTCTTTCATCACATCCAGCGACCTCACCAGGCACAAATACATCCACACAGGGGGCAAGCCCTTTGTCTGTGGCACGAATCCGCACAGGGGAAAGGCCCTTTGTCTGTGATCAGGATGGGTGCAACCAGGCATTCACTACATCCGGTAATCTCACCGCCCACAAACGCATCCACACTGGGGGTAAGTCCTTTGTCTGTGACTTTGACGGCTGCGACAAGCGTTTTACCCAATTATTTCATCTCACCAGACACAAGCCCATCCACACAGGGGACAGGCCCTTTGTCTGCGATCCACACAGGGGACAGGCCCTTTGTCTGTGGCCTGGACGGATGCAACAAGCGTTTTACCCAATCCGGTAATCTCATCAGGCACAAACGCGTTCACACAGGGGACAGGCCCTTTGCCTGTAACTGGGACGGATGCAACAAGACAATCCGGTAATCTACCACCCACAAACGAATCCACACAGGGGAAAGGCCCTTTGTCTGTGACCTGGATGGATGCCATAAAGCGTTTATCGTACCCCGCGATCTCACCGCCCACAAACGCACCCACACAGGGGACAGACCCTTTGCCTGTGATCAGGGCGGATGCAACAAAACGTTTACCAGATCCGGTAATCTCACCAGACACAAGCGCACCCTGCACAATCCATAGTGTCATTGGCAGGACAAGATTCAGTGCCATAAACACCAACGTCACAGGAGCCTGCCAGCTACGTTGCTATCGTCTTTGTTTTTTTATGGGAGGGGTTGGAATGGCCTTCAGGCTGAACATGGTTGTTACCAGTCTCTGCATAGTGTTCGGCCTGTCTGCATTGGCCATCTATGCATCAGGAGACAAGAACAGACCTCTTTACCTTGCTCCGTTACGAACATTAGATGTGGCATCAACAGGCAGCATTGCCATACACCCTGCGGACAGCACACATATCCACCCCGGTGAAACCACATCTTGCACCGTCAACAGGTCTGCCGGGCACCATTTTGTGCACTGCCGTGGGAAAAAGCAAAACACCCAATTAACACTCATGGGATCA
>NZ_SMME01000615.1:1710-2024 GCF_009711465.1 Parendozoicomonas verongulae | reverse complement strand
CAGGGTGGTCGTCCCAGAGAAAAATATCATTGCCGTTGGTGTAGAAGATCACCGGACGCTGGCCGTGTTTTTTCTCCAGCCAGCTGGCATAGAGTTTGGCCTGCTGGCGACCTTTCTCAGCGTTGGTGTTAGTACGCTTGGCTTCCACGACGGCCATGGGCATACCTTTGGCGTCCCAGAGCACATAGTCGGCGTAACCGTCTCCGGTTTTGGTGGGTTGTTCTTTGACCGGTTCTTCCTGAGTGACCTGTGCAGTGTCCTGCAAGTTTTCCCCGACATCCCATCCTGCGGCAATAAGCTGTGAGTCGATCAGG
>NZ_SMME01000615.1:1386-1600 GCF_009711465.1 Parendozoicomonas verongulae | reverse complement strand
AAGCTGCTCCATGCGCTGCTGGAACTCATCCGCCTTTTCTTTCTGGTGCTGTAGCTCCTGGAGGATGTTGATCTGCTGCTTTTGGGCTTCTTCCAGTTCGGCCTTGGCGGCATCGAGCTGTTCCTGCTTACGCTGCAGCTCTTTTTTGGTGAGTGATGATGTATCGGCGCTGGGAGCTTCAGGCTCGGTATAGGTGCCCAAGCCAGCCTTAGTA
>NZ_SMME01000615.1:473-1376 GCF_009711465.1 Parendozoicomonas verongulae | reverse complement strand
GTTACCATGGCTCAGGTACATCCAGCCACCCACATAGAAAGCTTCCTGCAGCAGCCACAGGGCATCTTTTGGTTTGATGTGATCACCGTGGGCAGCACGGTTGCCATGGATGCGCAGGGCGTCCATCTTCAGGGTGACAGACGTGGGTATCACACTCTGGAAGACATCATCTTTGATCAGGTCGTACAGGCTGGCACGGTACCCCTGCTCCAGGCGCTGATCCCGGTAGATCCAGCGCACCACCAGCTCAAGATAGTTGCGCAACTTGACCAAACAGCTTTCCGGATCGGTATGGACATATTGTTCCGCCACCGCCCCAAGGTTGGCCAGCTCCGGCCAGCGGGTGCGCAGCATTTCAAAGTTGACGGATTTTGGGGTGCCCATACGAGATAACGTCCTGTTCTGGCTGGTTATGTAACAGGGCTATATTCTACCGATGTCGTGTTTAGGGCAAGTTGATCTGTGGACAGGTGACACGACGCCTCTATACTGCACCTGCTCTGAAAAGTGACACATATGTGACACAACGGTGTGACAGAAGCCATAAAACATCGTGTTTTCAGTTGGTTAGAAGCATCGACCCGATAAGCAATGCTTCAAGGGCCACACAAGGCAGCGGCGGGTTGGGGAATCTTTTTTCCACCTTCAAAAATACACTGACGTCCCAGCTTCATTCGCCTATCCTGTTCGGGCTATTCGCATGAGGTCTTTATGGGAAAATCACTGTTTGCAGAATTGAAAGCCATCGGTATTGACGAAGAAACCGCTGCCCATGTTCAGGCTTCTCTTAATGGAGAACACTACGCCACCAAAAATGATTTACTCTCCATGCAGCAGCTTCTTTTTGAGCAGCACGGAAAGATGATGAATGGGTTCACCAACATCAAGAGCGAGCTTTCGGAC
>NZ_SMME01000615.1:0-88 GCF_009711465.1 Parendozoicomonas verongulae | reverse complement strand
CCGCCAGTACTGGATTACCTTTGGCGGCCTTATCACCACAATCATCAGCGTGTTTGCAGTGAACTGGTATTACCACCTCTGACACTCA
>NZ_SMME01000257.1 GCF_009711465.1 Parendozoicomonas verongulae | reverse complement strand
CAACAAAGCATTTACCACATCCAGCCATCTGACCAAGCACAAGCGCACACATCGCCATGTGAGAGGAGAGTAACCCGGTCTGTCCCTTTCACAACCATACCCTGATAGTGCACGGACTGTATGATGTAACAAACCAGGAGATGCTCAACCCATCCAGCGATAGATAACCTTCGTCGCAAATATCAAAATCACAAGAAACTGCCAGTTACGTTGCTATCTTCTGTGTTCTTTTTATGGGAAGGAAGGGTGGGAATGGTCTTCAGGCTGAACGTTGTTGCCACCAGTCTCTGCATAGCGATCGGCCTGTCGTCATTCTGGTACCTTTGCAGTAAAAGTCAAAAGTCAACCAATCCGCTCTATTCAACCACAGTCGCTTGATGTGATCTCTACTGGCAAAATTGCTATACAAACTACGGACAGCACACAT
>NZ_SMME01000685.1 GCF_009711465.1 Parendozoicomonas verongulae | reverse complement strand
CCTCCTGACCCAGAATAATTTATACAAACTCAAAACAAGTTTAATTTGACAATTGCCTTACAAAATACAGTCGCTTTACTGACACACATCAACAGACATTTAAATATTCAGTTCGATCAGTTTTTAACAAAAGCATCGTTATAAATTTTGTAGTCAAATACCTCAAACACAGTTGGGTAAGTACCCAATCCAAGAATCCTTTCTGTCCTGACACTTGGGCTACAAACGACAAGATTTATGACGAAGAAATACACATTTAATCGGAAGAAACCAGAAATTGCTTTTTGGCTCTCTCTGGTAGCAGGTCCTCTGGTCCTGTTATTGACACTCTTTACAGCACCTCCTGAAGATATGCCACAAACGGCCTGGTATATGGTGGGCGTTGCAACATGGATGGCGATCTGGTGGGTATCTGAAGTGGTCCCTATTCCGGTTACCTCCCTGCTACCGATGGCTCTTGCTCCCATGCTGGGCATTGCCAGCATCAAATCTGTTACCGCGCCTTTTGCTCACCCACTGATCTACCTGTTTTTTGGTGGTTTTATGCTGGGTATGGCCATGGAGAACTGGAACCTGCACAAGCGCATTGCCCTGAAAATCATGCTGGCCACCGGTGCACGCCCAGATCAGCAAATTGCCGGCTTTATGATTGCGACAGCCTTCCTGAGCATGTGGGTCTCCAATACGGCTACCACGATTATGATGCTGCCCATCGGCCTCTCTGTTGTGACCATGATGAAAGACCACAGTAAAGGTGATCAGAAAGTTTTCGCCAAGGCATTGTTACTGGGTATCGCCTACAGCGCCAGTATCGGTGGTCTCGCTACGCTGATTGGTACACCACCTAACGCACTTCTGGCTGCCTTCCTTGAAGAAACCTACGGCATTGAACTCGGCTTTGCTCAGTGGATGCTGGTTGGCCTGCCCATCTGCTTGTTGATGCTGGCAATTACCTGGGTCTGGCTCACCAAAATTGGCTTTAAGCTCGATACCACCGCGAACCCGAAAGCCCGAGAACTGTTCAGCAAACAGCTGGATGATCTGGGTGATATGAGCCGTGGTGAAAAGACTGTTGCCGTGATCTTCCTTCTCACCGCAGTGGCATGGATTGTTCGTCCGATGATGAGCCACTATATCCCTGGCCTGTCTGACACCACTATTGCCATTGTTGCTGCTATCAGCCTGTTTGTGATTCCGGTGAACCAGAAGGACAAAATTTACGTCATGTCCTGGGAAAAAGCCCGTGATATGCCATGGGGTGTATTGATTCTCTTCGGTGGCGGTCTGGCGCTGGCCTCCATGATCAAAGGCACCGGGCTGGATGTGTGGGTTGCCAACTCCATGAGTGTTCTGGGTGGCCTGCCGCTGATTCTGGTTATCGCGTTTATCGTAACGATTATTATCTTCCTGACCGAGCTGACCAGTAACACCGCAACCGCTGCTGGTTTCCTGCCACTGCTGGGAGCGCTGGGTGTGTCTCTGGGTATTGACCCGATCATGCTGGCCGTACCTGCAGCTCTGGCCGCAAGCTGTGCCTTTATGATGCCTGTAGCGACACCACCAAACGCTATTGTGTTTAGCTCTGGCAATCTGGCTATCGGCGATATGATGAAGGCAGGCTTCTTGCTGAATCTGGTGGGTATCGTGGTAATCACTCTGCTGGGGTATGCACTTGTTGCTGCTGTTCTGATCTAAACGTTGTATCGAGATGGTGCCGATTCCGGCACTATCTCATGCCCATATTCCTTTCTTACAAAACTTCCTACCTTCCTTTTATTGCCGCCTATACTCACGCTCAACTTCCCCCAGAGTACGACAGGCATGAACCTTGAAATCAGCCAACTGAGCGCACGGGAAATTCTCGATTCACGGGGCAACCCCACCGTGGAAGTGGAGTGTACACTGGCAAGCGGTGTGACGGCCCGCGCCTCCGTGCCCTCCGGAGCCAGTACCGGCTCAAGGGAAGCTGTCGAGCTACGGGATAGTGACGATTCCCGCTATGGCGGTAAAGGTGTTCTCAATGCCCTGAACAATATTGAAGAGGAAATCGCCCCCGTACTGTACGACATTGACGCACGGGATCAGGCTCTTATAGACGACACCATGATTGCACTCGATGGCACCGAGAATAAATCCCGCCTCGGTGCCAATGCCATACTGGGCGTATCCCTTGCGGTCTGTCGTGCAGCGGCCTGTGCCACAGGCACACCGTTGTACCGTCATATCGGTGGCCTCACTGCCAGCCTGCTTCCCGTACCCTGCATGAATGTGCTCAACGGCGGCACCCATGCCCGCTGGCAGGGAGCAGATTTTCAGGAGTTTATGATTGCCCCCTATGGTGCAGACTCCTTTCATCAGGCAATGCGTTGGGGCAGTGAGGTTTATCAGAACCTGCGGCAGGTACTGCTGAAACATAATCACCATGTTGGCGTGGGTGATGAGGGCGGCTTTGCCCCTGCAGTAAAATCTAACCGGGAACCTTTGGAGCTTATCTGTCAGGCCATCGAAGCGTCAGGTCTGAAGCCCGGTGAAGATATCGGCATTTGTCTGGACCCGGCGTCCAGTGAATTTTGCAAGGACGGCAAGTACGATCTGAAAACCGAGGGCCGCCAACTCACAAGTGCAGAGATGGTGGATTACTACGCCGATATGGTGAGTGAATTCCCCATTTGTCTGCTGGAAGACGGATTGGCAGAAGACGATTGGGATGGCTGGCCCATTCTTAACGAAAAGCTGGGAGATGATATCGAGGTTGTGGGGGATGATATTTTCGTCACGAATGTCGAGTACATCATGCGTGGCATTGAAGAAAACTGTGCTAACTCAGCCCTGATTAAACTCAACCAGATTGGCACCCTCAGTGAAACCATTGACGCGGTGCAACTGTGCCGAGACTGTGGCTGGGGAGCGTTTGTATCCCATCGCAGTGGCGAAACCGTTGATAGTTTTATCGCTGATATGTCCGTGGGGCTGCGCACAGGCCATCTAAAAACAGGCGCACCCTGTCGTGCAGAACGGGTAGAAAAGTACAATCAGTTAATGCGCATTGAAGAGGAGCTGGGCAGTGCTGCCTGCTATGCCGGCATGGATGGTTTTAACGCTATGTTTTCTGGCAGTTAAAACCCAAGAGGCGGAGCGCGTGAATCACTTACTCCGCCTCTTCGCTATCTATTTTAAGAAATCACCTGAAGTGCCATGCAAACTTGCTATGAAGATGGACAGCGGTTTTTGACTACGCCAATCGTGCCGCAATGTACCGATTCAAGCTAACGCCCTGCTCTTTCGCCTCAATAACTAGCTTTCGGTGCAGCTCCGGAAGGATACGCAGCATAAATTGCCCGGAAAAATTGCGTTCAGCGATAGGTTCAGGAGAGTTCACTCGAAACCGCAGACAAACCGGCAAAGAGATTTTCCTCAGTCTCATGGAAAACCTCATTCCATGGCATCGTATGAAATCCTTGATCGAACCCGTCTACCCAAAACAGGCAACAGTCGCCGACCTTATCCTCTATCCACTATGATAAGAATTCACTGCCTCCAGCAGTACTGATTCAGGATCGTAATCCCTGCAAAAGGCCTCAGCGGAGTTTCCTGCTGGGGCCTTTTTCTTAAACAGGAAACTTTTTTCGTTTTCCGGCGTCTAATTGACCTGAGGCAGAAGCAGCTATGGTCAAAAGATACTCACATGGACGTCAACAATTTCAGAATTGGGACAATAGGCGTGACGGGCTCACACGCGTCCCTGACACCCAAAGAGGAGAACCCGAGAAAGCGGCGCGTCACGCAGCTTGCCCCCATGCTACCGACCTGTCTTCCCCTCTCCAAAAAATCACGTATCTGCTCTCCCCCGCAGAACTCACTTTATTGCATTCAAAATGATGCTGACCGGCAGGCAGTACTTGCTCTGTATCGGGATCATCAATCCTCTCAGGGTGAGGTCATTTGCCTGCGCTCGCCTCAGGATCTGGAGCATAACGGCCTGATACGTCAGGTGACCTGCACAGGGCCTGGACAGCTTGAAGTCAAAACCGGCCGAATATACTCCGATACCCCTCTG
>NZ_SMME01000855.1:43753-52715 GCF_009711465.1 Parendozoicomonas verongulae | reverse complement strand
AAGAGTTATGACATTCAAACGATCCGTTGTGCGGACATTTGAAGAAAAAGAGCATGCCCAAGAACGCTGGGGCCATGCGTTTCAGCAGACAAACCTCTCATCTGCGTCAACTATTAAAAACTGCGCTATCGAGTAAAACCTATACCAATGTGTCTGATACCATGAGTAGAATTGCGACAACCTGCCCCTATCTGGCACAACGAAAACAGTTTACAAGCCCTTATAACGGCATGATTTTTAAGGATTTTGCAGAAAGAAATGGCAAAAAGTAACGGCCAGCCCGAAGGCAAAAAGTCCACCCACACATCAATGATGAAGCAGTCTGGGCTGGTTTGACGGTTTTCCCCCTCTCGGGTACTGTTCTCCCGTTGGTATACCTCATCCCCAAACACCTACATAAAGGCCCGCTATGGCAAGCAATACGCCTGAAGCTGACAAACAAGGCTTTGCCTTTGAAACCTCCCTGCGTGAGCTGGAACAGACGGTTCGTGAGCTGGAATCCGGTGATCTTCCCCTGGAGCAATCTCTCAAAGCTTTTGAAAAAGGTATTGGCCTGACCCGCGAATGCCAGAAGGCATTGGAAGACGC
Source organism: Parendozoicomonas verongulae (assembly GCF_009711465.1). Lineage (GTDB taxonomy): Bacteria > Pseudomonadota > Gammaproteobacteria > Pseudomonadales > Endozoicomonadaceae > Sansalvadorimonas > Sansalvadorimonas verongulae. Next base: position 52,127 of record NZ_SMME01000855.1, on the reverse strand, counting down.
TGAACAGAAAGTACGCATTCTTCTTGAAAAAGACGGCAAACTGGAAACCCAACCCTTCGATCAGACCGACGCCAACCCATGAACTTTTCCGAGTTTCTGTCCTGCAGTCAGATGTGGACAAACCAGGGGTTACAGGGGCTGCTTCAAAAGGCCTCTGTAAAAAACGACATGATGCGAGAGGCCATGGCCTACTCCACGCTGGCTGGCGGCAAACGGGTTCGCCCTATGCTGGTGAGAGCCGTGTGCGAGGCACTGGGTGGTGATGGGGAGAAAGCACTTCCTGCCGCCTGTGCACTGGAGCTGGTTCATACCTATTCTCTGATTCATGATGACCTTCCGGCCATGGACGATGACGACCTGCGCCGAGGCCGCCCCACCTGCCACAAGGCTTTTGATGAAGCCACCGCCATCCTCACCGGTGATGCCTTGCTGACTCTCGCCTTTGCAGTGCTGGCTGACAACCCCACACTCCCAGCCGATGTGCGCATTGAGCAAACTCTAACTCTCGCCAGAGCCGCTGGCTGCAACGGCATGATTGAAGGGCAGGCTCGGGATATGCAGTCCACAGGGAAAACTCTCACTCTTGAACAGTTGAAAGAACTGCATAACTGCAAAACCGGTGCACTGATTAGAGCGGCCTGCACACTGGGTGCACTGGCAGCTGGAGCAACGGCACAGCAAACCCGAATATTGGAAAGCTACGCCGAGGCTATCGGGTTGGCCTTTCAGGTACAGGATGACATTCTTGATGTCACGGCCTCCACAGAAGTACTTGGTAAAACCCAGGGGGCGGATATTGCCCAGGGCAAGAACACCTACGTATCCCTGTTGGGGCTGGAAGGTGCTCAGGCTACTGCTCTTGAATTGCGTGATACGGCTCTGAAGGAACTGAATACCCTTTCCCTGACACTCAATACCCATACCGAGAATCCAGTCAGGCACCTGCAGTCTCTGGCTAACTACATCGTCGAACGAGATCACTGACCGAAGATGCCCCTGCTGGACTCCATTTCCTACCCCTCAGACCTGCGCAAGCTCAAGCCGGAGCAACTCCCGGAGCTTGCACAGGAATTGCGGGTATTTCTGACATCTTCGGTCTACCAGACCGGCGGCCACCTCGGGGCTGGGCTAGGCGTTATTGAGCTGACTATCGCCCTGCACTACCTCTTCGATACGCCGGACGACAGACTCATCTGGGATGTGGGCCACCAGTGTTACCCCCACAAGATTCTTACAGGTCGCAAAGAGGCCATGACATCCCTGCGGCAAACAGATGGATTATGTGGTTTCCCATCCCGGGAAGAAAGCCCCTACGACGCCTTTGGTACCGGGCATTCCAGCACCTCCATCAGCGCCGCTCTGGGCATGGCGATGGCAGCTCGGGCCAAAGGGGAGCACCGGCAGGCCATAGCCGTGATTGGCGATGGAGCCATGACCGCCGGACAAGCGTTTGAAGCTTTGAATCACGCCGCCTGCATGAAGGCTAACCTGCTGGTGATTCTGAACGATAACGATATGTCCATCTCCCCCAGCGTAGGCATGCTGGCCCGTTATCTGCGGGGCATTCAGGCTACCTCCGGCCGGGCTCCAGCCCAAGACCCCGTGGTTCGTTTTGAAGATCACAGCATGACCATGGCAGGGCCAATTTCCGGCCACGACCTCCCTGCTCTGCTGGACACTCTGGAACGTCTGAAGAATCAACCTGGCCCCAGGCTTCTGCATGTCGTCACCCGTAAAGGCAAAGGCCTGCCAGAAGCGGAAGCTGATCCGGTTAAGTATCACGCAGTCGCTAAAGTCTCCGGTGAAAACGAACCGGAAAAGGTTAAGAAACCCAGCTGGTCAAACCGCTTCGGCCACTGGCTCTGTGCCACAGCCGCCAGAGATAAACGCTTGTTTGGCATTACCCCGGCTATGCGTGAAGGATCGGATCTGGTGCAGTTCTCAGAGCTGTTCCCTGAGCGTTACTGTGATGTAGCCATTGCGGAACAACATGCTGTGACACTGGCAGGGGGAATGGCCTGCGAAGGCATGAAACCTGTTGTGGCGATTTACTCCACATTCCTGCAACGGGGTTACGATCAGCTGATTCACGATATCGCCCTGCAAAATCTGGATGTGCTCTTTGCGCTGGATCGAGCCGGGCTTGTGGGGGAAGACGGTCCGACCCACCACGGCCTGTACGATATCGCCGCGCTAAAAGCCATTCCCAATATGGTGCTTATGGCGCCATCCGATGAGCTGGAACTGAATCAGATGCTGACTTTTGGTTACGACTACAAAGGGCCAGCTGCGGTGCGTTATCCCAGGGGCCCGGCTCAGGAAGCATTGCTGTCCGGCCATGATTTTGCTCTGGAGATGGGTAAAGGGCGCATTTTGCGTAATGGACAATCTGTCGCCATTCTCGGCTTTGGTCCACTCACTAAACTGGCTCTGGGTGTTGCAGAACAAGCGAATGTGACTGTGGCGGATATGCGCTTTGTAAAACCTCTGGATACAGCTCTGATTCAACAGCTGGCAGAGGAGCATTCCCTGCTGATTACGCTGGAAGAGGGTGCGGTGAAAGGAGGCATTGGAGAAGAAGTGGCGGCACTGTTACAAGGCTTTGATACCGAAGTGGTGAACCTTGGCATTCCTGATCAGTTTATTGCCCATGGCAACAAAGCGGATCAGCTGAAGCAGTGTGGGGTAACCGCTGAGAATATTCTGAGTTTAATCAGCCGCAGGTTGGGTTAGCGAAACGTAACCCAACAAACAGCTTCTCAATCAAGCGTTGTTATACAGGTGACCCAGCTTAACAACCTTGGTTTCCAGATAACGCTCGTTGTGAGGGTTCTGACCCGTTTGCAGGGGAACACGTTCCACAATATCGATATCCAACCCTTTCATGGCATCTACCTTGCGAGGGTTGTTAGTCATCAGGCGCATTTTGGTGATGCTCAGGTGACGCAGCATCACTCCACACATGTCGTAAGTACGCAAATCAGCAGCAAAGCCCAGCTGTTCATTGGCTTCTACAGTATCAGCACCGCGATCCTGTAACTCATAGGCTTTAACCTTGTTGAGCAAGCCAATACCGCGGCCTTCCTGACGCAGATATAGAATAATACCCCGGCCTTCCTTTGCGACAGCAGCCATGGCTGCTTCCAGTTGGGGGCCACAGTCGCAGCGCATGCTGCCAAATGCGTCACCGGTCAGACATTCTGAATGGATTCGGCCAAGAACGGGTTCACCGTTCCCTACATTTCCCATGGTCAGCGCCAGGTGCTCCTTTCCGGTCGCATTATCCTGGAATCCGTGCATGGTGAAAGTGCCATGGGGGGTGGGCAGTTTGGATGCTGCCACGAAAACGGTTGACACTCGACATTCCTCAACTACTGGTCATGGGCAGGCATTGTATCAGTGGTTCTGCCATCAGGCGAGCCTGAAATGTTATAAGGTAACACCTCAATAACGTGGCACAAGGTAGAGCATATTCCCCTGCTCACGCATATCAACTTCCCGTAAAAAGCTCATACCCAGCAAGATTGGATGATTGCTGGGCACCACCGAAGCTTTCACATTATTCAGGGTAATTGTCTCAACCGTGACGCTGCTCAGGGTGATCTGATAACCCACCACTGTGCCATTGGCCGTTTGGTAACGGGCCCGTGTGCCGTTGCGGTAGGAGATGCCGAGTTGTTTGGCTGTAGCCTCACTCAGGCTGATATCCGATGCGCCGGTATCCACGACCATACGTACAGTGCGGCCATTGATCTTGCCGTTGGCCCAGTAGTGGCCATCGTTGCTTCGAATCAGTGAAGCGTCTTTCTTTTGGGGAGCAGCTGTAAAGCCATCTGCTCGTTCACGCCCCAGGTTCAGGGTCTGTTTTTTTCCATTGATTTCCACAACGGCATTATTGTTACCGGTAGACACCAGCTTGATACCATCTTTGCTCTGCCCCGTTTTGAGGAAGTGCCGCTGTCCATCTACAACTATGACCGCAGCATCAGGAAACAGGCCAACGACGTTTACAGTGACACTCGCCTGAACCTGAACATTCACTGCCAGCAAAAGAGAAAGGTAAGTCGCTCGTTTTATCATTCTTTTTATCCCAACGAGATACGCTTGCGTCAGTGAAAAAAATACGCCAGAAGCTGTAAGCAGATAAGAGCATAAACACCGGCTATCAGGTCATCTACCATGATGCCTGAGCCACCATCCATCTCCCTGTCGACCAGGTCAATTGGCCAGGGCTTCCATATATCAAACATCCGGAACAGTATGAAACCGATAGCCACCCACAGCCAGCCGGTGGGGGCTGCAATCATGGTCACCCAGAATCCGCAAAACTCATCCCAGACAATACCACCGTGGTCATGCACTCCCAAGTCTTTGGATGTACGCCCACAGATGGTTATACCCACGACAGAAGCCACAACAACAACCAGCAAGTAAAGAGGCAGAGAAAGATACTGAAGAAGCAGATAGAAGGGTATCGCTGCCAAAGTACCAAAGGTACCCGGCGCTTTGGGGGCCAAACCGCTGCCAAAGCCAAACGCGAGAAGGTGCCAAGGGTTGGATAAGTCCGGTTTATTCACCACAATTCTCTGGACATCGAAGTCAAAAATAGAAAAAGACACCTTACAGCAGGGGCGCTTTTCACACAAATTGCAACTTGCACATTCAGAAACCTCTCTTATGCTACAGATGTCGTCTTCCCTCGCTCGACAGCTTTGCCGTTATCCTATCGTGCCTGAAGGATGTCTCATGTCTGAACGAACCCTGCCTGATGATGCCTCACAGCCCGTGTCATTCACACGCTGGCGCATCGCCCTGCTCTTTGTAATGGTGTTTGGTTTCACCGTCCTTGGCATTATCACTGTCAAAGTTCACCACGACGCTCCCCCCATACCGGGAAAGGTTGTGCACCAAAGCGGTGAAGTCTTATTTACCGGCAACGACATCAAAGCCGGGCAGGAAGTCTTTCTCAGACACGCTCTGATGGATAATGGCACGATATGGGGGCATGGCAGTTACCTTGGCCCGGACTACTCGGCCCAGTACCTCCACTACGTGTCTGAAGCGGTACAGGATTACACGGCAAAGGTCGAGTTTGGTAAAGAGCAGCAGTACCTGAGCCCTCCGGAACGCACACTGGTTGATGCATCCGTTGTCGCAACCTTAAAGGTAAACAGATACACCCCCTCGGATGACACACTGGTATTTACCCCGCCAGAAGTGAATGCCTTTCTTCAGCAAATCGATGACTGGACAAACTATTTTGCCCGTCCGGAAAACAACGGAGGCCTGCCGGCAAACTATATCCGCGATCCGGCAGAGTTAAGGCAGCTGGTTGCCTTCTTTGCCTGGACATCCTGGGCATCCGTTGCAAGCCGCCCCGGCGAAGATTATTCCTACACCAATAATTTTCCTTACGACCCCAGCGTGGGCAACCTGCCTACAGGTCAGACCCTGCTATGGAGTGCCCTCAGCCTTGTCTTCCTGTTAGGCGGTATTGGTGCCGTTCTACTGGCTTTTGGCCGGTTTGATTACCTTGGCTGGGGTGGAGAAAACGACGACAGCCATATATTCCCCGGTTTAATACCGGGGGAGATAACTGACAGCCAACGTGCAATCCTTAAGTATTTTGCTGTCGTTGGTCTGCTGTTTCTCGTGCAGGTAGTGATGGGCGGAGCAACAGCCCATTATCGGGCTGACCCGGCCAGCTTTTACGGGATCGATATTTCCGATGTCCTTCCCAGCAACATTCTTAGAACCTGGCATCTGCAACTGTCGATTTTCTGGATAGCCACTGCCTACGTAGCTGGAGCACTGTTTTTGGCTCCGGTACTGGGAGAGCATGAACCCAAACTCCAGTCTTTCTGCATTCATCTTCTGTTCTGGGCTCTGGTTGTGGTGGTGGTTGGCAGTATGGCGGGCGAGTGGCTTGGTTCCCTGCAGTTTATAACGGATAACTGGTTCTGGTTTGGCCATCAAGGCTGGGAATACCTTGAGCTCGGGCGCTTCTGGCAGATTCTGCTTGCGGCAGGGTTGTTGTTTTGGTTTTTCCTTGTGCTGCGCGCGGTTGCGCCTTCATTCAAGGACAAATCCAGTAAGGAAATGAGTTACCTGTTTATCCTGTCTGCACTGGCCATTCCCGTATTCTACCTGCCAGCTATGTTCTTTGACGGACAGACCCATTTTTCGATAGTCGATACTTGGCGCTTCTGGATTATTCACTTGTGGGTCGAGGGCTTTTTTGAGTTGTTCGTGACTGTACTGGTGGCCGTTATCCTGTTTCGCCTGGGGGTTGTGCGCAAGGTCACTGCAACACGAGTGATTTACCTGGATGCCATTCTTTATTTTGGCGGGGGGTTAATTGGTACGGGTCATCATTGGTACTTTACCGGTCACACCAATATGAATATGGCTTTCAGCGCCGCATTCTCGGCTTTGGAAGTGGTACCGCTCACACTGATTACCCTTGATGCCTGGGACTTCATAAAAGTCACAAAAAATCGGGCTCAAGCCACTGGGCAGGTTATCTCCATTCCCCATAAATGGACATTTATGTTTTTAATGGCCGTCGGGTTCTGGAATTTTGTGGGGGCCGGTGTTTTTGGTTTTCTTATCAATCTGCCCATTGTCAGTTATTACGAGATGGGCACCCAGCTCACTCCGAACCATGGTCATGCCGCCATGATGGGAGTGTTTGGCATGTTGGCACTTGGGCTTATGGTGTTCTGCCTCAGACAAATCTCTACAGATGTCATATGGAAAGAGCTTGAAAAGTATGTTCGCATTTCCTTTTGGGGGCTGAATATCGGCATGTTCCTGATGTTGTTTCTTAGCCTGTTTCCCGGAGGGGTTATGCAGCTGCTGGATGTGTTAGATAACGGTTACTGGCATGCCCGTAGTCTGGAATATACCGGGCAGGAATGGCCTCGCCTGTACGAGTGGTTGCGCTTGCCAGGTGATGTTGTGTTTATTGTAATCGGAGTCTGCCCAATAGCATTGGCGGGGTGCCTAGGCTATCTCAAACTTCGCAAACCGGCCTGATAAGAAGTGCGTATAGCCTTAAGCAACAGGTCATGATCAAGACCAGTAACTATACTGCTGCACCATCATACACAATGGTGCTTGAGTTATGTTTCCTTCGATACTGTCTAATAGCGAAAGTATTCGACAAAGGCTGACGTTTCAAATTTTATTCTTTTCATTGATTGCAGCCTTGTGTTCTTTTGCTTACGGCAGCAGTGAAGGCAAGTTCAAAAAAAAATACACCCGATTAGTGGATGATGAGGAGGAGTATAACGGACAGCCAGAGCCTCCCCCCGTTTATAGTGACGCTGCCGGGACAGAGTACCTTGAAGTTGGCCAGCAAAAATATCGAGTACAGCACGTAGGCGATATTTCTGTTTCAACAAGTAGCGAATATCAGGGGCATCAGTATTCAGAGATAACGTATGAAGATTTTCGCTCCCCAACGGGTTACCCTCCTGGCAGCTACTTCAAAACCCGGGTCGCTTTCTCTGTCGTGAAACATGATTGGAGCAATGGGGGGCGTTACAGTATAGATATATGGTTTTTTCCAAATGGTCTACAGGACGAACGCTATCAAGGCAAGATACTGGCTGTTCCCCACAATCTGTTGAAGGTTGACGATCAAGACAGTTCCACAGATGCGACTTTCCATATATCGACGATGAGACTGGAAGAAGCCAAAGTTTATAGCTTTGCTTCAACTCTCAGCCTTGAGTCTCCCATCAAGCAAAAGACGGTAGCAAAAAAGTTTGTTCTAAGATCTCAACCTGATCAGATACTGGAGTTTGGGTTATCTCGTGACTGGGGGAAGTTCACAGATCAATTAAATCAAGTAACCCTGAGGCTCACGACCTCACAGGAGACTTTACTCACACAAAACAATACAACCACAAGTGAGCATGGACATCACTATTCCTTTTCTATCCCACGAAGTCGTTTTGATACTGGCTATGACCCAAAAGGCAAAAGGAAACTCGGAAATGCGTCCTCCATACCGACCCCTAAACTTCAGTTTAACGACATTGTTATTGGGCTTTTCATACATGTTGAAGAAGGCAAGGTTGCTGCCAAATTAGATACCATAAGCTCATACGACAATCTCAGAACCTTCCTTGAGGATACTACCTCAGAAACAGTGGTACCGGCTTCTGGCGAACAAAAAAAACGGATAGCAAGCGCCATGACGGGTATCTGTTCAAAAGCCCTCCGTGACTACCTTGCAGATCACAGTGTCACTGTCTACTGGATTGACCCAGAACATCAGCAGCATAAAATTGCATATTTTTCCAACTGGACGGGGAAGCTGGAGGTAGATAAGAGGCACCCTGATACTTTCTATCACTCGGGCAAA
>NZ_SMME01000855.1:43257-43743 GCF_009711465.1 Parendozoicomonas verongulae | reverse complement strand
CAATTTTTCCATAGTCATCTCTCCATCGAAGATGCAGGCCTCACACAGTCGATACTCAAGAAGCTATACAAGACTTCCGGCAGAGGTCGATGAGGTAACTCAAAGCGTGCCCAAAATGCTTCAGGAATTTCAGAGTTTCCATCTTTCTACGCCCTTACCATCAGGGCTGCCAGGAAAAAAAGAACCTTGACTGAGGCCCAGGCCAGGAGCAGTAACTATACTGCTGCTCCTGCCTACACGATGGTATCTGAGTTATGTCTCCTTCGATACTCCCTCATAGTGAAAACATACGACAAAAGTTGATGTTTCAAACCTTACTGTTTTTCCTGCTGATTACAGCCTTATGTTCTTTTGCTTACAGCAGCAGTGAAGGCAAATTCAAAAAAAAATACACCCGATTAGTGAGTGAGGAGTATGAAGGGTGTGACGGACAGCCAGAGCCTCCTCCCGTTTATAGTGAAGCTGCCGGGGCAGAGTACCTTGAAA
>NZ_SMME01000855.1:42652-43247 GCF_009711465.1 Parendozoicomonas verongulae | reverse complement strand
GGTCTCCAGAGTGAACGCTATAAAGGCAAGATATTGGCTGTTCCCCATAACGTGCTGAAAGTTGACGATCAAGGCGGTTCCAAAGCTGCGCCTTTCCGTGTATCGACTTTAAGAGCAAAAAAGGTCAGGGAGTCTAACTTTAATGTAACTCTCAGCCTTGAGCCTCCTTTCAGCACAAAGCGCAAGCCGGTAGCCAGAAATTCTCGTCTAACATCTCAACCTGAGGAGATACTGGAGTTTGGGCCATCCCATAAGTTGAGGAAATTCACAGATCAACTTAATCAGGTAACTCTGAGAGTCTCTGTTTCACAGGGGGCTTTACTCACACAAGATGATGCGGTCACAGATGACCATGGATATAGTTATTCTTTTTCTATTCCCCGAAGTCGCTTTGACTCTGGCTACACCCCAAAAGGCGAAGAGAAACTCGGAGGTTCTTCATCCATAGCGTCCCCTACAATCCAGTTTAAGGACACTGTAATTGGGTTTTCAATACATGTTGTGGGAGGCAGGATTGCTGCCAAACTGGAGACCTTACACACATACAGTGCTCTCAAAGCCACCTTTGAAGATGCCACCTCGACGACAGTGGCAA
>NZ_SMME01000855.1:42100-42642 GCF_009711465.1 Parendozoicomonas verongulae | reverse complement strand
TGATAGTCACAAATATCGAGTACAGTTCATAGACAATATTCCTGTTTCAACTAGCAGCGAATATCTGGGGCATCAGTATTCAGAGATAACGTATGGTGATTTTGGCTCTCCAACGGATTACCCCCCTGGCAGCTATTTCAAAACCCGGGTCACTTTCTCTACCATAAAAAATGATTGGAGCCATGGGGGGCGTTACAGTGTTGATATATGGTTTTTTCCAAATGGTCTCCAGAGTGAACGCTATAAAGGCAAGGTATTGGCTGTTCCCCACAACCTGCTGAAAATTGACGATCAAGGCGATTCCACAACTGGGGTTTCCCAAATATCGACTATAAGGCCAAAAGAGGTCAGGGGCTCTGGCTTTTCTGCAATTCTCAGTATTGAGCCCCCATTAAGCACAACGCGCAGTCCGGTAGCTAGAGATTTTCTTCTAACATCTCAACCTAACGAGATACTGGAGTTTGGGTCGTCTCACAGGTTGAGGAAATTCACAGATCAATTTAATCAAGTAACTCTGCGGGTCGCTGTTTCACAGGAGGCTG
>NZ_SMME01000855.1:41512-42090 GCF_009711465.1 Parendozoicomonas verongulae | reverse complement strand
CGCTTTGACTCTGGCTACACCCCAAAAGGCAAAGCGAAACTCGGATTTTATTCATCCATATCGTCCCCTAAAATCCAGTTTAATGACACTATAATTGGGTTTTCAATACATGTTATAGGAGGCTGGATTGCTGCCAAACTGGAGACCATACATACATACAGTACTCTTAAAGACCTCTTTGAGGATGCCACCTCGACGACAGTGGCAGCAACTTCCAGCTCACAGAGAGAGCGGATAACAAAGTCAATGCAGGGGATATGTCCAAAGGCTTTCCGTGATTACCTTGCAGATCACGATATCACTGTGTACTGGATTGACCCGGAACATCAGCGGCATAAAATTGCACATTTTTCCAAGTGGACAGGAAAACTGGAAGCCTATGGGGAGCATACTGACACTCTCTATCACTTAGGCAGAGTGAAATTCCAGCAGTTCACGAAGGCGATAGGGGAGAACCATGCCACCTTTTCCATAGTCATCTCTCCATCGAAATCACAGAGTAGACACTCAAGAGGCTATACAAGACTTCCAGAGCCGGCAGATGAAGCAGCGCAAAGTATGCCAAAAATACTTCAGGT
>NZ_SMME01000855.1:0-41502 GCF_009711465.1 Parendozoicomonas verongulae | reverse complement strand
TCTTCATTTTCCGACTCCCTTACCATCAGGAAAAAAAAAGCTTTAACTGCGGTTCAGCCTGAAAGCTGGTTAAAAGTGTGTATAGCCCTTAACACTAAGGGCTATACCATCAAGCAGCAGGGCACTGGCAGATGGGGTTATGACACCTACGGCTGTGACAGGAACAGGAGCAGTTTGGGGAAGGGGACAGCAGGCTGGCAAAGTAAAGCACAGTTCGTAATCATCCCCTCCGGCTAAAGCAGCCTCCAGAGCTTTATCCTTACACACCTTTTGTAAGGCATCTGACATGGGAATATTGCAACTCTTTAGCTCTGCACCACACCCGGATGCTTTGAGGATATGACCAAGGTCTCCAACCAACCCATCTGAAATATCCAGAGCCGCTGTTGCGCCCTGCCCAACCAGCCACTGACCCAGCTCAACACGAGGCGTTGGCTGCCAGTAACGATCAACAAGATATTGTTCAGCCTCTGTCGTAACAGGCTTCTGATTAAGGATATAAGGCAGTGCACCACAGGCATCACCCAGCAAGCCACTGACGTATATGATATCACCCGGTTTTGCACCACTGCGCATTAAGGCTCTGCCTTTGGGAATAAAGCCCTGCACATGCACGGATATGGTGAGCGGACCACGGGTCGTATCGCCACCGGCTAATGAAATGCCACACTCCTGTGCCATCGTAGCAAGCCCACGACTGAACCCATTCAGCCATTCGCTGTTAACTTCAGGAAGGGAAAGAGCAAGAAAAAAACTGTGGGGAGTCGCACCCATGGCAGCGAGGTCACTGACGCTCACTGCAAGGGAGCGGTAACCGATCAGAAAGGGATCACCACCAGCAGGAAAATGCACATCCGCCACAAGAGTATCAATACTCTGTACCAGCTGTTCCCCTGCAGGTGGAGAAATAAGAGCACAGTCATCGCCAATGCCCTTATCGAGGTGCCCGCCCACTGTTGTAAGCCCAGGCCGTTGGAAGATCGACCGGATCAGAGCAAATTCATCCATGGTTCTGCCCTCTTACAACAGTTGTGATACGGCTCTTACTTGCGAGAACCGCGACGGTTGCTACGGTATTCCTTCACTTCCACCGGACGCAGTGTCTCGGCCAGCTTGTCGAGGATACCGTTGATGTACTTGTGTGAATCCTGAGCACCGTACTTCTTAGCCAGTTCAATGCCTTCGTTAATGACCACACGGTAAGGTACATCGGTGCGCTTCATCATCTCGTAACAACCCAGACGCAGCGCTGCTCGCTCAACCGGGTCCAGCTGGTCAAAGCTGCGGTCCAGCAGGGGGGAAATGGTGTTATCCAGATCACTCACCTGATGGGCAACGCCCGACAGCAGCTCATGGAAGAAACCGCCGTCAACGCGGGTCATGTCGTTACGGGCCCGGAACTGGGCTTCAATATCGACAATGGAAGCACCAGCCATCTGCCACTGATACAGAGCCTGCAGCGCCAGTTCACGCGCCTTGCGGCGGATCTGGGTGCGGCCCTTTTTGGTGTCAGCCTTATCAGTAGACTTTTGGCCGGCTCTCTTTTGATCGAGAGGGTTCTGAACGCTCAAATCAAGACTCCAGATTCTTGAGCAGGCTCACCATTTCAAACGCGGCCAGGGCAGCTTCTTCGCCCTTGTTACCCATCTTGGTACCGGCCCGTTCAATGGCCTGCTCGATCGTATCAACTGTCAGCACACCAAAGGACACAGGAATTTCCTGATCCAGCATGACATTAGCCATACCCTTGGTGCACTCTCCTGCAACATATTCAAAGTGCGGTGTGCCACCGCGAATGACTGCACCCAGGGCAATAACCGCATCGTAACGGCCAGAGGCAGCCACTTTTTTCACTACCAGAGGCAGTTCAAACGCACCGGGGCAACGAACGATCGTAATCTGATCTTCGCTGACACCGTGACGCTTGAGAGAATCCACAGCACCTTCAACCAGGCTGTCCACCACGTAGGCGTTCCAACGTGTTACCACGATGGCGTAACGACCGTCGTTCGGGGTCATCATTCCTTCAATTGTTCTCATGCCACTCATGGCCTTTCCTCTTTACTCGCAGGGAATATTTTCTGTGACTTCCAGGTCAAAACCGGAAATCGCGCTGAAACGCAGAGGTGAACTCAGCAGGCGCATTTTGCCAACGCCCTGATCCCGAAGAATCTGAGACCCTGTCCCGATGGTCATGTAAACCCCGGCATGGGCTCCTGTGCTGTGGTGAGTTTTTTCCTTGCTGGAAAAGCTCGCCAAACTGGTTCCGAGGTCATCGTATTCATCGGAATCCAGCAGTACGAGGACGCCTTCACCCTCTTTGGCAATGCGCGCCATAGCGGCAGGCAGAGGCCAGCTGGTGCTGCCTTCCTTGCGGACACCAAGAAAATCCCGGAAGGTTTCCGCCTGATGAACCCGCACAAGTGTAGGCTTATCCGCTTCGGGCTGCCCCATAGCCAGAGCCAGGTGAGTGCGACCGGACATTGTGTCTCGGTATTCGGTCATACGGAAGTCGCCATATACCGTAGACAATACCCGCTCACTCTCTCGGTTAACCGTTTTTTCGTTAAGAATCCGGTAATGAATCAGGTCAGCAATAGTACCGATCTTCAATCCATGGGTTTCTGCGAAACGTTCGAGGTCCGGGCGGCGAGCCATAGTACCGTCTTCGTTCATGATTTCAACAATCGCGGCACCGGCTTCCAGGCCAGCCATGCGCGCCAGATCCACACCCGCTTCGGTATGGCCTGCACGCTGCAGTACGCCCCCCTCCATCGCACGCAGCGGGAAGATGTGGCCGGGCTGAACGATATCCTGAGCGCGGGACATAGGGTTGATCGCCACCTGCACAGTGCGGGCGCGGTCTGCGGCAGAAATACCCGTGGTTACGCCCGTCGCTGCTTCAATGGACACAGTGAACGCAGTGCTCTGGGCTTCCTGGTTATTCGCCGTCATCTGGTGCAGGCCAAGGTAATCACAGCGCTCGGCTGTCATGGGCATACAGATCAGGCCACGGGCGTGTGTGCACATGAAATTGATAATCTCCGGAGTGATTTTCTCCGCCGCAATAATCAGGTCACCTTCATTTTCACGGTCTTCGTCATCCATCAGGATGATCATTCGACCCTGACGAATATCTTCAATCAGCTCTTGTGCGGTATTCAGCTGCATGGCCTTTTCCTTCTAAAGGGAAGTCACAATTCTTGTGGTGGTTGCATCTCAGAGAGGGTTAACGTCTTCTGAAAAAACCATGTTCCGCCAGAAAGCCCTCAGTCAGCTGGCTTTCCGGTTTTGCTTCATTCTGCTCACTTTGCCCGGCGCCGCCTGTCAGGAGTCGCTCGAGATAGCGGGCAATAATATCCACTTCCAGGTTCACACGGCTACCCGGACGATAATGGGTAATCACTGTTTCCTGTGCGGTGTGAGGAACAATATTGAGGCTAAAGATGTTTCCTTCAATGGCATTCACGGTGAGGCTGACGCCATCCACAGTGATCGACCCCTTCTCGGCGATATAGCGAGACAGCTCGGTCGGTGCTTCCACGCGGTAAACCAGGGATCGACCCGCAGAACCGATATCCACGATCCGCCCGACACCATCCACATGTCCGCTGACAATATGGCCGCCAAAGCGGGATGTAGGCTGCATAGCCTTTTCCAGATTGACTGGGCTGCCGGTAGACAGTTCACCCAAACCCGTACGCTGCAAGGAGACCAGAGAAACATCCGCAGCAAAACCATCGCCGGGCAGAGCAACAGCGGTAAGACAAACACCGTTGGTCGCAATGCTGTCACCCAGTTTCACATCGCTCAAATCCAGATCACCGGTCGCCACGTGCAGGCGCATGTCACCACCACGGTTTTCCAGACGACGAATAGAGCCAACAGCTTCAATAATGCCTGTGAACACTCAACTTCCTCATACTCAATCAGTTGGCTTACAAATCAATCGCCAGTCGTTACCAAAGGCGCGAATATCTTCAATAGCCAGTGGCCGCTTTTCTGCCATTTTGGAGAAAGGCAGCTGGAACAGCGGCCGGGCATCGGAGCCCATCAGCACCGGCGCCATATAAATCAGTAATTCATCCACCAGACCTGCTTCCACAGCGGAACCTGCCAGTGTTGCGCCGGTTTCCAGCAACACTTCATTACAGTCTCTGCGCGCCAGCTCCGTCATCAGGGCTTCGAGATCGACACTGCCGCTCTCGTTTGCAGGTAGAACCATAACCTCAATTCCCTTTTCAGCAAGGGTTTTGAGTTTGTTTTGATCGGGATTCACACCTGCCAGCAAGGTTGTGCCGGGCAAGCTGAGAATCTTCGCATCCAGGGGAATGCGCAGGGTAGAATCCACAACCACCCGCAGGGGCTGCTTCTCTGCCGCTGCTTCCGGGTTTTCAATGCGCAGTTCGTTCGCTCGCACAGTGAGGGACGAATCATCGTGGATAATGGAATCCACGCCAGTCACAACCGCGCAGGAGCGGGCACGCCACTGCTGCACATCAGCTCGGGCAGCAGAACCGGTAATCCACTGAGATTCGCCAGACTCCATCGCCGTTCGGCCATCGACACTCATAGCCATTTTGCAGCGCACGTAGGGTTTGCCGGTTTCCATGCGCTTGAAAAAGCCTTGGTTCAGGGTGCGGGCGTCGGCTTCCAGTAAGCCTGAGACTGTTTCGATTCCGGCGTCTTCCAGAATCTTGAAACCACCGCCGCTGACTCTGGGGTTCGGGTCAGTCATGGCTGCAACCACTTTCACCACGCCCGCCTCAACAAGGGTTTTAGCGCAGGGAGGCGTTCGGCCGTAGTGGGCGCAGGGTTCCAGGGTTACATAAGCCGTGGCACCTTTTGCAGAACCGTTTACGGATCTCAGAGCATTGATTTCGCCGTGGGGGCCACCAGCCGGGCTGGTAAAACCTTCGCCAATCACTTTTCCATCACGCACCAGCACACAGCCCACTGAAGGGTTGGGCATGGTGGTGTAAATTCCTTTTCGGGCAAGATGTAGGGCTCGCGCCATAAAGGCGTGATCTGCGGTAGAAAAGTCAGACATAAATCACTTGTCTCTGGTGAGAGACCCGTGGGGAACCTTCTCAAGTCGTTCAATCTCTTCGCGGAATTGCTCAAGATCCTGGAACTGACGGTAAACGGAAGCAAAGCGGATATAAGCCACCTCATCGAGATCTTTCAGGGCACTCATCACCTCTTCTCCAAGGGTGAAGGATTTCACCTCCCGCTCACCGGTGGCACGTAGCCGTTGCTTGATGCGGTTGATGGCCTCTTCAATCTGTTCTGTGCTGACCGGGCGCTTTTCCAGTGCCCGCTGCAAGCCCGCCCGGAGTTTCTCTTCATCAAAAGGCTCCCGGGAACCATCCCGCTTGATCAAACGCGGCATAACCAGCTCAGCACCTTCGTAGGTGGTGAACCGTTCTGTGCAGGTCGTGCATTCTCGCCGACGACGAACCTGAGATCCGTCTGCAACCAGTCGAGAGTCTATGACCTTGGTATCTTCCGCGTTACAAAAGGGACAATGCATGATGGCTGGGGATAGCTTCTTTAGAGAAAATTGGGTTCAGGAGAGCAGATAGTACCCCGAAGGGCACGAAAAACAAGCGCTGGGGCGTAAACAAAGCTCTACCGGCGAAAAACATCACGTGCATTCAAATACAAAAACGCCGCAGGCAAAACCTGCGGCGTTGGGTGGAACGGTTAGACATCAAAAATTACTGGTACACAGGCAGACGCTGGCAGATTTCCAGAACCTTGCCTTTCACCTCTGCTACAACCTCTTCGTGGCTGTCAGTACCGATGCTGTCCAATACGTCAGCAATCCAGTTACCCAGATTTGTGCAATCCACAGCATTGAAGCCACGGCGGGTAATGGCCGGGGAGCCAATACGCAGGCCACTGGTAACAAATGGGGAGCGGGGATCGTTGGGAACAGAGTTCTTGTTCACAGTGATGTTAGCGTTACCCAGAGCCGCTTCTGCATCCTTACCGGAGTATTCCTTGCCGATCAGATCCACCAGGAACAGGTGGTTGTCGGTACCGCCGGATACCACATTGATCTTGCGCTCCAGCAGTGTACCAGCCAGTGCTTTGGCATTGGCCGCAACCTGCTTCTGATAATTTTTGTATTCGTCTTCCAGACACTCTTTGAAGCACACGGCTTTTGCAGCAATGATGTGACACAGCGGGCCGCCCTGACTTTCAGGGAACACGGCAAAGTTCAGGCGCTTGTGCAGCTCCTCATCATGGGAGTTGGAGATAATCAAGCCACCACGTGGGCCACCCAGGGTTTTATGAGTGGTTGTGGTGCACACATCCGCGAAAGGCACAGGGCTTGGGTATTCACCCACAGCAACCAGGCCAGCAATGTGAGCCATATCCACGAACAGGTAAGCGCCAACCTTATCGGCGATCTTACGGAAACGTGCCCAATCAGCCACACGGGAGTAAGCGGAGAAGCCACCGATAATCATCTTTGGCTTGTGTTCTTCTGCCAGACGTTCCACTTCGTCGTAATCGATCTCGCCGGTTTCCGGGTGCAGGCCATACTGAACAGCGTTGTAGATACGGCCGGAGAAGCTCACCTTGGCACCGTGGGTCAGGTGACCGCCGTGGGCCAGACTCATACCCAGAACAGTGTCGCCGGGCTGGCACAGAGCCATGTAAACAGCGGCGTTAGCCTGAGAGCCGGAGTGAGGCTGAACGTTGGCGTACTCAGCATTAAACAGCTCTTTAGCACGGTCGATAGCCAGCTGTTCAACCACATCAACATGCTCACAACCACCGTAGTAGCGCTTGCGTGGGTAGCCTTCAGCGTACTTGTTGGTCAGCACACTGCCCTGGGCTTCCATCACCCGTGGGCTGGTGTAGTTTTCAGATGCGATCAGCTCGATATGTTCTTCCTGACGCTTCGCTTCTGCCGCCATGGCTGCGTGCAGTTCAGGATCATAGTCAGAGATTTTTGAATAGCTTTTAAACATTGTCGTATCCCCCATCAGATTGTGATTTGTGTTCTGAATATCTGCTTTGTGGCACATTCTAATACAGCGCAGACAAATAGATAGACTGTAACCACCGGGTATGTAACGGAATGTCAGGGATAACTGCTCCTGATTCCAGAGCACGGGTTCCCAAAACTATAGGATTACGAAAGGCTACAAGAAATAACCCGGCCAGCTCCTCAAATCGTAATCTGGCTGCGGAAAGTGAATATCGCTCTCTGCAGCCCTGCAGGGATAAGATGCCCGTTACACCCGTTTCTCCAAGACCGTAGATGGAGCTCAATCAATAATGATTTCCTTTGCTAGTGATAATTACGCCAGCGCACTTCCCGAAGTTTTGTCGGCACTGACTGAAGCAAATGTCGGCCATGCCAAAGCCTACGGTGACGACCCTATTACCGCTGAAGCCATTGCATTAATCCAGAAGGAACTCAATACAACAGCTCCCGTATATTTTGTGGCAACCGGCACAGCAGCGAACACACTGACACTCAAAACCATGGTAAAGGATTTCGAGAGTATCATATGTGCGGATAGCGCCCACATAAACATTCAGGAAGCTGGCGCTCCTGCCCATCTGACCGGCTCAAAAATCCAGACCACACCAAATATCGAAGGCAAATTAACGCCTGAAGGTATCCGTCAGTTATACACTGGCGAAACCTTCTGGGGTCGCCACTCCACTTTACCAAGGGCCGTAAGCATTGCCCAAACCACTGAGTTCGGTACTGTTTACACACTGGACGAACTGGCCGCTATTCGTACCGTGTGTGATGAGCTGAACCTGTACCTGCACATTGACGGCGCCCGCCTGTTCAATGCCGCTGCTGCGCTCAACTGCTCTCTGGCAGATATTGCCCAGTATGCTGATATTCTCTGCCTTGGTGGTACAAAAGCAGGTTTAATGTTTGGTGAGGCCATAATATTCATCAACCATACACTGGGAAAGAACTTTGACCGCCGCCAGAAACTGGGGCTGCAGTTGATGTCCAAAACACGTTATGTGTCTGCGCAGTTCAAGGCGTTGATGGCTGATGGATTGGGCCTGAAAGCCGCCGCCCATGCCAATGCACTGGCACAGCGTTTATGGAAGGGGTTAGAAGACTCTGGGCTGGCAACCGCTGCATTCCCTATAGAGAGCAACCAGCTGTTTGTTCAGCTGCCAGAAAAAGTAATTGCACCGCTGCAGGAGGCTTACCCCTTTTACACATTTGACCCAGGCCAGAATCTGGTGCGACTCATTACCTCCCACGACAATACCGAAGAAGATGTTGATAACTTGCTTGAGCTCTTCAATACACTGACAAACCAGTAAAACGACCAAGGCCGTGCACTCCCATGGCCTTACTCCCCAGCTGCCTTACTCGCCAATCATAATACTGCCGTTGGTTTTGCGGAGATGGTTCACGTAATAGGTATATAGAATTCCGGTGAACCCGGTCACCATTGCTGGCACCATCAGAGCATTGTAGCCGATTCGGGAAAACATGAGAGAACCTGTTATTGCGCCGGTGAAGAAACCGCAGATCAATAGTACGTAGAGAAAAAACCGTCGTTTATCGATCGTCTTCCCCGTCATCCAGTGGCCAATCTTTGTGCCAAGGTCGGTCACCATTCCCGTTAAATGGGTTGTTCTTATAATGGCACTGCTGAAGGTTGTCAGCATACCATTCTGCAGCCCACAGGCCATGGATGCCAGATACTTCCCAGCCGCCATTCCGTCTTTAAACAGAAGCATGGATGCAACCAGCATTAAACTTTCAACCAGCAACGCAAAACCATAACGGCGGCCGAGCCTGAGCTTGCTACCCCGGGTAATAATCCCGCTCAGTACAGAACCCAGAAAAAACGACAGAATCACAAATGCCAGATGCATGGCATCATTAAATTGTCCCTGAGCCAGCGCACTGCCTGCAAGGGTAATAGAACCCGTTACGTGAGTAACCGACTGACGGGCAAAGCTCATAAACACAATAGCGTTAACCATGCCCGCATTGCAGGTGAGCAGAACACCTCCAAACCAGACCCAGGTTGGCAGTTTACGAATCGCCACTCTATGACCAACCCAACTGCAGAACTATTTCATATTCACGTGCACGTTATCAGGCAGGCGCCACATTGCACCTGTTGCA
The DNA here is from genome assembly GCF_009711465.1 of Parendozoicomonas verongulae. GTDB lineage: Bacteria > Pseudomonadota > Gammaproteobacteria > Pseudomonadales > Endozoicomonadaceae > Sansalvadorimonas > Sansalvadorimonas verongulae. The sequence continues at coordinate 32,363 of NZ_SMME01000855.1, read as the reverse complement.
GGGTCAACAATAAACCAGCCAATAAGTCCACCTACAAAAATGTTGCCACCCAAGTACCAGCCATCAATTTTTGAATCCAGGATTTCAGCTCCCTTTTTATCGCCTTTTTCTGCTTTGACTGTGTAGGTTTGCCCATCAAAAAAACCATCATAAGCGGGCAGAGTAACAACATCAGGAGTTTGACCAGTGGCGACTTCAACACCATTTTCATCCTTGATGGTGTAATTAACATTTTTTTCACTGGCAGTAATACGAACCGGGTAATCACTTTTAGAAACGATAGAAGCACAGCCTGTGAGACTTAGCAGGAGTGCAGCAATAAGTAAGTTCTTCATCGTGTATAGGTACATATGTGAAATGTCTGCATATTGTTACAGACACTAAAAGCCACAAAAATCGTGGTTAATCGCACCCTGAGCTCAAATGCCTGTTAAGTACCCAAGCCAACTCCCCAAACATATCCGGTACCACTCCAGCAACATCCGAATAGTCAGTAAAAGCGTTCTCCCTCATCAGCCGAAAGCGCTGCCCAACAAACCCATTGCCTCGATCCACACGAATCTCGCCGCTAATCTCCACTGTTCCGCTGGAGAAGATATTCAGTCGCTGCACATCCACTTCAACAGACAAAAGCTTCCCTGGTGCAACCTGCTCAAGCTGCTGCCTCAGAACATACTTGATGGCCTTATCCAGAGGCTCAGCCCAGTAATAGTTATCACTGAACTGCACCTTGCCATTGCCTACTGAAATAGCCAGCTGGGGCTGGCGCAGGTAGTCAGCCACTGTCACCCTTACAGTCTTATTGCTAACCGGTTGCAGAGACACATTCTCGCTCTGCACAGGTGCAGACTCATTCAGCAAAAGGTAAACAGGCGCTGTCGTATTGCTGGCGCAACCTGTGAGGAACAATAGAGCCAGCAAAACCGGGGCTTTAACAATCTTCAGCATTTTATTGGCCCTGAGCCGGTTGAGGATCCTTTTCAGGCTCCCGATTGAATATCAGAGAATTAGGCTGTTGACTGAGCTCTCGCACTATAGGTTTGAGCTGCCACACCAATGTTTGCAGGCTGTTCAGTGTGCCCTGCAGGTCTTTATAAGCAGCGCCTTGTGCAGAGTAATCACCGAGTAACTTCCGGGCCGTTTTCAGAGTTTGCGCAGCACTGTCAGGCAGCTGTTTTGTGTTTTTGTCATCCAGAAGACTATGGAGACTGGCCATGCTTTTTTCTGCAGCACTCAGAGTGCGATTCAAGTCCGCTACGGTTTTCTCAAGGGGAAGATCGTTCAGCTTTGTGAGCAGCGTGGAAACCTGTTCACCAATCCCAGAAAACTCTCCGGGCTTTGTCGGCAGAACCGGATAGTTGTGAAACATTGTCAACTTCACTTTTTTGGTGGCTTCGTGCTCATAAAAATCCACATCCACAAACTTGCCACCGGTTAACAGGTTGCCAGATTTCAACGAGGCGCGCATACCTTCATGAATAGCATCGTTAAGCATTTGGACGACCTCCTTCTTTGAGGCTCCCGGTTTACCGATTCGTTCCGGCTGAACAGAGATCACTACAGGGATCGCATTTTTCTGGCTGCCCACCTTCTTGGTGAAAATATCCAAAGCGATCCGCTTCACATAACCGATTTTGATACCACGAAAGCTCACCTCAGCACCGGGCTCCAGCCCTCGTACTGTTTCATCAAACAGCAACACAAAATCATAACCGACCGAGTACTCCTGCTCCGTTGTGCTGTTGAAATCAGGATAAAGCTTAAAGATATGATTATCGCTCACTGGCACACTGGCTGTTGCGCCTTCTGGTGTCGCAAAAGCAACACCTCCACTTAGCACGGTTTCCAAGCCTTCCATTCGTAGGACAACGCCAGCCGCATCGGCCTTTAAATCAATACCACTGGCATTCCAGAACCGGGTTTCGTCTGATACAAGCTGGTTGTAAGGCTCGTTGATAAACAGCTGATAGCGTACCTGCCGGTTTTTGAGGTCAAAGCTTACCTCTTCTACTTTGCCCACCTGAAAACCGCTATAAAGAACAGGATCGCCAATACTTAGCGAACCCCGTTTGTGACTATAGAGAGACACCCGCAAACCCGCAGCATCCGGCTGCGACACCGGCGGATTCTCATCCCCCACAAACCGCTCCGCAGACACATCGCTGGTACCAGGGCTCAACTCAATATAGGTACCGGAGAGCAAGGTGCTTAAACCGGAGATTCCGCCAGCAGACACCCGTGGTCGCACAATCCAGAAGCGGGTGTCGTCGTGAATCAGCTTTGTGCTTTCGGCTGTCATCTGAACCGTGGCATTAATCCCGCTCAAGTCATTATCAAGCTGAACCCCAACAACTTCACCCACCACCACATTGCGGAACTTCACCTGTGTTTTACCCGATTCAATGCCATCAGCCGTATGAAAGCTGATAGTAATTCTCGGCCCCATATGGGAGTAGTGATACCACAGCATCCAGCCGCCAATCATCAGGGCTAACAGCGGCAACAACCACAAAATGGAGAGTTTACGCCCTCGTACAACACGGGCTTCAGGCATGGAGGTCGACTCGGTTTTCATCATTGGACATGTCCGTGGGCTGAAGCTGGATTTAAACAATCTTTGGAAGATTGTTGGTTTTGTTGAAGACGATCTGCTTCAGACCAGATGGTTTTTGGATCAAAGCTCTCCGCCGCCAGCATGGTTAGCACAACCACAGCCAAAAATGCATACACGGCAGGCCCCACATAAAAGGCCACCAGCGTATTAAACTGCACAAGGGACACCAGCATGACCACCACAAACACATCAATCATGGACCAGCGCCCAAAGAGTTCAGTCAGCCGATATAGCGCTATACGTTCCTTTTGTCGTGTATCCATGCCCCGTTGAACGCTGATAAACAGAAAGGCCAAAGAGAGAATCTTGGCTACGGGCACAAAAATACTGGCAAAGAAAACGACACAGGCCACAGGGTAAGACCCCATCTCCCACAGCACCACAACCCCTCCCATAATGGTGCTCGGGCTGCTTTTGCCTAAGACCGTGGTGACAGTGATCGGGAGAAGATTTGCAGGGATAAAACAAATGGCAGCGGCTATCAGTAAAGCCCAGCAACGCTGCAGCATTATCGACGGGTTAACAGGGGCCTTCTGACTTTCAAGAGAGTGATTATCCGTAAACCAGGATTCCAGTTGATGGTGATCAAGGCTGGCCATAGCCATAATCAAACAAAGACTGAAGGCGATATAAGCGACAAAGGAAAGGCCGGGCACAACACTCGCCAAAGATGACAGTTTCACCAGCGACACCAACACACCCACCAGAAAAACATCCGCCATATTCCAGCCAATAAACCACTCCAGCACCTTCTCCAGCCAGAGCGTGTGTTTGGGGGCCTGATGGGTAAAACGGTAAACCAGCACACAGTAGGCCAACGCAATCAGCAAACCTGCGGGCAAAACACCCACCATCAGCCCGGTAATCACTGCCAGAAACCCATAGCCCTGCTGCCAAACGGTTTCCAGCCCTGAGAGCAGCGTCATATGCTGAATGCGGCCAGATATTTCCAGCGTCAGAAATGGAAAGACAAACGACATGGCTAACATAATCAGCCCGGCAAGGGAAAAGCCAAGCACGCGGTCTTCAAAGCCGGGGCGATTAGTAATCAGCGTCCCGTCACATCGGACGCACTGTACACGATAACCACTTTCGGCATGGGGAATCGTCCGGGGAGCAAGCTGCTTAATTCCACATTCATGGCAGGCTAACACCCGCATTGATTACACCTGTAATTTGATAGGGATAAAAATTTCGCGGGGAGGCTAGCATAAGCGGTATCCATGGTCACCAAACGAAAACATTTTTATAGGGTAAGGTTTTTGTATAGTCACAAAACCGTCATAAGTGGCTCTTAGACTCCACCTGAACATCCAACAGGCAGAGTCATAATGAAAACAACATTCCTGAAAGCAATTGCGGTCGCTGGTTTAACCGCATCCTCCATCGCGGCTCACGCTGTGACAGAGCTAACCTTCTGGCACGCCATGGCCGGTCGTAATGGTGAGATGGTGACGACCATCGTTAACCAGTTCAACGAAAGTCAGAGTGAATACAGGCTGACCGCCATCAACAAAGGCGGGTATGAAGATACGATGACAGCAGGTATCGCAGCCTTTCGGGCCAGAAATGCTCCCCATATTATCCAGGTGTTCGATGCCGGTGCCGCCACAATCATTAACGCGAAAGGTGCGGTGTATCCGGTTCAGGATCTGCTGGAAGACAGTGGTGCGGCATTTGACAAAAATGACTACCTGTCCGGCGTTCGCTACTTCTATGCGGATTCTGACGGGAAAATGATCGGAATGCCTTTTAACAGCTCCACTCCTTTGCTGTATTACAACAAGGAAGCGCTGAAGAAAGCCGGTATTGCCGAGCCTCCAGCTACCTGGGAAGAATTTGAGACCATCGCACCCAAACTGAAAGCGGCCGGTTACACTGCACTGTCTCAGTCCCACAGCCCCTGGATATTCTCCGAGAACTTCCACTCTCGTCATAACCTGCCAATGGCTACCGGCAATAACGGTTACGACACCACTGACGTAAAAATTCTTTATAACAATGATGCCCTGAAAATGCACTGGTCCAAAGTCAAGGACTGGCTGGATGAAGGCTACTACGGTTACTACGGCCGTAACTGGGGTGATAACCAGGATGCCTTTGTTCAGGGAAAAGTCGCTATGTGGCTGGGTTCTTCCGGCTCCTTCGGCAACCTGAAGCAAACGACAGACTTCGAGTTCGGCACAACCTTCCTGCCCTACTGGAGCAACCTGATTGATGAACCCAAAAGCACCTTTATCGGCGGTGCGGCACTTTTCAGTTTTTCAGGACACAGTAAAGATGAATACAAAGGCGTTGCCGAGTTCTTCAAGTTCCTGACCAGCCCGGAAACCCAGCTGCTCTGGCACAAAGAAACCGGTTATGTCGCCATTACTAACGCGGCTTACGATCTGGCCCAAAAAACCAACCTCTACAAAGAGATGCCAGATGCAGAAGTAGGCATGCTGCAGCTGAGCCAGGAATCCGGCGAATGGAGCAAAGGCTACCGCCTGGGCTACTACGTGCAGATTCGTGAAAGTCTGTTCAAAAACTACGAACGCCTGCTCTCTGGCCAAACCAGTGTTGACTCAGCCTTTCATGCCATTGAGCAAGAGTCCAACCGATTACTGAGACGCTTTAACGCGACGTATAAATAAAGCGCACAAGTAAGAAACCGATACGGTGTGCCGGCTCTGTTTCGGCACTCTTTCATACTCACGGAAAATATCGAGTCGTCTGTGCAAAGCCATCCGTTTAAACACAGCTGGGTGCCGTATATTTTTGTCGCCCCGCAGATCATTATCATCCTGATCTTCTTTCTCTGGCCCGCTGGTCAGGCGGTGCAACAATCGTTTTATAGGGAGGATGCCTTTGGCCTGTCCAGTGAGTTTGTTGGCTTTCTGAACTATGCCGAGGTGCTGGATGACCCTGAGTACACCAGCACGGTACTGTTCACTCTGCTGTTTTCCGCACTGGTGACAGTCTTTTCCATCGCTCTGTCATTGCTTCTGGCGGTGCAGGCCAATCAGGTGATTCGTGGGGCTGACACTTATAAAACGCTGCTGATGTGGGCCTACGCCATTGCCCCACCCGCTGCGGGATTGATTGGCGGCTTGCTATTCAGCCCGCTTGTGGGGGACCTGTATCAACTGTTGAATAACATCGGTTTTGATTTCAACCACAACCGTAATAGCAGTGATGCCATATTTGTGGTGGTACTGATCGCGGTCTGGAAACAACTCAGCATTAACTTTATTTTCTTTCTTTCCGGCCTGCAGAGCGTACCGAACTCTGTTTTAGAAGCGGCACGTATTGACTGCCCCGGAGCGATTAAGCGCTTCTGGACGATTACTTTCCCACTGCTGGCGCCAACCACATTCTTTTTGCTGGTGATTAACACCACCTACGCATTCTTCGAAACCTTCGGCATTATCGACCTGACCACAAAAGGCGGCCCGGGAGGTTCTACGACGACACTTGTCTATAAAATTTATCAGGATGGATTCCTGGGAGCTGACTTTGGTGGCAGCTCTGCACAGTCCGTCATGCTTATGGTTTTTGTGGTGGTGCTAACAGTGTTCCAGTTCAAATTTATCGACAAAAAAGTGCACTATTGATGCAGGTGAAAACAGTGATCAATAAAAAACGTCTGCAGGCTCTGTTTCGCCACAGTGTGTTAATAAGCGGAGCGCTTTTTTTAGTGATGCCCTTGTGGATTGCATTGATGTCATCCACCCATAGCCCAGAGGCGCTATTCAGGGAGGGGCTGCAGTTTCTTCCGGGGAGCTATGGCTATGAGACTTACAGCCAGATACTGATGGGTTCCGACCTGCTTTCCGCACCCGCCTGGCGCATGCTGCTGAACAGCCTGATTCTGGGGCTGGGGTTTGCCATAGGTAAAGTCATTATTTCAATGATTGCCGCTTATGCCCTGGTGTACTTCCGCTTCCCTCTGGCTGTGCCACTGTTCTGGATGATATTCATGACACTGCTGCTACCTCTGGAAGTGCGTATCATTCCTTCCTATGAGGTTGTGGCCAAACTGAATCTGCTGAACAGCTATACCGGCCTGATTGTCCCTTTGATCGCTTCGGCCACCGGCACGTTCTTCTTTCGCCAGTTCTACCGATCCGTTCCGGCGGAGTTGCTTGAAGCCGCACGCATCGACGGCGCAGGCCCACTGCGTTTCTTTATAGATATTCTTATTCCACTTTCAACCACCATGATGGCAGCCATTTTTATCATCATGTTTGTAGCAGGCTGGAATCAGTATCTCTGGCCCCTGCTTATGACCACTGACCCGGAATATTACAGCATTGTGATTGGTATTCGTCAGGTCTTCCAGACTCTCAATGAGGGCGGCACGTTACCTCAGTTTAATATCGCTTTTGGCTTAACTGTACTGGCCACTATCCCGCCTGTTCTGGTTGTTGTTATCTTCCAGAAGATGTTTGTCAAAGGGCTTGTGGAAACCGAAAAATAACAGGACTTCAGAATGGCTCAGGTAAGTTTTCATCAACTGGCAAAAACCTACGACAATGGTTTTCAGGCAATTCACGGTATTGATCTTGAAATCAACGACGGAGAGTTTGTCGTCATCGTTGGCCCATCGGGCTGTGGCAAATCAACACTGCTGCGTATGGTTGCCGGCCTGGAAGAGATCACCTCTGGCAAATTGCTCATTGACGAAACATTCGTCAATGAGCGGGAACCGGCAGAGCGGGACATCGCTATGGTGTTTCAAAACTATGCCCTGTATCCCCATATGACCGTTTTCAACAATATGGCCTACGGCCTGAAAAACAGAAAAGTGCCCAAGGACAAAATTGCCTCAAAGGTTCAACAGGCGGCAGAGGTTCTTCAACTGACGCACCTTCTTGATCGTAAGCCCGGCCAGCTGTCCGGTGGTCAGCGTCAGCGTGTGGCTATGGGACGGGCGATTGTCCGTGACCCGAAGCTGTTTCTGTTTGACGAGCCTCTCTCTAACCTTGATGCCAAGCTTCGTGGACAAATGCGCATCGAGATCAAAAAACTGCAGCGTCAGCTGGGCACCACCGCACTTTATGTGACCCATGATCAGATTGAAGCCATGACACTGGCTGACCGGCTGGTGGTTATGGATAACGGCCACCCCGAACAAACAGGAACTCCGGAAGAGCTTTACAGTCGTCCGGCCACCCGATTTGTGGCAGGCTTTCTGGGTACGCCGTCTATCAATTTTCTTGATGTTCAGCTCACTGCCACAGGTGCGCAGTTATCCAACGGCGAACACATCAAGATTGCCGGTGTATCAGACTCGCGCACCATCACCCTCGGCTTACGTGCTGAAGACCTGACGTGCAGCACACCGGCACAGGCAGACTTTACAATGTCCGTAGAGTTGGTGGAGCAGCTTGGCTCAGAGCTGCAGGCTGTTGGTGTTCTGCAAGGTACGACGGAAAAGCTGATTGTGAAGCTGAACAAATCAGAGCACTTAGAAGAGGGCATGACACTTCCCCTGAAGATTAACCGTAACCACTGGCACTGGTTTGACGCTGATACCGGACAACGGGTGGATAGTCTATTCACCACTCAAAACGCTCCTCAACAGGCCATTGCCGTATAAGATTCGTTTTTAAAAGTTACACCGGCCACCCGGGCAAACCCTGTGGTGGTCGATCAGGCCAGATTCCCGGACGGGAATCACCGGAATGATTGCCCTATTCCCCTCTATTCAGTATGTTTAGCGGTTTACTTCATTCCTTCCTTTCCGAGAGACATTGTCTGATGGCTCAATACGTTTATACCATGAACCGCGTCAGTAAGATCGTGCCACCCAAGCGCACGATCCTGAAGGATATTTCCCTGTCCTTCTTCCCCGGCGCGAAAATTGGTGTCCTCGGCCTTAACGGTGCCGGTAAGTCCACTCTGCTGCGCATCATGGCGGGTGTTGATCAGGAGTTCGACGGTGAAGCCCGTCCACAACCTGATCTGAATGTTGGCTACCTGCCACAGGAGCCAGAACTCGATCCAAACAAAACTGTTCGTGAAGTGGTTGAAGAAGCCCTGAGCGAGCTGAAAGAAGCCCAGACCAAGCTGGACGCTGTTTACGCAGCCTACGCAGAGCCTGATGCCGACTTCGACAAACTGGCCAAAGAACAGGCCAAGTGGGAAAACATTATCCAGGCCGCCGACGCCCACAACATCGAGCGTAAGCTGGATGTGGCCGCCGATGCCCTGCGTCTTCCAGAGTGGGATGCCAACGTTGCCAATCTCTCCGGTGGTGAACGTCGTCGTGTAGCCCTGTGTCGTTTATTACTGTCCAACCCGGACATGCTGCTGCTGGACGAACCTACCAACCACCTGGACGCTGAATCTGTAGGCTGGCTGGAACGATTCCTGTGCGAATACCCCGGTACTGTTGTGGCGATCACCCACGATCGCTACTTCCTCGACAATGCGGCTAACTGGATTCTGGAACTGGACCGTGGATACGGTATTCCATGGGAAGGCAACTACAGCAACTGGCTGGAGCAGAAAGAAGCCCGCCTGGAAACTGAGCAGAAACAGCAGGACGCTCACCGCAAAGCCATGGCCCACGAACTGGAATGGGCACGTTCTAACGCCAAGGGTCGTCAGTCCAAGTCCAAGGCGCGTCTGGCACGCTTTGAAGAGATGCAGTCACAGGAATTCCAGGCCCGTAACGAAACCAACGAAATCTACATTCCACCCGGCCCACGTCTGGGTGACAAGGTGATCGAGGTTAACGGCATATCCAAGGGCTTTGATGGCCGCCTGCTGATCGACGACCTGAGCTTCAGCGTTCCCAAGGGTGCCATTGTCGGCATCATCGGTGGTAACGGTGCCGGTAAGTCCACTCTGTTCAAGATGATCACCGGTCAGGAACAACCTGATGCCGGTTCCATCGAGCTGGGTGAAACCGTGAAGATCTCCAACGTGCAGCAGCTGCGTGATGATCTGGACGACACCAAAACTGTATGGGAAGCAATTTCCGACGGTCAGGACATCCTGCGCATCAACAACTATGAAGTACCTTCCCGCAACTACATTGGTCGCTTTAACTTCAAGGGCGGTGATCAGCAGAAGCGTGTGGGTGAATTGTCTGGTGGTGAGCGTGGTCGTCTGCAACTGGCCGCAACCCTGAAGCACGGCGGTAACGTACTGCTGTTGGACGAACCCTCCAACGACCTGGACGTAGAAACCCTGCGTGCACTGGAAGAAGCCATGCTGGCCTTCCCCGGCTGCGCCATGGTGATCTCCCACGACCGCTGGTTCCTCGACCGCGTAGCCACTCACATTCTGGCTTACGAAGGTGATTCCAAGGTGACCTTCTTTGAAGGTAACTACACCGAGTACGAGGCTTCATTACCCGAAGAACAGAAGCTTAATCCGCATCGAATGAAGTACAAGAGGATTGATGGCTGAAGCTGCAGTTGTGAAACTCTTCGTCGGGCATTGAAGCTAAAAAATTTCTGAACCGGGGAGCTCCTGCTCGCCGGGCAGAGTTTCTGAAACTGCGGATACCAGACTGGTGTGCTACTTTGCAGGTTTTGGGATGCGGCTTTTATATACGATCATTGTCGTTGTTTGTAGTGTAAAATAAGCCTTCTCATATGATTTTTTTAGTGAAGAAAGGGTACACCATGTCAACGTTCCGCCTTACCACTATTTTTTTGCTGATTTTTACTCTGGTCGGCTGTGCATCAATGGGCGATGGTAGTAAAGCAGAAAAACAGCGGGAGATCCTTAAAATGAAGGATGAGGTTCTAGCGCAGCTCTTTGCTAAAAAACCAAATACCCGTGCACAGATCAATTCAGCCCCAGGCTATGCCGTTTTCAGCAACGCTAATATTAATCTTATCCTTTTGTCGGCTGGCACTGGTTACGGCGTAGTGACAAATAGGCAGACTAAGCAACATACATATATGAATATGGCAGAAGCTGGTGTGGGCTTAGGGCTTGGTGCCAAGGATTACCGCATTGTGATGGTATTCCACACAGCGGCTGCCATGAATCACTTTATTGACAATGGTTGGACTTTTGGCGGTAATGCCGATGCTTCTGCTAAAGCAGCTAAGAAAGGCGGCTCGCTCGAAGGCGAAGCCTATTACGGTGACGTTACAGTGTATACCATGACAGAAACCGGTTTAGCCCTGCAAGCCACCATCAAAGGCACTAAATTCTGGAAAGATAAAGAGTTGAATTAATTTGGAATATACATGGTGAGAACTGGCTCCGTTCCAGCTCTCACCTAAAGGTAAGTAAGGCATGAAAACCCTTATCATTTTTTTATCTTATATAACCCTAATGAGCCAACAGCTACAAGCAAATGAAACCTGCGCAATATGCCTATGCAATATTGAAGGTGATGCAAAAACCTTAGAGTGCCATCACATTTTTCATAGCGATTGTATTGAGTATTGCCTTTCCGTTAATCCGATTTGCCCAATGTGTGGAAGACCAAGCAAAGAAGAAATAAAAAGATATGTAAATCGACTATATTTTAGGCACTCATGTGAAATGACAATCCTCCAGAGAATCCAAGATGAGCAGCGACAAGGAACTAGAACATTTGAAAAACAAGTACTAATTCAAAAGCAGAGAGAAGAACGAGATCAATTAAGAGAAAGTCACAAACAAGAAATAGACCGTTTAAAGGATTTATTAGAGCAAGATTATGATTGAGAGCATAACGAGTCCATGTAGCCTGCGTGTGAGGCGCCGAAGGCGTCTCAGGCAGCTTGTTGCCGTACGCGATGATGTGCGGACTCTTGAAAACGGGGCGAACCATCCCATCACATCAGTGAAGATTTATGGCTCAACCATGCATGGCTGAGCATATCATTAAGCTGGTATTCAGGTTTCCAATTGAGCTGTTGAAGAGCGCGTGTGTTATCGGCATAGCAGGCGTCAACATCTCCTTCACGTCGTTGCCCCCTTCTTTGTTTAATAGTTAGCCCTGTCTCCTGGATGAAAGCATCCACTACCTGCTGTGTGCTATAACCCTTCCCAAGACCCAGATTGAATATATAAACACCATCGTTATCGGGTTCATATTTCAGGGCTTGAAGGTGACCTCGGGCAAGATCGACAACATGGATATAGTCCCGAATGCCTGTTCCGTCCGGAGTATTGTATCCTCCATATATCGTCAGTTCAGGGCGCTTTCCACTGACAGTTTCAAGAATAGCGGGTAACAGATTCGCAGCCTCTTTTTTAGGGCGATCACCCAACAGGCCAGATTTGTGAGCACCAATAGGGTTGAAGTAGCGAAGAACAACGACGATTCCACCATTCTTTTTCTGCCATGCATGCAAATTCTTCTCAATCTCTACTTTGTTTTTTCCATACTGACTTTGAGGGCTCAAAGGTGCTGTTTCCAGCATAGGTAAAATAGCCGAGTTTCCGTATACTGTTGCTGATGAACTGAAAATAAAATGTTTCACTCCTGCCCGCTCCATAGCACTGAGCAAATGGCTGGTTCCTGTTACGTTTACTGCCCTGTAAAGATCAGGTTCTCGTTCAGACTCCGCAACAGATTTCAACCCTGCGCAATGTATAACAGTGCTTATAGCGCTGTACTCCTGAAACACTTTATCCATTTGTGCTGGCTCTGTTATATCCCCCTCAAAAAGATCAACCCTCCCCTTGCCAGCAGCAAGTCGACTGACAGAGTCTATAACATCCCGCGAGGCATTTGAGCCATTATCAAAAACCACAACAGAATGACCTTCCTCCATGAGTTCCAGTACGACATGGGAGCCGATATAGCCCAGGCCTCCTGTGACCAAAATGGTGTCAGCATTGCTCACTGGGCACATTAAGATAAGTACCCGGACCATTGCTTTCGCATAGTCTGGCGGCGTCTTTTTCCGCCCTTGCTGCGTCACAACTCTTATCACGTAGCGGGCTACGCTCCCGACGCTGTTCCTTGAAGAGCGAAAAAATCCACTCGCCATCATTATGCGAAAGCAATGGCCCGGGTACTTAAACAACAGGAATAAAGAACCTGGAAACCAACTATGCATGCGAACCTCCAAGTATCCAGGAGATAAGAACTCTTTGCAGACAACTCAAATGACATTAACATGCCACCTAAGTACCCGAGCCGCTCTCCAAGGAATAAGGGGTTGGGTACTTATCATAGCCAGAGAAACAAAAAACGATTGTCAGAATGTCTTCTCAGGCTGCCTGCGCATACTCTGCTTTCGCTTTCAACGTCTCTTCCTGCTCGAGCTTCAGCCACTCCTTGCGTAGAAAACCCAGCACCAGCAAACTGGAGAGCATATCCGACACTGGATAAGCCATCCACACTCCAGCAACCTGATAAAAGTGCCCCAGAATAAAGATCAGCGGAATCAATAAAACAATCTGCCGGCTTATGGTTAAACACAAGGCATAAAGCGGCTTACCCACCGCCTGAAAATAACCACTGCCAATGATCTGAACAGGAATCAGCGGCATAAACAAAGTTAGAGTACGAAGGCCCAGCGTGCCGTACTCCATCACCAGCGGTTCATCAGTAAATACGCCAATAGCGGCTTCCGGAAATAAAAACACTGAGCCACCAATAAAGACGTTCAGAATCGAGGTGGTTTTGATAGAGGTCAGAAGACTTTCTTTAACACGGTCATAACGCCTGGCACCGTAGTTATAGCCTGCCACGGGAAGAAAACCTTGCGTCGTTCCCATGGTCGGAACCATCATCAGGGAGAAAATACGGTTGATAACTCCATACACTGCAACGGCCATACTGCCGCCGTACAGGTAAAGGTTATAGTTCAGGGCAACCACCATCATGCTGCCCGCACCTTGTCGTGCAAGGGAGGATGCTCCCAGAGAAAGGATCTCCTTCAACAGAGGTTTCTCCCACACCATATCTTTCAGGGAGAAACTGAAAATACTACGTCCCCGGGAATAAAAGTGCAGGGAGTAAAGCAACGATAAAGCCTGTGAGATAACAGTCGCGATAGCCGCACCGGTCAGCCCCATACCAAATCCAGCAATCAGAACAGCATCGAGGATGACATTCAAAATAGCGCCGAACCACATGCCTCCCATGGCCTGACGGCTGTGGCCCTCAGCCCGCAGAATACTGTTCAGGCACATCCATACGCCAACAAAGGGAATGCCAAGCAGAGCAGTGCGGTAATAAGTGCGGGCATAAGGCAACATATCACCCCGGGCACCGAAGGCTGCCAAAACCTCATCGGTAAACAAATAACCGAACACTGTGAGAAGAACACAGATGACTGCTGCAGAGGAAACAGCATTCCCAAATGCTCTGTGAGCCTGCGGGCGGTTTTCAGCCCCCAAAGCACGGGAAATCACCGAACCCGCGCCTATGCCAATGGCCATGCCAAAGGTGGGCAACAGATTCAGAACAGGAATAACAATGGAGACCCCGGCAATTGCCAGGGGGCCGGCAAAGCGTCCTACAAAGATGGTATCCACAACGTTGTAAAGCATGATGGACATTAGCCCGGCACCAGCGGGCAAAGACATGTTCCATAGTAACTGGCCAACCGGTTGCGTCCCCAGTTTTTTGAGGTGATCCATAATGCTGCCTGGTTTCTCTTTTTAATTCTGAGTAAGCTGAACCAAGCAATCATATTCTCCCTCTTATAAACTGGGAGTGAGTAGTTATACCTGCATTGCCGCTTATTTAAATCACGATATCAAAGTGCGCCCTCATCGGGAGACTCTGATTTTCCGGTTCCTCCACCCTTGCCGTGAGCAGTGCGCACTGTTTCTCCGTTTTCTTGTAAAGCACCAGATCAAACCGATTCGTCAGCTCGAACAAGTCAAAAAACATCTGTGAAGTGAAGGGTTCCTGCCCGGGAATTGTAACAGTGAAATGTACATGGGGCGCACGAAAAGCCACCAGCCCTCGCTCAGCATCGGCTCGTGCTGGAACAGGGTAAGAGCCCGGCAGAATTGTGTGGAAAATATAGGCGCCATTGTCGCCGGTCATATACCGGCCTTCATAACGAAAGTTTGGGTCACGCCAACCTTTTCTTGCCTCGTTGGGATGGTTGTAGATGCCATTCACACAAGCCTGCCAGATCACAACCTCCGCGCCACTGTAAGGTTCACAATCTTCATTTACCACTTGACCTGATAATGTCATTTTCTGGCCAACCGCTTCTGGGCCATTAGGGTAAACACGGGTAAGGTCGTTCTCGAGAAATGGTTTATTCAAAGGTTTCATAGGGCCAGCCCCACTGGCAGGTACTTTTATACACTGACCACCATATACACTGGACGCGCCTGCCAGTGCGCTGGCGGTAACAAGGTTGCCTAAAAAGCGTCTTCTTTTCATTTCTATCTCCAGGAAATAGCTGATTATTCGCCTATCCCTGACTTTGATTCTCGGTATGGCGATGCCGGGAGTCGCCTTCGGCATGTTCCCATCTGTCCGCTCCGATATAATCCACAATCGTAGCAATAGCCCCATCACCAGTTACATTACAGGCAGTACCAAAACTGTCCTGAGCCAGATAAAGCGCAATCATTAAAGCTACGGCAGAGTCATCAAAACCCAGCATGCTCACCAACAAACCGATAGAGGCCATCACCGCACCACCGGGAATACCCGGTGCCGCCACCAGTGTTACTCCCAGTGTCATCAAAAAGGGAAAGAATACGCCAATACTCACCAGGCCTGTCGCCGACATCAGCATCACAGCCGAGGCGCACACTGTCAGGGTAATTGCACTGCCAGAGAGATGAATCGTGGCACATAGGGGAATTGCGAAATCTACAACATGAGCATTGAGGCGCAGCTTGCGGGCGCAGTCTACGGTAACCGGGATGGCAGCCGCACTGGACAGCGTTCCTACCGCTGTAATATAGCTGGGCATCATGATTTTCATCATATTCAACGGGTTACGGCCCGTTCCTGCTCCCACAATAGAGAACAGTATCAACAACCATACCCAATGCAGAATGATAGCCATGCCCAAAACCCAGGCAAAAGTTGAGAGTGTTGAGAACACAGTGCCAGACGCGCCCATTTCCGCGAAAACTGAACAGATATAAAGAGGAAGCCCCGGAAGTATGACCTTCAAAAGAACAAGTTCAACAATATCTCGAGCATGATCCATCAGCTCAAGCAACTCCCTGCTTCGGGTAACGGACACACCCATACCAAACATAAAAGCAGTGACCAGTGCTGTGGCGACGCTGAGGATAGGAGGTAAATCTATTGAAATCCAGGGTGTGATAATGGCTCCCTGAGTGACATTTTCAGCGGAAGTGTTCACCAGTACAGGAAGAACTTCTCTGGCAACCAGAAATGCCAACACGCCCGCAGCAATGGTTGAGGCATAGGAAAAAAACAGTGTCAATCCCAGCATGCGACCAGAGCCTTTTTGCATGCTGCCGATTCCGGACATCACATAAAACAAAATGATAAGAGGCACAGTGAAATTCAAAAACTCTCCGAAGACTCCTTTGAATGTCACCAAAGCCTTTGTAACAACCTCCGGCAAAAACAGTCCAATGAGCACCCCAGCAACAATCCCCAGCACTAATCTGATTATTAGTTTCACGTGTCGAACAACCTTTCTTATCAATCTTGGGAAAGCATAGACGGATTTACCATAGGGTTTGCTAACTATTCTGTTAACGGGATCTGGGAGATGTTCTCTCCTGCAGAAACTTATGTTTCAGCAGATCTCTGGCCGTGGGGCGCCTGTCCATATCCTGGCTCAGCATACTATTGAGGAAATTAAACAACTCTGAATCTGTATCCAGATAGTTTCCAAGGTCAAACGGTTCACGATTTCTATTCGCCACCATCAGGGCACGCCCTGCTATGTCAGCTCCTTTTATTTTGAAATTGCGAATCCAGTTAAGCCCTACTGTTCCCAAAGCCCAGATATCTGTTTTATGGGATGTTTTCTTCCAGCTATATCGATTGGGATCCAAGTAAGTATCCGTACCGCGCTGAGGGTAGGCGTGCCCGCTTTTATCTAAATGGCGTGCCACACCAAAATCAATCAGTCGAACAACATCGCTTTCATCTTTCACCAAATTGGCATCGCTGATATCAAAGTGAGCGACACCTGCATTCTCTGCTGCCTCAACCGCCTTCAGCGCATCCGTCATCATGGTTTTAAACTCCCTGAGGTTTTTCGGTGGATTTTCACGTGTGACCGCTCCTCCATATTCCTCAATCATGAGCAATCGCGTCTGATCACTGCCCGATCTCTCCAGCCAGCTGTCGTGATACTTCACTATATTTTTGTGATTTAAGTGGGAAAGAATATGAGCTTCCTCCGCAAGGTGAAGAAAACAATACTGATTGGTTGAACATATGGGTTTCCATGGGGCTGATTTTCTTACCCATGACTTTCCTGACCGATCTTGTACAAGCTCAACCGTTGGTTTTTTTTCTCCCGCCAGATTAGCTTCTGTCTTTAAAACCTTCGTAACTGTGTAGCTGTGAGAGTGATGGAGCCACTGATTTAAAAGCGCCTCACCAGCATCAACAGACTGCCGGACAACAGTAACGGCCAATTGATGGAATAACTCTTCAGCCCACAAAGCAGCCCAGTAAGGCAAACGAAACTGGTGGGAAAGGCCAGAGACTTCCGGCTCGTAGATACTGTTTACAAGGGACAATTGCCCCGGCAATCCGGGTGACCAAGACTGGCTACCGGAAAAGCGTAAATACCCTGTTCCCACTAAAGCGTGGAGAGGCGCAAGATGCAATGTCTTCTCCCCTGTAATGGTTAAAGCTTCGTCTACAGCACAGTTGCAGGCTTTACCGGCAACTATCTCAGCAACACAGTACAGGTTCTCAGGAGATAAGGCTGAAAGCAGATTCCGCTCTCTGCGCAACTCGCCGGTTACAGAGTATGCTTTGCGGAAAAAGTGTTTTATCCATTCACCTTTCCCCTCACCTCTCTCCTCACCTCTCTCCTCACCTCTCCCCTCTCGTTCCTGAAACCATCTGAGAAACAGTTCACCCTCTGCCCTTTCAAGTATTTGCAGCTGCTTCACGCCATGTTTTAAAAGAGTGTGCACAAGATAAGCCAGTGCCATCTCCCAGGAGCTCTTGCACTGAAAGTCAACAGGAGCTGCGAGAGGGGTCACTTCAATACGGGACACATCAGTGTCCGAGAGGCTGGTGTTCGTTGACTCCGCAAAGAACACATCAATAAAGACAGATTGTTCCAGCCGGTTTCCCATATAAAACGGAATGTGCCCTAAGTGATCTCCCATTTTAATATTGAGATAACGACTGCGAGCTTCCCCGTAAGTCGCCAGCCCCAGTGTAACTGCACGCCGCAATGAGTTGAGCCAGTACCAGAAATCGAGAGGTTTCAGTAAAGTCCCTTCCCGAAACCAGCGTTTTAGTTTCTGGTAACTGTATTCTGATATATACCCCTCAGCCCGAGCCATGCCAAACACCATAAAGTGATGCATCAGCTTGGGAAGAATGGCCTCTGCCCCGGCCTGCAGCAGGGTGCTGACAACCTGATGGGGTAAATGGACACCCTGAACAAATACCGTCTGTTCTTTGTAACGAATAAATGTGCCCGACGGTGTGACATAAATCGGAGAGCTGGCAAACACATTATACGTTTTCAGGTTTTGCTCATCGACCAAATCGACGGCCTGCGCCGCTCCTGTATAGGCGATTACAATGAGCAGCATTACAACATGAGCAAAAGAGTTCAAAGCTTTCCGTTATCCGTTTTTATTATTCGCGGCAAGAGTAGTTCAAAAGCTTGTTTTCCTGCCACTCCCCACTAACAATACCCGCCAATACTCATTCTTGTTTTAGGACTCCCATGTCTGTTCCAGCCCTGCGTGGCCTTTATGGCATTACTGATTCCAAACTTATGCCTGATGATGCAACCCTCGAAGAGCGTGTGATGGCAGCCATTGATGGTGGCATGACTATTCTCCAGTACCGGGATAAAAGCCAGGATCAGGAACGCCGTCTGCGTCAGGCTAAAATGCTGATGGCGCTGTGCGACAGGGCTGGCGTTCTGTTCTTAATCAATGACGATGTGGATCTGGCTGAAGCCTGCGGTGCCCACGGTGTTCACCTCGGTCAGAGCGATGAAGGTCTCACCAGTGCCCGTAAGCGGCTGGGAGAAAGAGCCATTATTGGTATCACCTGTGAAAACTCACTGGCGCTGGCACGCACGGCTACAGCGCAGGGAGCGGACTATATTGCCTTCGGTCGCTTCTTCCCTTCTGTTACAAAACCCGATGCCAAACCCGCACCGCTCTCCCTGCTGAACGAAGCCCGAAAAGAGTTCCGGCTGCCAGTGGTAGCTATCGGCGGAATTACCAGAGATAATGCGCCGCAACTCGTAGAAGCTGGTGCGGATATGCTGGCGGTAGTGAACGATCTGTTCTCTCCCGAAACGCCGGCTACGATTACCCGTCGCGCCCAAAGCTATCACCAACTCTTTTAGACAGGACCCAAGATATGAGCCGTTCCGAAATTCTGTTTGAACAGGCACGACAGCACATTCCCGGGGGTGTAAATTCTCCTGTTCGCGCCTTTAAAGGCGTTGGCGGCACTCCTGTCTTTTTCCGTGAAGCCAGTGGCTCCAAAGTGATTGATGAGGATGGCAAATCCTACATTGATTACGTAGGCTCCTGGGGCCCCATGATTCTGGGTCATAACCACCCGGATATTATTGCTGCCGTTCACAAGCAGGTTGATCTGGGCCTGAGCTTTGGCGCCCCTACTGCTATCGAAATCTCGATGGCCGACCGCGTGTGCGAAATCGTACCTAACATGGATATGGTACGCATGGTGAACTCTGGTACCGAAGCCACCATGTCTGCCATTCGTCTGGCCCGTGGTTACACCGGCCGCGACAAAATCATGAAGTTTGAAGGCTGCTACCACGGTCATTCCGACTCCCTGCTGGTCAAGGCCGGTTCCGGTGCACTGACTCTGGGTATTCCTGATTCCCCTGGCGTACCGGCTGATCTGGCCCAGCACACCATCACCGTAAACTACAACGATATGGACAGCGTGCGCGCTGCCTTTGAACAGTCCGGCTCCGATATTGCCTGTATCATCGTTGAACCTGTGGCGGGCAATATGAACTGCGTACCACCTGTTCCCGGTTTCCTGGAAGGACTGCGCAGCATCTGTGATGAGTACGGCACCGTTTTGATTTTTGACGAAGTGATGACCGGTTTCCGTGTGGCTCTGGGCGGTGCTCAGGAGCAGTACAATGTGAAGGCTGACCTGATCACTCTGGGTAAAGTTATCGGTGGCGGTATGCCCGTTGGCGCCTTTGGTGGTAAGCGTGAAATCATGGAACAGATCGCCCCTCTTGGCCCTGTGTATCAAGCGGGTACTCTGTCCGGTAACCCTGTTGCCATGACCGCTGGTCTGACCGCTCTGAACCTGATAGCAAAACCCGGCTTCCACCAGTCTGTGACAGAGAAGCTGACCTACCTGCTGGATGGTCTGAAAGAGCGTGCCAGGGCCGCTGGCATTGCCCTGCGCACCAATCAGGTAGGCGCTATGTTCGGGCTATTCTTCACCGAGCAGAACGCTGTAACCAACTTCAAAGAAGTGATGGCTTGCGACGGTGAGCGCTTCAACCGTTTCTTCCATGCCATGCTGGAAGAAGGCGTTTATCTGGCCCCCGCCTCTTTTGAGGCCGGCTTTATCTCCAGCGCCCACAGCGATGAAGATATTCAGAGCACTCTGGACGCAGCTGAAAGAGCTTTTTCCCGGATAGCCTGATGCAATATACCTGGACTTCATTAGCTATCTCAGATGCCATACTGGCTTTCTCCAGTTTCTTTGGTGTGTTTCTGATGACGCAGAGTTATCGTCTCACCAGTGAAAGAATGCCAGTGACCGGCGTTATCATATCGTTTCTTCTGGTTGGTATAAGTGCCATTCTGGGCACTCTGCACTTCGGGCTTTCTTCCGCATGGGCAGGGCCTCATAACACGATGACCACCGCTGCAAAAACGCTGGCTCCACCTTTACTGGCACTCTCCATGGCAGAATTCTGCTGGAAATTAGGCTGGAGCCGTCCAGCCTGGTGGCGGTTATTAATTGGACTGATGGCAGGTTTTGAACTGTGCCGTCAGTCTGGTTATCACGAGCATTTCATCACAACCACCATCACAATATCTCTGATTGTGACGGGTGCAGCAGCCGTGACCATGCTTAAGCGTGAACGATTTTTTGGGCTGTTTATGATTATTGCGGTAGCAGCCTACGGCCTTGCAGCACTGGTGATTGGTACCGAAGGTTCACTGGCGGGTTATCTGCGCCTGGACCTTTATCGCTACCTGCTGGCACTGGGCAACCTGTTTGCAGCAAGCGGCATTTTTATTATGTTGAAGCAGGTATTCAAGAACTAATGCATTACCCGTAGACCGGTGTTGAGCGAAGCTAAGCCCGACAATCTAATCGATAGATTACGACGCGTGCTTGAGTCAATTGCTTGTCCCTGTGTGGAAGCTCCAGCTAATAGGTTGGGGCTTTCTCCCAATCACCACCAAAAGCCGTACGGTGTATTGGGTATTGTCTTCCAAAGGCTCTTCCGGAAACCAGGCAAAGTCAAACGCTGTGAATTTACGATTTGGATCAGTAGCCTTATTCATTCCCGGTAACAGATTAATCACCTCCTGCTGTTCACTTACCAGCTCGACTTTCAGCACCAAAATAGGCACACCATAGAATTTTGCCGGATTAAAGTGAATAGAAAAGGGCTGACCCACAATGTCTTTCCCGGCAATAGGTGATGGTTGTTCGTTGTTAATAAAGTATGGAACCACGCCTTGTTGTTCATTCCATGGATAAACGACAAACTCCACGCTTTTAAGAGCGGGTTCATCAATGGTTTTATAGAGTTCACGGCTATCGACAGTGATATTCGTATCACTGCAAATGGTATTCACATCCCCACTAATACCTTTTGCACACAGAAGTTCATAACCGGAGTACGTCATCACATAGCTGTAAAAAGGTTTCCTCTCCTTTGAATAAGCCTTATGAATAGCTGTAGCTCTGGCTAAACCAATACTGTCGATATAAAAACTTAAAAAACCAAGGCGATGATAAATAGCACTCATCAGCTCCTGAACAGAGTGTTGCCAGGAAAGCTGACCAGTAGACAGGTTTTCAATATACATACGGGAAGGGTGCCCCGAAGTGACCAAACGCTCAGCACAGGTTACCCCGGTAAATTCTGGACAATCCTCCTGCTCCCTGTGCCCTCGAGAATTATTAGCAGCCATATAACGGCTGTGGTGCCAGGCGACCTTCGAAAGGAGAGGATGACAGGACAAAGGCTGAAGGCCTGAACGAGCCTGATTAATAAACTCCAGCGCAACGGCAGAATCATCGGTATCTGCTGCGGCCCCTATCGCAACAGCACAACAAACCACCAGCCAGAGAAACCCTTTTAAAAGCACACGCGAAAGCCCAATAGCAGAACAATCTGGCTTTTAGACAGACGAACGTAGAAAAGTTCCTGACGGCTTCATCACTCCGGATAACCGGTGATTTCACGAATTTTCCGGTAGAGGGGTTGAAGCTGTTTGTACATTTTCAAATACACCTCAGAGTACAAACGGTTATAGATTTTCACGTTATCAGGGTTTGGATCAAAGGTTTTATCCGCCCGTGTCATCCCGCGAATAGCAGAGCTGTAGTCCGGGTAATAACCCAGCCCGACGGCAACATTGATAGCAGCCCCCAGCCCTGAGGTTTCATACGTATGAGGGCGAATAACCGGCAGGTTGAAAATATCCGCTGTCAGCTGCAACGCACCATCACTCTGGGAACCACCGCCAGACACCACCAGACGATGGAGCTTTAGCCGTCCTTTCTTCTCTAGTTTTTCCTTTCCTTCCCGCAAGGCATAGGCTAAACCTTCAACGATAGCGCGATACACATGGGCACGGTGGTGGACATCCCCAAAGCCAATAATCCCGCCCTTTGCTTCCTGATTTTTTAGCCCCGGTGACCAGTAAGGCTGGAGCATAAGCCCCATAGAACCGGCTGGAGCCTGATCAATCAAATCCTCAAACAGCTCCTCCGGCAACACGCCTTCACGCTCCGCCACCGAACACTCATGATGGCCAAACTGTTGCTTAAACCAGCTCACCATCCAGTAGCCCCGGTACACCATAAACTCGCTGTTCCACGTGTCGGGAATAGCTGCAGGCCAGGGGGGCACAAGAAACTGTGGCTCTCGAAACCTGTCGTGTACCACATTGATGGTGGCCGTTGTGCCGTAGCTCAGGCAGCCAGTATTTTTCTCATAACAGCCTGAACCAATCACCTCACAGGCCTTGTCAGCCCCAGCAGCAATCAAAGGCAAACCTTGTGGAATACCTGTTTGCCGGGCAGCGTCATCGGTGATGCTTCCAAGCAGCTCACCGGGCTTTACCAGCTCTGCCAGCTGCTCCCGCTTCAAACAGGTTGCGCCCCAGCTCCAATCCCAATGGGGCGCCCAGTTCAACTTGCGATAATCAAAAGGGAGATAACCAACAGTGCCGCCAACGGAGTCTTTGTACTCGCCGGTGAGCTTGAATGTGTGCCAGCCAGACAGCAGCAGGAAATGTTTGGTTTTCGCCCAAACCTCAGGTTCATGTTGAGCAATCCAGCGGGAACTGCACTTGCTGCGAAAATAGTTCACCAGCCCTTTCAGGCCAGTCATCGTTCCCAGCGGCCCCCAGAAACTGCCGATAGGATCATCCGTGTTGGCACGCCGTTGATCCAGCCACACAACCGCAGGGCGCAATGGCTGCCCATTGTCGTCCACACACATTGTGGTACCACGCTGACAGGTGAGGGTTATACCTTTGATGCGGCTCTTATCAATGTCCGTGCTTTCCCATAATCGCTGGCAAGCCTGACACAGAGACTCCCAGTAATATATGGGTTCCTGCTCTGCCCAGCCCGGCTCGCGGGAAAAATAGGGATCAAGCTCAACCTTGCTCTTGCCAACAACATTACCTGTCAAATCAAACAACAGCGCTCGTACGCTCTGGGTGCCGTTGTCGATAGCAAGAATAAGGTCTTCAGATTCGTCGATATTCTTATTATTTTTTACTGCAGTCATAAGGCCTGACCTTTCATACATGCCATAAAACAGTGACGTTGGCAGCCGACACAGATAAGCAATCAGATGCTGTAAGCTGTCCGCCAGAGCTTCCGATAACGGGCAACCTCATTCTGCCAGTGCTGCTCCGACCAGCCAGCTTCTTCCGATAGTATCTGCCCAACGCGATCCAGATACTCTGTGGCACCTGCCGGCAAAAGGTTCCCTATGCGAGTCCGGCGAAGCAGCAGGTCATCCAAGTGCCGCACCTGTTCATTGCGCGCTGCCCAGCGTAGCTCAAGCCAGAGATAATCGGTGGCACCTACACGCTCAAATTCAGAATCTTTCGCCAAATTCAACACGGCAGGCAAATGCACACCAAAGCGACCATGCAGGCGGGTTTTCTGTCCGGTTTCCAACGCAGCAAAACGCTCATCAATGATTCCACCGGTATAACGGCGGAACAGTGTCGACTGATCTTCCGCAGCGGGAATAACCACATCAGGCAAATAGCGAGCAGCCTTGGCGAGAGCCTGCCGAGCGATAAGACGGAAGGTTGTCAGCTTGCCGCCACACACAGAAATAAGACCACTGTCGTCCCAGATTGCGTGCTCACGATTCTCTTTAGATGGATCAATATTTTTACCGCTACTGATCACCGGTCTTACACCCGACCATGTTGAGGTAATATCGTCACGTTGAATATGAGCGCTGGGAAACTCACCATTTGCTGCTTTCAAAAGGTAATCAATTTCTCCACTGGTAATAGCCGGTTCATCATTCAGAGATGCAGGATGGTCAAGATCTGTGGTGCCAATCACCGTGCTCCCCTCCCAGGGATACACATACACTGGCCGACCATCATCCGGGTGCATAAAACAACAAACCTGAGCCACAGGCACGCGCCAGAATGGAAGCACCAGATGACTCCCTCGTAGTGGGCGCACAACGGGCTTTTGGCCGGTTTTCTCCCGCAAAATGTCGCTCCAGGCTCCCGTGGCACTGATCACCACTTTGGCTTTGATTCTTGCTCGTTCTTTCGACAGGCTATCTTCTACTATCACGCCGCTTACTTGTTCACGGCCTTTAGCATTGCCTTTCAGCAACTCAACAACCTTGCAGTAATTTGTTGTCACGCCACCGTCTATACGTGCCTCATCAAGGGTGCGAAGCACAAGACGAGCGTCGTCCACAAACGCATCCTGAAAGCTGGTTGCCCCCTGCAAGCCTTCCTGCCGTAAACCAGGCATCAAACTATGATCAACATGAATAGAATTAGAAAAGCTGTGGTCTTTACGCCCGGCCAGAAAATCATAAACCGTGAGTAAAGCCCCAAATGCCAGAGGGCCGGGAAACTTGCCTTTGTAGTGGGGCATGGTGAAACCACCAAAGTTCACCAGCCCCGGCGCTTCTTTTACTAAACGCTCCCGCTCCAATACAGATTCCCGCGTCACTTTGATCTGCCCCTGAGCGATATAGCGCAAGCCGCCATGAACCATCTTGGAAGAGCGGCTCGATGTACCCCAGGCATAATCTCGCTGCTCCACCAGCAGCGCCTTCAAATCACACCGGGCCGCTTCCCGCAGAATACCCGCGCCCGTTATGCCGCCCCCTACAACAATCAGATCCCACTCCTGCTTTTGCAGAGCACTGATAGTCAGATTGGGGTCTATCATGCCTCTGTCTCCTCAAGCAGCACTCCGGGTACGAGACGTTTTTGGGGGTCGAAATGTTCACTGAGTTTGCTCAATGCCGCCATACCCAGAGGCCCTTTCTCTGCTGCCAGATAGGGTGCGTGGTCACGCCCGACACCGTGCTGATGGCTGATAGTGCCACCGCTCTCGACAACGGCTGTTGAACCTGCAGCCTTGAGCTTTTTCCAACGGACCAGCGTCTCTTCGTGGGTTTTGCCAAAGCGGAACAGATAGGTGGTGTAGATGCTGGAACCCTGCGTGTACACATGGGAGAGGTGAGTGAATACGTGAACGGTTTCCCCTTCATCCACCAGCGCATTGCGCAACCCACTCTCAATGGCATCGATAGTGGTATTGGTTTTGTCCCAGTTCACACTGGTTTCCAGCGTGTCTACCGCATAGCCGTGTTTCCACAGATTTTCCCGCAGATAAGGGTAGCGGAAACGACCTTTCTCCCAAAGCCTGCCAATCCTTGGCCCAAGCCCTGTCATGCCTACGCCATTGTGCTGATGAACCATTTTATGAGTTTGCTTCTTCGCCGCTTTCACCTGTGCTTTGGTGCCCGTGATACCGAAGGTCACCATGCACTTGCCTTCATCCACACCCCGCAGGCGCAGGTAACGCTCCAGCCATGCAACAAGGTCATCGTGACCGGCAAGCTTGAACTGGCTCCAGGTTTCCACTGCATTAGAGGCTCGCAGCATGGAGAGCTGGAGTTTCTTTTGCGTGGCCTCCCGGCAGAAGGAATAGGCGCTACTCCAATTCGGGAAGTAAACGACGATAAACTCTTCTTTTTCCGGCGCACGGGTGACCCGCACCTTCACTTCCGAGATCACGCCAAAACGGCCTTCCGACCCCATCACCATTTCCCGAAGATCGGGGCCCGCAGAGGAGGCCGGAATAGTAGGAATCGGCATGGTGCCATCAAAAGTTTCTAAACGACCACCGGCAAACATCTGTTCAATACGCCCATAACGCAAAGATTGCTGCCCGCTGGAACGGCTGGCTACCCAGCCACCAATAGTGGACAGTTCAAAAGACTGCGGGAAGTGCCCAAGCGTATACCCTTTGGCCGCCAGTTGTGCTTCCACCATAGGGCCGGGAGTGCCGGGGCCGAAGGTGGCAATCTGGCTTTCTTCATTCAAATCCAGCAGGCGAGTCATACGCTCCAGGCTGACGGTGAGCACAGCACGCTCCTGCTTTTGCGGGTTGATATGACCCACAACGCTGGTGCCACCACCATAAGGAATCACAGTAAAGTCTTCTGTTCGGGCCAGATCCATGAGTTCACGAATCTGTTCGGGAGTTTCTGGCAAAGCAACGCCATCAGGGAAGCAGCCAAAGTTACCACTCTTCATGGCAATCCAGTCAGGTAAAGACTGACCACGGGCGTGCCGCACACGAATTTCCGGATTTTTTTCGATAAGAGGATGGTCGGGCAAGCGGGATACGGGAACCCTACTGCACACCTGCTCAAGAGTGGCTTCCGGTAATGGGGAACTGTCGCCCAGTGTGTGTTTAACAAATATCAGAGCAGCATCTGTAAGAGGCGGTTTTTCTGTACCGTCGTGACCCCAGCTGTTCCAGTAGCGCATGTTTTACTCCGCAAAAGACAACCCGAGGCGTGTTGTGTTAACAACGAAAGGCTCGGGGTACTGTTTTTATTGTTAGAAGCATTCTAGCTAAGAGAAACTCACTGTCATTGACAGCCTACAGATACTCTCAGTCATTTACGGCCATCAGCATAGGCTTAAAAGGTCGCACGCACCTGATAAAGCCCTTCTGTTATCGCAACCACAAGGCCATCAGCATCCTTCAGCTCTCCGGTTAAAATGAAGTCCGCTTTACCGTTTTCCTGTGCATCGCTGGCCACACGGGCTATCTCTTCATCAGGCAGCGTTGTTTCAAAAGTAATATCGCCCCTGGCAGGCTTGAGGTATCTGATAGACATATTTTTCAGAATGGGAACATATGTCCCCAACTCAAAACACGCCAGCGACATCACACCACCGGGAATTTCAGCCAGAGTAAACATGGCTCCTGCATACATAGTACCCATGTGGTTTTCATTGCCCCTGGCTGGCATCAGGCACTTCACATAACCGGGTTTTGCTTCCAGAACCTGCAAACCGGTTCGATGTACAAACTCGATCTTTTCCTGAGCGAAGCTTTTCAGCATCTCTTCTGTCAGTTTCATAACACCTTCGTTAGGTTCAGTAACAATATTGATTGCCTTGATAACGGTTACTAGCGTAATGGAAGTTCACAGACTCGGCATTTACCGGAGAAACCATTCACACTGACTGGAAATAACATCTTGGTCAGCTCTTCTCGCAGTGGAACCGGACTCCGATTATTCAGTCTTATCTGACACAAGGATTTTCTGACGCTACTGAGGGACAGTGCTGTGTACACAAAATTTAATATCTCCTACGGATTAAAACCCGTGGTGCGCACTCGACCAGCGACCAGTGAGCCACCAGAAACAGAAATCGCCAGCCAATCTTCCTCAACACTGCAGAGAAAAAGGGTCAGGATGGTTCCTCTGCATACATCACATTCTCTTTCGGCCACAGATAGCTCTTTGCCGGAAAGCCAAAAGCCCCGGCGTATCAGTCAAACCTCTGCAAAACCGATACCTGGCTACCCCTATGCCCGCAAATCCCTTGAGATGCTGAGAGGTTCTTTCAAAGCACCCAGGCCTGACCATATGCAGCCCCCTCAGGGAAGCACACCTCTGTTTTTCCGTGGAAAAGCTCTCTCTGAAACGCGGCAAAAAGAGAGAGAAGAACACCAGAAAATACAGGCGCAAGAGTTCAACAAACCCATGGTCGACTCTCATATTCTTACGCCAGAAGCCGCGCAGGAGTATGTGGATGGTATCTACCAGAAGGCTCTGGACATCGCCAACGCACTCAAACAAGAGGCTTCATCTATTGTCGAAACGGCAGTACTGCAGCAAACGCAGGCCATGTGTGAATATCGCAGGCAGCGGGCTGGGATTATGGTTCGGTATGGGCAGGTACGAAAAATCATGGACGCCGATAAGCGAGCACGCGCCCTTGAAAGCCTTTGTGGTGAACTCTCTGTTCACTATAAAAGCCTGAGAGTCATTGTCAGGGAGCAAGACGTTAATGCCTCGTCCCAGTTGAGAATATTGAAAAGGCGGTTACACGATAGCTATATCGCCAAACACAGAGAAATCGCTAACAGCCTCTATGAAGAAGCTGCCAAATTCAACCCCAGCCAATGGCCTGACAATTCTCCAGAAAAAACAGCACTGGAAAAGATTCACGACATTCTGCAAAAAGCCTCCACACATGTGAGCGAGCATGGCTTACCTATTCGCGACGAGGCCATACATCACTTGGAAAGCCTGGAAGGTGAAGCCGGCCTTGGGAAAACAGACCGGCAGTTCGCGGACATCGAAACACAATTAGCATCTGATTTTCTGGAAATGAATGTCGAACAAATAAGAAGCACCAGAGAAGGACAGCGTACTTACCCCAATATGAAGAACAGCAAGAGCAATGCAAAAGAGACCCGGCTGAAAGAGGCACGAAAAATTCTTGGTGTTACAGAAAGCTGCACCGATGCAGACCTCAGAAAAGCCTATAAGCAAAAAGCACTGGCAAACCATCCAGACAAACACCCGGATAATGTTGAAGTCTACACGTCAATATTTCAGAAGGTTAATGAAGCCTATACGCTACTGACAGAGTAATTGCACCACAACCTATACTTACTTCTGAGTTATCACAATCACAAGGATGTATGATGATAAACAGCCAAGCCACCAGTAAACTGACATTTTTCCAGAAACCGCAAGCCCTGCCGCTCGCACTTGGTTTACTTCTGACGCCCCTCGCCGCCAGCGCTCACCATGGCGGACCACACGGATTTGATGGTCCCCCCATGGATTTCCACCAGCCACCTCCCAGGTGTGATATTCCTGATGATCGCTATCAGCTATACGGCTTGCTCGAGCAAAATGAAAAGGTGTCTGTCACCCTCTTCATCCAACAGGGCATGCCGGTTGTTATTGTGGCGGATCAAGGCAGTCAGAAAGAATATCTGGCAACACCTCCGAGGGGCCCCCACCACGGCCCGAGAGGAAAATGTGGGCCTCATAGAGGCGAGGGTCCCTACTGGGAGGACGAAGGACCACGACCTCACCACGAACGCCGGCATGGCGGCTGTCGGGGGCCGCATCCCCACAAACCCCCACCTCCTCATATGGAACCCAAAATCTGTAAGGGAACTCAGCTAACATTTGCCTGGGGAGCCGCCGCCTCCGTACCGGGCTCACTGAGCGGTAAACTCATACTGGATTATCAGAACGGTTCACTGTCCGGCTCCATGGTACTCAAAGGCAATGGCATCAATGTCAACGACCGCTCCGTCACCCTGAACAAATCCCAATAGCTTCTTCACTGACTCTCCTCTCTCACGTCCCGAACAGAGAGGGGAGAAGTCCGTAGGGCTCGCCCAGAGCTGTTGGTAGAAGTTTCCGTAGTTGCTGCAAAAAAACAGTAATCACCCCAAAACGATCAGACAAAGCTCAACTAGGCACCTGTGCAGTTGGCTATTATAATGCTCCGATTTCGCACCCGGCAGTTTGTAAGTAAACACAAACATACATGCAAAAACGGGTGCAGCCCCTGAAGAATACGGTGACATCAACTGCGCATGGCTACAAAGAAGCTTTTTATCAAGACCCACGGTTGCCAGATGAACGAGTACGATTCTGCCCGTATGGCGGATTTGCTCGGAGAAACCCACGAACTGGAACTGACGGACAACCCTGAGGAAGCCGATGTCCTGCTGGTGAACACCTGTTCTGTGCGGGAAAAGGCTCAGGAAAAACTCTTCCATCAGCTGGGTCGCTGGAAAAAACTGAAAGAAGAAAACCCCGATCTGGTGATTGGTGTGGGTGGCTGCGTAGCCAGTCAGGAAGGCGAAGCCATCCGCAAGCGTGCCCGTCACGTGGATATGGTCTTCGGCCCTCAGACCCTGCACCGCGTACCAGAGATGATCGACGCCACCAAAGCCCAGGGCATCCCAGTGGTGGACGTGACCTTCCCGGAAATCGAGAAATTCGACAACCTGCCAGAGCCCAGCGTTGACGGCCCAACCGCCTTCGTTTCCATCATGGAAGGCTGCAGCAAGTACTGCACCTACTGCATCGTGCCCTTTACCCGTGGCGCAGAAGTCAGCCGCCCGTTTGACGACGTTATCGCCGAATGTGTGGGCCTTGCGGAACAGGGTGTGCGGGAAATCAACCTGCTGGGCCAGAACGTAAACGCCTACCGTGGCGATCGTCACGATGGCGATACGGCTGATCTGGCCGAGCTGATTACTGTCGTTGCAGCTATCGACGGCATCGACCGTATCCGCTTCACCACCTCTCACCCTATGGAATTCTCCGACAGCTTGATTGAGGTATACGGCGAAGTGCCTGAGCTGGTGAGTCATCTGCACCTGCCGGTTCAGAGTGGTTCCAACAACATTCTTGCGGCCATGAAGCGTGATCACTCCACCGACGAATACCTGAGCAAGGTTAACCGTCTGAAAGCGATTCGCCCTGAGCTGAAAATGTCCTCCGACTTTATCGTAGGTTTTCCCGGTGAAACCGACCAGGACTTCGAAGACACTATGAATCTGATTGCCGAAGTAGGTTTCGATGCTTCCTTCAGCTTTATCTACAGCAAGCGCCCTGGCACCCCTGCGGTTGATTACCCGGATGATGTGACCGAAGAGACCAAGAAGCAGCGTTTGAAGATTTTGCAGAACCGCATTGACCAGCAGGTGATGCAGATCAGCCGTCGTCTGGTAGGTACAACTCAGCGTATCTTGGTTACCGGCTACTCCAAGAAGGATCCCGGCCAGCTGCAGGGTCGTACTGAGTGTAACCGTGTGGTGAACTTCCGCTGCGACAACCCGCGTATGATCGGCCACTTTGCGGATGTGAAGATTGGTGAGGCTCTGCCACACAGCCTGCGTGGTGAGATGGTTTGCTCCGAGCTGGATAGCGAGTGGACTGCGGCGGCTAGCGCCTAACGCTTAAACATCAGCTCTTTCGTATTCTTCTTTAAAGGAGAAGAAAGAGCTGATGGTTCCGGGTAGTTATCTTATCGTCTTGGCAGATAATGGCTCGTCTGGCATATTCAGTTATCATCAAACCAGCCCTCTCAAGCCCCGGCCACAGCAACCACCATTCAAATCGGTATTACCACAGCACTTATTACGCACTTCATTGGGAAGACGACTCAGGTCTTCAATGTAATCATCCGTGTCGTGAAACTCGGCGATTTCAGCCTGGGGCAGCGTGCCACGAAGATACATTTTCACCGCCAGCTTCGGGTCTTTCTCCGTTGTGACCAGCCCTTCAATCCCCCGATTCGCCAACTCCGCCTGCAGGCCACTGCCCATTCCGGCGGTAATCAGAACATCCATTTCATCGAAGGGGTGAGCTTGCCCGCTCTCGGTATCAAACCAGGTTTCATTCTTGAACAGCTCATGCACTTCACAGCTGACAATGCGTTTGCGCTCTGGCTGTACAATAAAAACCTGATGATTCCGACAGCGAGCCGCATAACCTGTGACGGTACGGCGATTTTGAGTCGTAACAACAATCCTTTTCATAAACCAGCCCTGTTCATAAATCAGCGTGAGAGCAATTCGACAACCGGTTATTCTTGCTGGAATACGACAGCTGTTCTCTGACTTAAACCCCAACCACTTTGAAAACCGGAGCTTCAGACAGTCTCCGATGATTTAGGCACTCTTAGTTTTTCTTCTTCGTCATCTGGCTGAGTGAATACCTGCAGGCCTGTGCGAAGAATGGCGGGGGAGCTATGGATTCACTGAGCACTTACCAATAATTGGCTTGTCACCCGGCGCTACTATACTGCACTGCCTCGCTGTTGTGAAACTGCCGCTATGAGGTGAGTTATGGAAAGCGCGTCCAATCTCCTTGCCAAGCCCCTGCTGACCCTGACTCTGTTGTCGTCCGGG
>NZ_SMME01000386.1 GCF_009711465.1 Parendozoicomonas verongulae | reverse complement strand
GCACCGCAGGAGCAGGTGGTGTTCCACTGCGCCTTGCACCGGGCCTCTCGGCTGCAATGGCGGTGAGAGTTAAGCAGGCCGACTGTAGCGAAGGTGGTGCCGCAGGGGCAGGTGGTGTTCCGCTGTCCTCGACGAACTGTCCCCTCCTCGTTTTGGCTCAGTACTTCTACTTCTGGTACAGGGCTACCGTAGTCCAAATCATCCAGGGCTATTGATGCAGTATCATAAACCTCTTCAATCTCTTGTTTGACAACTTTCCGACAGTGAATTTCCCAAGCGTTGATATCAGAGTCAAAAGTTATCGAAACCCATCAACGAATTCACCTGTTATTATCACGTCATCTGTCACTGACGGAGAATGAACTTTGCCGGGAGCTGCGGAGTAGATAGAACCCTCATCTATCAGCCCAAAGGTTTCCTTGTTTTGGCGTAGCAACCTGATTTTTGATGGGCTCTCCCCCCCCTGGCAGACCAGACTATTTTCCGGGCCCGATACACAAAATGTGTCGTTCAAAGGCTGAATGACGGGTGATGATGCGTGGATACGGCCTGTTGAGATGATATCTGCTCCCCCTTCACCTGACGGCAAAACAAGAGTGCAGCTACTCACTTGTTTATCTGTACTCGCTTCAACAACAATAGCGAGAGCAACCATCAGGATAAGCCAAAGCCGTGAGGTATTTGCAAGCCTTTGCAACGAGCATAACCT
>NZ_SMME01000143.1 GCF_009711465.1 Parendozoicomonas verongulae | reverse complement strand
CATATTGTTACACCATGTAGTCCGTGCACTGCAGGGTGTTGCTGTGAAAGGGACAGACCGGGTCACTCATTTTTCCTGTTGTGCAGGATGCGCTTGTGTCTGTTGAGATGACTGGCTGTGGTGAAAGACTGGTTGCACCCTTTCTGGCCACAGACAAAAGGCTTCTCCCCTGTGTGAATGCGCTTGTGAGCGTTGAGGTTTCCGGATGTGATAAATGCTTTGTAGCACCCCTCCTGATCACAGACAAAAGGTTTTTCCCCCGTGTGGATGCGCTTGTGGGCAGTGAGATGA
>NZ_SMME01000519.1:451-1175 GCF_009711465.1 Parendozoicomonas verongulae | reverse complement strand
GGCCCTTTGTCTGTGACCAGGACAAATGCGGCAAGTCTTTCACCACATCCAGCAATCTCACCAGACACCAGCGCGTGCATCACAATGTGAGAGATGAGTGACCCAGTCAGCGACATACGTCCAGCGCCGTAAACACCAATATCACAAAGCTACGTTACTTATCTTCTTTGTTCTTTTTATGGGAAGGAAAAGAATAGTGTTCAGGCTGAACTTTATTGTCACCAGTCTCTGCATAGTGATCAGCCTGTCTTCATCTGACACCTTTGCAGTAAAAGTCAAAAGTAAACCAATTCGCTCTATTCAATTACGTCCACTTGATGTGATTTCTACAGGCGACATTGCCATACAAAATGCGGACAGCACACATATCCATCCCCATAAAACAACATCCTGCGCCATAGACAGAACAACCGAACACCACCTTGTACTTTGCCGGGGGAAAAAGCAAAAAAACGGATTAACTCTCACCACTCCAACGCCTGCAAACATCTGGCCGTTGAAACAGGTGCCACAACATGGATCCGGGATAAGGCAAACATGTGTCATGTGTCTCCAGGCGAGGAAGATCTCCCTCATATCCAATGCTCACCCCTTCCTTCGGGAAACCTGTTTCCTTCCCGGTTTCCGGATTCAGATACCTGGACACGTGAGCATGACAAAGAACTTCAGGTTCGAACAGACGATGATAAGCCTGCGGATTTCTATGGTATGTACACGCTCAGAG
>NZ_SMME01000519.1:0-195 GCF_009711465.1 Parendozoicomonas verongulae | reverse complement strand
CAGGCACAAGCGCATCCACACAGGGGAAAGGCTCTTCACCTGTGACTTTGACGGATGCAACAGAGTTTTCACCACATCCGGTCATCTCATCACCCACAAACGTATCCATACAGGAGACAGGCCGTTTACCTGTGACCAGAACGGGTGTAACAAATCTTTCACCACATCCGGCGATCTCACCAGGCACAAACGCAT
>NZ_SMME01000057.1 GCF_009711465.1 Parendozoicomonas verongulae | reverse complement strand
AAGCCTTGTTGCATCCATCCTGGTCACAGATAAAGTGCCTGTCCCTTGTGTGGATACGTTTGTGTTTGGAGAGATCGCTGGATGAGGCAAATGCTTTGTTGCACCCGTCAAAGTCACAGAGAAAGGGGGCCTTTCCCCTGTGTGGATGCGTTTGTGCTTGGTAAGATTACCGGATACGGCAAATGCTTTGTTGCATCCATCATGGTCACAGACAAAAGGCTTGTCCCCT
>NZ_SMME01000125.1 GCF_009711465.1 Parendozoicomonas verongulae | reverse complement strand
CTGTACAACATCTGGCCGTTGAAACCGATGCCACAACATGGATCAGGAATTCATCTACCCTTTGTTGCATTTTCAGTGACAATGAAGCTCCTGACATATTATGTACTCCTCCTTCCTCCCCCCTTCTTGACGTTCTATTCCCAGAGTTGGCGGGCCTTGAGCAGAATGATGCATTTCAGAGTGTTCTTTGCGCCAGTGCCGGGGAGTGCGCACTCGATACACATGCCACTCTTACTGAAGTGAATCAGAGTCAGCCCGACAGCAATCAGCTGCC
>NZ_SMME01000066.1 GCF_009711465.1 Parendozoicomonas verongulae | reverse complement strand
ACCTGATTGGCTGGCTCTATGGAGATAAAGGATACATATCCCAAGACTTGGTGGGAACCCTGGCAGAACAGGGGCTTAGCCTTGTAACCAAGGCCCGCAAGAATATGAAGTCCAAGCTCCTCAGAGCTTTTGGCAGAGTCATGCTCCGCAAGCGAGCCATCATTGAAAGCGTGAATGACCAGTTGAAGAATATTTCCCAGATAGAACATACCCGCCACCGTTCGCCCTATAACTT
>NZ_SMME01000030.1 GCF_009711465.1 Parendozoicomonas verongulae | reverse complement strand
AGAACAAAGAAGATAGCAACGTAGCTGGCAAGCTTTGTCCTGACTTCAGCGAGGCTCTGGAGCTGAAATCAGAGCATGGTTGTGCAAGGGACAGACCGGGTCACTTATCTTTTTTATTGTGCAAGGTGCGTTTGTGCCTGATGAGATTATTGGATTGGGTGAAAGATCGGTTGCATCCGTCGTGGTCACAGACAAAGGGCCTGTCCCCTGTA
>NZ_SMME01000868.1 GCF_009711465.1 Parendozoicomonas verongulae | reverse complement strand
CTTCAGCTTGTTAATTACTTATATGTAGGTAAAGACCTGACCTGGGCCTGAATCCAGCAATGGTCTGGGTACTTATATTCCTGACCGAAAGAACCGAAGACACATTTTAACTCATTTTGGAATTCAAACAGGATAGAAAACTACCCTGAGACATCGGCCCAACAGGAAACGGAGTCCCGCACAACCAGTTGTGGCTGAAACCCTGCAGGCTGAAACTCTGCTCCCTTATCAACGGGCTTGTCAGCCAGCAAACCTTCAATCATGCGCACGGCTGTGCGACCAATCTCTTCTATGGGATAGCGCACTGTCGTGAGCTGAGGGTAAACAAACTGTCCCAGAAACACATCGTCCACACCAATGACAGAAAAGTCATCAGGCAAGCGGTAATCCCGTTCATGGAGAGCTCTTAAACAGCCTGCAGCCATCACATCGTTATAGGCTTGAATGGCGGTTAAATCTGGATGCTTTTTCAATAGTTCCAGAGCTGCCTGATAACCCCCTTCTGCCGTGGCCGCACCTGATTGCTGGGGCGCAGCTGTACCATCTACTCCGACCTCTTCCAGCGCCTTGCAAAAGCCGGAGAAACGATCACGGTTATCGCTGATATCTTCATTCCGGCCAATCCAGCCGATGCATCTGTGCCCCTTTTCCAGCAAATGACTGGCCGCCAGATAACCTGTCAGCCGGTTATCAAACCAAAGGCAACGGTCTTCTATTCCCGGCACCTTACGGTTCACGATGACCGCAGGGCAGTCACCAATAGCATCCAGAAGTTCCTGATTGCTCAGTGCCAGTGTGTGCACCACAATGCCATCACACCGTCGTGAAATCAGTGAGCGGATCGCAGCGGCTTCCAGCTCGGCCCGATGCTGACCTTCTGTAGTCATGGTTTGCAGGCCAGAGGCGGCGGCCTGTGCAGTCACGCCACGGGCAAGGCTGCCAAAGAACGGGTCTGCCAGATCATGGACAACTAACCCAATCATGCTGGAGCGATTCC
Source organism: Parendozoicomonas verongulae (assembly GCF_009711465.1). Classification (GTDB taxonomy): domain Bacteria; phylum Pseudomonadota; class Gammaproteobacteria; order Pseudomonadales; family Endozoicomonadaceae; genus Sansalvadorimonas; species Sansalvadorimonas verongulae. Next base: position 74,242 of record NZ_SMME01000868.1, on the reverse strand, counting down.
CCACCAAAGCCCGCGCCACAGAGCTGGGCTGGTAGTTCAGCTCACCCATGGCTTTCAATACGGCTTCGTGCTTGGTGCCTTTCACTTTGGCCGTGCCGTTTACAACCCGTGAAACGGTGGAGATAGAAACACCAGCCCGTTCAGCCACATCTTTGATGGTGACCATAATCTTTCCTGAAACATCGGTTGTTGGCTCATATTCTGACAGAATTTTCGGCGAAATATGAAAACGCTTTCTGAAAACGTTTTCATAACACGACACAGGTCAACGAACTGATCCGCAATCCCCGATTAAGATCGCTTTATCGACTATGAGTGGTACATCTATGACTCGCACGACCTTCGACCCAACGGATCATCCCCATCGCCGCCAGAACCTGCTGACCGGTGACTGGGTTCTGGTTTCCCCCCATCGGGCGAAGCGTCCGTGGCAAGGGCAGCAGGAAACCACGGCTCCCGACAATCGTCCAAGCCACGATCCCAGCTGCTACCTGTGCCCGGGCAATGACCGTATCGGCGGTGAGAAAAACCCCGAATACACCAAGCCCTATGTATTCGGCAACGATTTCCCTGCGGTGCTGGAAGATACTCCGGCTCCCGAGAACAGTGATGACATGTTCCGCGCCAGCGCTGCTACCGGAACCGCGCGCGTTATCTGCTTCTCCCCGGATCACAGCAAGACCCTGCCCCAGCTGCCTATCCATGAAATACGACAGGTCGTAGATACTTGGGCGGAGCAGGTCACCGAACTGAGCGAGCACCACACATGGGTTCAGGTGTTCGAGAACAAAGGCGCGGTTATGGGTTGCTCCAACCCGCACCCACACGGTCAGGTCTGGGCCACCAGCTTCCTGCCTAACGAAGGCCGCAAGGAAGATGAAACCCAGAAGCAGTGGCTGAAAGAGAAGAACAGCAAAATGCTGTTGGATTACGCCCTGAAAGAATCTGCCGATGGTGAACGCACTGTGGCAGAAAACAACAGCTGGATTGCCGTTGTGCCCTGGTGGGCGGCATGGCCTTTTGAAACCCTGCTGTTGCCCAAGTTCTCCGTAAGCCATCTGAATGAACTGAATGATGAGCAGCGGGACGAACTGGCTGACATTCTCAAACAACTGACTGTTCGTTACGACAACCTGTTCAACACATCTTTCCCTTACTCCATGGGCTGGCACGGCAAGCCTTTCGGTGAGGAGGGCGACACTGAACACTGGCAGCTGCACGCCCATTTCTATCCACCACTGCTGCGCTCCGCCACTGTGCGCAAATTTATGGTGGGCTTTGAAATGCTGGGTGAAAGTCAGCGCGATCTGACTGCAGAACAGGCGGCTCAGCGCCTGCGTGATGTGCCATCCGAACACTATCTGAATACTGACGTTTAAGAGAGCAACTCCCCCATGATCGAAGCACTGAAACCCAAAGCCACTGAAGCTTTCGTGCGTATTTTTGGCTCTCAACCAGAGCAGTTCTACCAGGCTCCCGGCCGTGTCAACCTGATTGGTGAACATACCGATTACAATGACGGTTTTGTACTGCCCTGCGCAATCAACCACGGCACTGTGATTGCAGCCTCCAAGCGAACGGACGACAAAATTGTTCTGATCGCCTGCGACTACGACGATGCCCGCAGCGAGTTTGATCTGAACCAGCCTCTGGAAAAGAAAGAAGGCGATGAGTTCTGGAGTAACTACATTCGCGGCACTACTCAGGCACTGATGAACAAGGGCCACAAACTGACTGGTGCTAACCTGGTGATTACCGGTGACGTGCCTCAAGGTACTGGCCTGAGTTCTTCTGCGTCTCTGGAAGTAGCTACCGGTACCGCTCTGTGCCACCTGAGCGGTATCACCCTGCCCGGCAGTGAGCTGGCTCTGGCTGGCCAAAGCGCTGAAAACGACTTTGTTGGCAGCAATACCGGCATTATGGATCAGATGATTTCCGCCTGTGGCAAAGACGACCATGCCATGATGCTGGATTGCCGCTCTCTGGAAACCACGCCTGTTTCCATGCCAGAAAAAGCCGCTGTGGTGATTGTGAACTCCAACGTGCGCCGTGGCCTGGTGGACAGCGAGTACAACACCCGTCGTCAAAACTGTGAAGACGCGGCCAGAATTCTGGGTGTTAAAGCTCTGCGTGATGCGAATATTGATCTGTTAAACAGCCACCGTGAAAGCATGGATGAAGTGAGCTACAAGCGCGCTCACCATATCATCACAGAAAACCAGCGTACCACTGAAGCGGCCAAAGCACTGGCTGCAGGCGACCTGACTCGCATGGGCGAGCTGATGGCTCAGTCTCATATCTCCATGGCACAGGACTTTGAGATTACTGTTCCTGCGATTGACATCCTCGTCGATATCATTGCTTCCACAAAAACAGACGGCGGCGTGCGTATGACTGGCGGTGGCTTTGGTGGCTGTGTGGTGGCTCTGGTTCCTGAAACCGATATTCCAGCCATCAAGGAAGCGGTTGCCAGGCAATACCCTGAAAAGACTGGTCTGCAAGGCGATGTTTATATCTGTCAGGCCTCTTGCGGCGCTGGCGTGATTGCGTCGAAAGCGTAAGGAGTCAGAGCATGGTCACAGTCAGCCAGAAAGCATTCGGATGCACCCGATCAGGGGAGTCCGTATCCCAAATCGCCCTGTGTAATGGACAGGGAACGGAAGTTGTTCTGATTAACTACGGGGCAACCATTCAAAGCATCCGCACGAAAGACAGGTCTGGCCATTTCGCCAACATTGTTCTGGGTTGCGACGGGCTGACTGACTATGAACAGCAGAGTGCCTGTCTCGGTGCCGTAGCAGGCCCCTGCGCTAACCGTATTGCCCATGGTCGTTTTGAGCTGAACGGTGACACTGTTCAGCTCACCCAAAATCATGACAAACATCACCTTCACGGTGGTGCGAAAGGTTATCAACGTACGATTTGGCAGTTTGATACTGAGCAGAGCGACGGGTGTGCCTCCGTTATCATGAGCTGCACCACAGCCGATGGGGAAGAAGGCTATCCCGGCAATGTCACATCCATAGTTACGTACACCTTGAATGATGATAACAGTCTGGATATTCGCTATAGCGCCACCACCGACAAAACCACTGTCGTCAATATCACCCAGCACAGCTATTTCAATTTGAGCGGTCAGCCACAAACTGACTGCTTGAACCACAGTCTTCAGTTGAATGCTGAACACTATCTGGCTACTGACGCGGAATCCATCCCTACTGGTGAGCTTGTTGCGGTTGAAGGTACACCCTTTGATTTTCGCCACCCCAAAACCATTGGACAGGACATTCATACGGATCACCGCGAACTCACCAAGTGCCGTGGCTTTGATCACAACTACTGCCTGACGCCAAACCCTGACCAGGAGCTGCACGACGTTGGTGAGGTTTACGAGCCAGAATCGGGCCGCACCATGAAAGTGGAAACCAACCAACCCGGCATTCAGCTTTACACCGGCAACTTCTTACAGGGAACACCCGCTACTCAAGGCAGAAAATGGGAAAACCACAGCGGCTTCTGTCTGGAAAGCCAGGCGTGGCCCGATGCACCTAACCAGCCCGGCTTCCCTTCCATCACTCTGAAACCTGACGCCAAGTATCACCACCACACCCGCTGGACATTTGGCATAAAAGATTAAGGGAATAAAGAATGAACCTGCAGAGCCTGCTTGCCCGCAAAGACTGGCAAAACCAGCACATTACCCAAATCAACCGTTTACCCGCCCATGCGCCTCTCGCAGCATGGCCGGACTTAAAAGCAGCACGTTCTGCAGAGCCGGAACAGAGCACAGGCCGCCAGTATCTGAACGGTCAGTGGGATTTTAATCTGTTCCCCCAACCGGGGGCCGTGCCAGCGAATTTTATGGAGCCCGGTTTTAAGCAAAACTGGGAAACGATCCCTGTACCCGGCAACTGGCAGATGCACGGCCATGACTGCCCTGTATACACCAATGTTCAGTACCCCTTTCCGTTTAACCCGCCCCTTGTTCCCGAACATAACCCCACTGGATGCTATCGCCTGAACTTCACGGCGGATACAGCCAGCAACATCCACCAGCGTATTGTGTTTGAAGGGGTGAACTCCGCGTTTCACTGCTGGTTGAATGGCACTTATCTGGGTTACTCACAGGACAGCCGCCTTCCAGCCGAATTTGATATTTCCCAAACACTGCAAGAGGGCAATAACACGCTGGCGGTGATGGTAATACGCTGGAGTGACGGCAGTTATCTGGAAGATCAGGATATGTGGTGGCTGTCGGGTATATTCCGTGATGTTTATATTCTATCTAAGCCTCAGCAACATATTGCGGATTACCAGATTGAAGCCACACCTGTTCACAATTACCGTGATGGACAACTGAGCCTGCAGGTATCCCTGAACAATGACTCACCCAACGCTCGCATCTTTGCCCGACTGATCAATAGTCAGGGCGGTGAAATGACTGGTGCTCTTCCGGTTCAACCGGGCACAGCTCACGATGAACGCGGGTTCCCTGAGGCAGTCTATCGCCTGAATGCTGAAATACGGGATATTCAATGCTGGTCGGCGGAAGCCCCCCATCTCTATACACTTATTATCTGGCTGGAAGACGACAGTGGCCAGATCACCGACATCGAAAGCGCCGAGATTGGTTTCCGTTCGGTTGAGATTCGAGATGGCCTGCTGCAGGTTAACGGAGAGCCTCTACTGATTCGCGGTGTAAACCGCCACGAGCACCATCCGGAAACCGGCCACACCCTGACCCGTGAGGATATGGAGCAGGATATTCGGCTGATGAAACAGCATAACTTCAATGCTGTTCGCAACGCTCACTATCCTAACCATCCACTGTGGTACCGTCTCTGCGACCGTTACGGTTTGTATGTAGTGGATGAAGCAAATCTGGAAACCCACGGTGCCGAGCCATTTAATGCTTTCACCAATGATCCTGCCTGGCACCAGGCCGTTGTAGAACGCATTCAGCGCATGGTGCCCCGCACCCGTAATCACACCAGCATCATTATCTGGTCTTTGGGCAATGAATCCGGCTATGGCTGTAATCTGCAGTCCGCCTATCACTGGCTAAAGAATGCGGATTCTACCCGCCCGGTGCAGTACGAAGCCAATGGTTCAGACACCGATATCACCGATATCATCTGCCCCATGTACGCCCGCACAACCATCGACCAATGGCAGGGCACTGTTCACAAATGGTCGTTGGATAAACACCTGACTATGCCCGGCGAACAACGCCCGCTGATTCTCTGCGAATACAGCCACGCCATGGGCAATAGTCTGGGTGGTTACGCCGAGTATTGGAATGAGTTCAGAAGGTTACCCCGCCTGCAGGGTGGCTTTATCTGGGACTGGGTGGATCAGGGTATCAGTCGCTGGACGGATAATGGCGAGCATTACTGGGCTTACGGCGGTGATTTTACCGACCGTGGTGACGCCATTTACCCCAATGATCGCCAGTTCTGCATTAACGGCATTATCAACCCGGATCGCTCACTCAAACCTGCGGTTCTGGAAGCCAAGTATGTTCACCAGTTTGTGACCTTCTCCTTCAGCGAAAACCAGCTGACAATTCATAACGGCCATAACTTTGATGACCTTTCCAACCATGAATTGCACTGGACGCTCAAAGCCAATGGTGAGGTGATTGATCAGGGCGTAATTGAAGAGATTCAAGCCTCTGCCAGCCAAAGTCGTGCATTCAGCCTGCCTCTGAATAAACCTGAACAACTGCAAGCTGGGTGCGAGTACTTCCTTCACTGCGAAACACGCTTAAAACAGGCAACACCTTGGGCAGGTGCGCAACACTCAACAGCCCATGACCAGTTCCCGCTACTCTGGCCGGTTCCTCTATCCATAGAGGAGCATCCAGCAGGCGAGCTGGAAGCTGTTGAAAGCGATGCAAGCCTGATAATCAAAGGTCGCTACTTCCAGTTTGAATTCGACAAGCACATTGCCTGCCTCACTCAATGGCAAGTGAATGACAAACCGCTATTCGCCAACCCAGTAAGAGATAACTTCTACCGGGCACCGCTGGATAACGACCTTGTACCCTTTGTCGTGCAAACCTCCGATGTACACGGTAAAGACTGGCTGGAAGCTGGCCTCAACAATCTGGAAGCGGAGGCTCTGAGTTTTTACAGCTGGCAGAAATCTCCCTCCCTATGGCAGGTGGAAACCATCCGCAGCTATGGCCATGGAAAGATTATTGCCAAACACATCTATACAATCTCAAGTGGTGGGCAGTGCAAGGTGGAAGTGGATGTACAGGCTCGTAATGATCTGCCATCACTGCCACGTGTCGGCCTTGAGCTGGTATTAAATGATGTAGCAGAAAACGCTGAATGGTTTGGCCGTGGCCCCTGGGAAAATTATCCTGACCGTAAACAGGGTGCGTTGGTTGATCGTTATCATGCTGGTATTGATGAACTGCAAACCCGTTATATCGTGCCTCAGGAGAATGGTGCTCGTTGTGATGTTCGCTGGCTAGCAGTGAATCGAGGTAGCAACCAACCTGCTGTTATTGTTCAAGGCACAAAACCATTTATATTCACGGTCAGCCCTCATTCAACCCATACAATTGAAAAGGCAGAACATACCGTCGAGATATCCAACAGCAATACTCAACGTACTTACCTGCGGCTCGACGGTTTTCATATGGGTATTGGCGGTGATGATTCCTGGAGTAAGTCAGTACACGATGAGTACCTGCTGCTATCAGATCTCTATCGTTATGAGCTGACTTTAAGTGCTGAGAGCATTCCCACCAGCTAAGGCATTTATGGTCAAGGCCATCTGAATCGGATGGCCTTTCTATCTTTCACTCCATTAAAAACACCATCTCCATAGGCTTCCAGGGGTTGCCACCACAGCCGGAAAGAGGTATCTGGCAAGGGTCTGTTTCCTTCCACCATTTTTGCGTTACCGGGTCTTCAGCAATTCTTTTGATATCTGCCACATAATCATCACCGGTATATTCGAGATAACTGAACAGAAGGCTCCTGCCGTCAATCTGAGTGATGTGAATCGAATAATTACGAATATTCGATGCTTTCAAACGTTCAAGAACACCATCCCAGACCCGAGTATGAAGCTCTCGATAATAGCTCTCTTTCTCCGGATTTAAGCCTGTTACCGATGCAAATCTTTGAACCCCGGAACAGCGCTGATGATGCAGATCAGGGTTTGTTGGGCCGTAAGCGGCATCATTATCCGTCATGACTCAAACCATAAAACTTCATAGCAGTCTCCCCCATCACCTGCCGTTGTTCTTTCTCCGTCAGCCCACCGATCAGTTCCCGAACCATGGTAAACCAGGACGAGTAATCAGCAGCCAGATTCAAAACCGGCCAATCACTTCCCCATATACACCGGTCTGCCCCAAAAGCGGATAACAGATGGTTCACATAAGGGCGAAGTGCCTCAGCCGTTCCCAGCTCGCCAGCTTCCGTTAACAGCCCTGAAATTTTGCAGTATGCGTGAGAATCACTGGCAATATCAGTCATATGAGCCGCCCAGAACTCAAACTCCCCACGCTCAATACAAGGCTTGGCTCCATGGTCGATCACAACTCGTAAGTCTGGATAACGGGCAAGAAATATTTTCAAATTGGGAAGATGAGCAGGTTTTACCAACGCATCAAAACTCCGTTCGTTTTCTATCAACCATGTGAACGCACTCTCAAACTCTGGTTTCAGCATCCAGTCAGGATCATCAATATCCTGAATCATGGGGCGAATACCGAGAAATTTTGCATGTTGAGCCAGCCGGGTGAGGTCCGCCTTCACATGGCGGGATTCCATATCCACCCAACCTACAACGCCAGCGACAAAAGGAAGATTTTGAGTCAGCTCTAACAGATAAAGGGTTTCAGCCAGAGTGGGGGCGGCCTGAACAACAATGGTTTTCTTAACGCCACAGGTCTCAAGATGAGCCTTCAACTCGTCCGGTAAATAATCTCGATATAAACAACCCAGGCTTTCATCCAGCCAGCCATAATCACCACGTTCTAGTTTCCAAAAGTGTTGGTGAGCATCGACGACAGACCACTTATGCATGGGTACATACCTGAGTCTGTTCACCCAAACCATCAATCCCCAGTTTCATGGTATCTCCGTCTTTGAGGTAGCGAGGCGGTGTAAAGCCAAGGCCAACACCGGGAGGCGTACCAGTGGAAATAATATCCCCTGGCTGCAAACTCAGGTGATGACTGAGAAAACTTACAATCTCAGCAGGTTTAAAAATCATCAGGGAGGTATTGCCTGTCTGAACTCGCTCCCCATTCACTTCCAGCCACAGGCCGAGGTTATGAACATCAGCTACTTCATCCTTGGTCACCAGCCAGGGACCGATAGGTCCGAAGGTGTCACAGCCTTTTCCTAAATCCCACTGACCACTGCGCTCCAGCTGAAACTCCCGTTCAGAAATATCATTAATCACGCAGTAACCGGCAATGCACGCCTCTGCTTCTTGCTCAGAGACATAAGCGGCTTCTTTGCCGATCACCAGCCCCAACTCCACTTCCCAGTCGGTTTTCTTGCTGTTGCGGGGAATCTTAATATCGTCGTTGGGGCCACAAATGGCGCTGGTGAACTTTGAAAACAAAACCGGTTCGGGAGGAATGGGCATCCCTGACTCTTTGGCGTGGTCTTTATAGTTCAAGCCTATGCAGAGGAACTTACCCACATTGGCCACACAAGGCCCATAGCGCACACTGCCATTTTCCCGAGGCAGGCTGTTGATATTCACATCACGAAGTTTTGCCAACGCTGTATCCGAGAGAATGGAACTGTCAATATCAGCAACAACAGACGACAAGTCCCGAATGTTTCCCTCTCCGTCCAATATACCGGGCTTTTCCTGACCGGGCTCACCATAACGCAAAAGTTTCATTTTTAAATACTCCAGCCACCATCAATCATCACAGCAGAACCCGTTGTGTAGCTGGATTCATCAGAACCGAGATAAACAATCAGAGACGCAATTTCATCAACCGTGCCCAGCCGTTTCATGGGTTGCCGGTTTTCAAAATCAATCCGCGCCTGAGTCGGATCAGGAAAGGCGTTAAGGCGATCATGAAGGGAGGGAGTATCTACGGTGCCGGGGCATACTGCATTGCACCGTATTCCCGTTTCAACAAAGTCGGCGGCAATGGATTTGGTTAACCCGATAACTGCAGCCTTAGTGGCACCATATAAGAAACGATTGGGAACACCTTTTACACTGGAAGCCACAGACGACATATTGATAATAGAACCACGGCCATTGCGCACCATGGCTGGCAGAAAGGCCTGAATCATCCGATAGCAGGACTTCACATTCAGATCGAAGGAAAAATCCCAGTCACTTTCCTCACACGCGAAAATTGTTCCCGAGTGAACAAATCCGGCACAGTTAAAGAGAATATCAATATCACCAATATGCTCGGCAAAATCAGCAATAGCCTGACTGTTTGTGACATCCAGAGTCACGGTATGAATAGCAGGGCAACTCCCTTTTAATGAGGCCAAAGTCTCGCTATTGATATCAGCAGCCCAAACGGTCGCCCCCTCGTCACAATAGCGTTGAGCTGACCGGCGACCAATACCAGCCCCAGCCGCCGTAATCACAGCCACTTTATTATCAAGACGCTTCGACATAATGTATTCTCTTAAACAGAAAGAGAGGCCATTGGCAAACAGGATGGGCCAACAGGCTCAAAGGTTTTGTAGGTGAGAATGCTTTCCTGATGACCAAGCTCTTCCGACTTGCTATGTCCGCCAGCAGCCACACGCAGGACCTCGCCGTAAACTTCATTCCCCACTTGCTCCAGAGATGCTTCACCAAGGATGATCCGGCCGGCATTCACATCCATATCGTCCTGCATCCGGTTATAGGTTTCCGGATTGGCACAGATTTTAATAACCGGTGAGATTGCAGAACCCACCACAGAACCACGGCCCGTGGTAAACAATGTGAGATGGGCACCACAGGCCACCATCTCCATAATTTCTGCATTGTCGGAAATATTAGGAAAACCAAACCGGGGTTCACCATCTGGCACAACATCCAGAAGGTAGAGGCCGGAAGACGGTGGAATGTCTCCCGGTTTGATTATGCCGCTGATTTGGGAGTAGCCCGACTTCATATAAGCGCCCATAGACTTTTCTTCCTGAGTCGTTAATCCACCATCGGCGTTGCCCGGTGCAAAGCTGCCATACCCCATGGTCGTATAGTAATGAGCAGCTTTGGTCACACAGGCCTTGATTTCCTCTCCCAGCTCCGGCGTTACAGCCCGTTCCGCCATGATCTGCTCGCAACCGATGAGCTCGCCGGTTTCTTCAAACAGGCAGGTAGCACCCTGTTCAACCAGTTTATCGAAACACACACCGACAGCCGGGTTGGCAGAAATACCACTGGTACCATCGGAACCACCGCAGATGGTAGCAATCATCAGTTCATCTACAGATAAGGGAGCTGTAGGGAGTGATCGTATGCTGCCTTGCACCTGCTTAATCCATGCAACACCAGTTTCAATTGCAGGGCGCGTTCCCCCACACTCCTGAATCACACACATTTTGACTGGCCTGCCACTGTTTTTAACGGCCTGATGCAGAGCTTCACGGTTAAAGCCTTCGCATCCCAGAGAAACAATCAAAGCAGCAGACACATTGGGGTGAGTGCACAACCGAGTCATCATTTTCAGGGCGTAGGCATTGGGATAGCATCCGGGAAAGCCTATCAGCTGCACATCGTCACCAGCTCGGCTGACAATCAGACGAGACACATGATGAGCACATTCCACCAGATAGGCGACGACAATTATATTGCGAATACCTTTCCTGCCGTCTTGACGAAGATAGCCCTTCATACTGTCTCACCCTGCGCTGCGTCCCGAGAGTGGGGAGGAATATAGTCGCTTTTCATATTGTGTAAATGAACATGGGAACCGGCAGTGATAGGTGCGATAGCAGAACCGATAGATACGCCATAACGAATCACTTTATCGCCAGCGGCTATATCCGTTCGCGCCAGTTTATGCCCAACGGCTACAGGCTTTGACAGATTCTTCATTACTCCATTTATGAGAATGTGCCCTGCATCAATACTCTGGCAGACCACCAGAACATTGTCAGAGGGATGGAGCTGTATAAGGCGTTTGTCGTACTTCATGGCTGTCGCCACTTAACATTCAGAACTCTTGAAGATAGTACGCATTACCCAATACGAAAATTATTCTCAGACATAAATCCTTACTGGCTGTTTTCCTGCGGCAGGTGCACTATCAGCGTATCTTTCTGAATTGCTAAAGTCGTATCCTTGCAATGACAGCTATTCCCCAAAACCCGGCCATTCAGGGTGCTGTAGAATGGGCCCTCCTGCACGGTTTTTCCTTAAAAACCGCTCCCGGCTCCGCATCTCACTGTGCTTTCAGCCTCACCCCAACCACTATTGATACTGCTCGCTTTGAGCACCTGAAAGAAACGGTTCCCCTGGCAGGGAAACTGCTTCACAAGGTATCGGAAGATCACGCCTTTCTACAGAAGGCGATGGCCCCTGTGGCCGGAGGCGATGCTTTCTTTGACCACCTTGTTCAGCTCCATAAGAAAATCCATTGGGGTGATGAACCCGCCCGCCGTATCCCTATGCTATTTATGCGCACCGACTTTATGGACGATGCTGAGCACGGGCCCAGGCTGATTGAGTTCAATGGTATTGCTGCGGGTATGGGACCGTTTGGTCAGAGAGCCCATGAAATGCACGGTTACCTGCAAAACCAGTTTGCGACTGATTTCCACCACTGGTCACCAGTATCATCCTCTGCAGAAGAGCCTCTGAAGCTGGTGGACAACCCGGCTATCGAACAGCTTGCCAAGGGGGTTGCTGAGTCTGCACGGGCTGTACGGCAGTCGTTTAATGAATCCGGAAAACCTGTTTTCCTGATGATCGTGCAGCATGATGAAGACAACGTGTATGACCAGCACCTGCTGGAAGAAGGTATTCAGGCCCAGGGCGTTCGCACCGTACGCAGGACCTTCCGTGAGCTTTACGACCAGCTCTCCACGGGAGATGACCACCGTCTGCTCTTAAAAGATATAGGCAGTGTGGACTGCATTTATCTACGGGCGGGATACCAGTATTCCGACTACATTGCCGATGATCTTATTGAGCCCCGCTGCTGCGATGCCCTGGTTTACACCCGTGTATTTATGGAAAAGCACCATGTTGCCATCAATGCAACGGTCAGCCAGCAGCTCGCCACCAGTAAACGAGTGCAAATGTTACTGACAGGTATGAGCGATGAGGAGCTGTCCCAGTTTGGCCTGACAAAAGACGAGGCTATACAAATCAAAAGCATTCTTGGAGACATGCGACCTGTTTCCAGCACCAGTACCCGCTGGTTTAAGGAACAGAACCCACAGGACTGGGTCTTGAAAAATCAGGGGGAAGGCGGTGGGCACTGTGTATTCGGAAATGACATCCTGCCAAAACTGAAATCTTTGACTGTGGCAGAGTACAGTGCCTGGTCTCTGATGCGGCGCCTGCACCCTGCCCCACGCACACAACCGGCTCTATTAGTGCGCAAAGGACAGCCTATGATTGTGAACGATCTGATCAGCGAGATAGGCATGTTCACAGTACATCTGGACGGAAGGCCCGTTACCGACTTTAACGGTTATGCCGGATACCTGATTCGCAGCAAACCCGCTTCAGTGAGTGAAGGAGGGGTGCATTCTGGATTGGGAGCGGCAGATTCCCTGGCATTCACGCCTGATAGTTAGCAAAAAAATCCACTCGCCACCATTGATGCGAAAGCAATGGCCTGGGTACTTATTGTGAATGTCACTCAGGCTCACCTGCATAATAACCGGCAATTGTCGTGCTCTGCCCTTTTCAATACGACACTTTAATGTCAGCATGAATGATAAAAGTGACACTCAGTGTCAGTGCGCGACAAAGAGGAGAATTTATACAAGCCATTTATTTCACCCTAAGTCATTAATAACAAAACACTTTTGCTGAACATCATCAATATGGTTCAAAGCTTGCTGATTCGTTAACATAAATGCGGGGAAGGAATACCGTTAAAGCGAAAAAACAATAATTGGCGGGGGAATCGTCACGGATGATCAAGGCATTATGCTCACTACGAGCATGGCTATTATGGCCAATAGTCTGCCTGCTACCGGTTTTAGCATGGGGAAATGGAGAACCACTGTCTGTTACCTTTGCAGCAGGCTGGCCCCTTAATACCGATAATCTGCCGATTATGGCTACCGGCATGATGTTGGCGTTAGTTTTTTATAACTTCTGCATTCTTGTACGGGCTCCCAAACGGAGTTACCTTGAGTATTGCCTGTACGGCCTGCTTATGGCGCTCTTTCTATACTCGTGGGAATACGACAACGACACCAGCATGTCGCTATCTGTACTGGGTTGGCCACTACCCAACTATTTATTCCTATTCTGTGCCATGACAGCCGCAATCCAGTTCCAAATGACTCTTTTACCTATACGCCAGACCAGTCATGCTGTCTGGCTGGCCTTCAATGCCAGTAAATGGCTCACAGCTGTCCTAACTTTACTCGCCGCTTTCAACTTTTCCACTCTGGGTGCCATTTTTGAGCAGTGGTCCACATCTTTAGTAATTTTACTGGCCACGATCGGAGCCATATGCAGTTTTAATATCCTTAGCCGAGGGCATCTCAGTGCGGCATTGTTCCTCTCCGGGTGGTTGGCTCTGTCCTTTGGGCTGCTGGGCTCGCTGATTTATAGAAACGATGTCACCTCCCTCAATCTGTTTGGCGAAAGCTGGCTAGAGCTCAGCATCCATTTCGGGATTGTCGTCCAGGCTGTTGCCAACAGCCTTGCACTACCAGCTTTCACAACACAACGTTATCGCATGTACCAGGAAGGTTACGAGCTAATGGAGAACAACCTTCAGCGACAACACAACCAGCGCCGTGTATATAATAATGCTGTAAGACAGTACCTGCGCAACATCCCCAGTATGTCGGAACAAAGTGTTGCCACCCAGCTTCTGGAAGTCCTGAACAACCTGATCCCTATTGAAACATCTATGGTCCTGATTTTCCGCGAAGGGCAGATCAAGGTTGTCGGGCTCACCTTCAGCAAACAGATTTACTTCCAGCGTATGCTGGAAAACCGCCGGACACTGCTGGAAAACATTGCTCGCCACGGACAGATCAGCACACTGCCTCCGCTGCCCGGGTATGACGGATCACGCCACCTCAATGTCATTCCCGTTTACTATGACAAAAGCAGCTGGGTTCTGGTGATTATGCAGCCACTGGAGGGCAAGAATCTGGAAGTTGACCATCTGCAGCTGAGCATGGATATTTCCAACCACGCCTGCTCGCTGTTTATGGCCAGCAACAGTTACCGCAAACTCCAGAACGAGGCCGATACTGATAGCCTGACGGGCATTCTCAACCGCCGCGCCTTTCTCAGAAATGCACGTACCACTATTCGTCGCCTGCAGGAACACAATTACGGGCTCTCTCTTCTCTATCTGGATATCGATCTGTTTAAATCCCTGAACGACAATTATGGTCACGCTTTTGGGGATCATGTTCTGAAGCAGTTTGCAGAGGTGTGTCAGGATAACCTGCGAGAACGGGATCTGCTCGGCCGTATCGGTGGTGAAGAATTTAGCGTATTACTGCCACAGGCGGATATCAACACAGCTATCAACATTGCGGAGCGCATCCGTACCAGTATCGCACGACTGAACTTTACCGAGCTGAAAGGGGGTTGTGTTACCGTCAGCATTGGTGTGGCAGGCAGCGAAATCTGCGGATTTGAGCTGCGCCACCTGATGGCCAAGGCTGACAGTGCACTTTACCGCGCTAAAACAGAAGGCCGCAACCGGACAGCTACAGTCACCGATGTGGTGATTGGCCCTTAATATTTTCCTGAAATAACATCTCAGAGCATGGCCTTTCACCGCATCACTGGCATACAATCCGGTTTATTCCGTCTCCCCCTATCCGTATTTCAGTATGTGGCCGTTATCAAGGAAGAGAACCAGTAAAGGTCTGAGCAAAACCCCCAGCCATCTTGAGCTGGAAACCCGCGGAAAGAAGTTTCTTGAAAAGGTTGCTACCTCCTCTCATCAGGAGCCAATGGGCGTAACCTTGATGATGCTGGCGTGGACAGCAGGCCCCGTCACACTTCTTACAGCATGGAGCGCTACCTGGATTGGCTATGGCCACCCTATGAATCTGGAGCGCACCCTATACATTGTCGTTTACTCCGTCATTGCCGGCCTTATGGGTTTACTCACGCGAGTGATATACGACATCACCCAAGGGCGCAAGCAGTCACAGGACAAAAGCCGCTTGTTGGATATAGTGGATCGCCTGCCGGAAATTATTTATATGGTACGGGATTTGCGCCTTGCCAATCAGGGGCCAGATACGCGCCGTATCGAGTCTGCAGGCATCCTGCTGCGCAAATTCGACCTTGGCCCGGAATGGGTGGCTGGCGCGATTGAAGACCTGACCGGTGACCAGAACCTTGCCCGTAGTGCAGAACGCATAGAACAGTTTCGCAGAGCCGGACTTTATAATCGCATGCAGGACATTGTGAATGAAGTGGCAGAGTCTACCGACAGATCAGTCGCCGAACTGCGCCAGACTCATCCAAGAATCGCTACCGTCATGGCCTCTCGCCTGGCTGGTCGGGCGCCAGATATACGGGATGGTCAGCCGCGAGAGCGTTTATTCCTTGAACGTATTCTCGCGGCTATTGAACAGGAAAACGAAGAGCTGATTACCCTGCCCGATGTTGAACACATGATGGCGCTTTGCTTTGAGTTAATGTGCGGCCGGGAAATCAGCTATCTTAAGGTTGAATACACCGGTGGTGACTGGAATCTCAGCAAGGCGATGGATCGCCTGGAGCAGTGTCGGAATGATCACCGGGTCGCCCGGGCCAGGGTGTACAGCCGTCTTCGGGCGCTCACCGCTTATATTGATTATGTATTTCCCAATCGGGATATTACCGCTGCTCCCGGTTTGAGTGTGCGTATACTTCTGGAAGCCGCCATTGATGGTATCAACGCTCTGGCCCAGGAAGTGAACGACGCTCGCCGTCAGCTCAACCAGTCCGGACAAAACCTCCCCAGCCTGCAAATGCGCTTGTCACAACTGGAGAAAACTCTGATACTTTATGAAGAAGTACAAGCCGCACACCTGCAACAGGGCCGTACAAGTCGTCGTTTTAACCGCGCCCTGAAAGTATGGCAGCACCGCAGCCGCAAATGGCAGTCCGACAGCCGTTCGGCTCTCAAACGGGGGCTGCGTATTTCTGAGCAAACCATTGCCTTGGATGATGAAGAGAAAATCTCCGTAGCCCATAGTCTGGGGGCATGGCTTAAAGAGACACGCCTGCGCCATTACAGTGGTCACTCCTCTGAACATGATAAAAACGAGAAGATGCTCACTAACAGTCGCGCCCGGGAACTGGCCATTGAAACCGTACTGATTCTGGACCCGCACATTCACCTCCATTCTCCGGAGATTCAGCGAGCGATTGATAACACCCCACTGTCCACTATGGCTCCTCTGGAACCCGGTATGAGCCCCATGACCAAAGCAGCCCTTGGCCAGGCCATGGCCAATGCTGTATCTGTAAATCTGGGGGAAATGGCCGAAAAGCTGGCACAGAACCTGATTCGTTATTACCGGGTGCCATTGAGCGAAGCGACCATACACTTTCTGGTGGAAACCTATAATGCTAATCGCTCACGACTGGAATTTATTGCCCGGAATGAGCAACCTCAAACACCGGGCAATACCCAAACCAACCCCACAATTACCATTCCAGACATTCCACGGTACTGGCAGAGTACCCTGTATAATGCACGGCGTACGGTAAACCAGTTTTCCTGATATACCCGTGAGTCTCAATCAAAATAGCGGGCATGGAAGCGCAGGTGATCCTCAATAAAGCTGGCGATAAAGTAGTAGCTATGGTCGTAACCCTCCTGCCTGCGCAACTCGAGAGGGTAGTTCGAATGCCTGGCTGCCTGCTCCAGTGCTTCCGGCTTTAATTGTTCTTTAAGAAAGCTGTCGTTTGTTCCCTGATCCACCAATGCAGGTACAGGCTGTGTTGTCTTGGTCATTAATTCACAGGCGTCGTATTGCAGCCACTGGGTTTTATCTTCTCCGAGATAACCCATAAATGCTTTCTTCCCCCAGGGGCAACTCACTGGATTACAGATAGGACTGAAGGCTGACACTGAACGATAACGCTCAGGGTTCCTCAGTGCGATCATTAAAGCGCCATGGCCGCCCATTGAATGGCCACTGATACTGCGTACATCCGTCACAGGAAAGTGGGTTTCTACCAAGGCAGGCAATTCTTTGGTCACATAGTCGTACATCTGGTAATGACGACTCCAGGGAGGCTGAGTTGCATTCAGGTAAAACCCGGCACCCAGCCCAAAGTCGTATGCACCCTCTTTATCATCAGGCACATTGTCACCACGGGGGCTGGTGTCTGGGGCAACAATGGCAACGCCCAGTTCTGCAGCCAGTTTATGGGCACCGGCTTTCTGCATAAAGTTTTCATCCGTGCAGGTCAGGCCTGACAACCAGTAAAGAACGGGCACATTTTCTGTGTCGGCTCTGGGGGGCAGGTAAATGGCAAAGCGCATATCACAATGCAAGGCATCAGAACGGTGGGTGTATTGCTTATGCCAGCCACCAAACGATTTTGTGGCACTGCTGATTTCAAGTGACATAAAGAAGTCCGGGTACTTACAATTATTTATTGTAATGAATCACTGAGCGAATACTTTCGCCTTTATGCATCAGATCGAATGACTCGTTAATGTTTTCCAGGCCCATGGTATGGGTAATAAAGTCATCCAGCCTGAATTCACCATCCATGTATTGCTCTACAATGCCGGGTAGCTCGGAACGACCTTTCACTCCACCAAAAGCACTGCCGCGCCATACACGGCCAGTTACCAACTGAAACGGACGGGTTGAGATTTCCTGACCGGCACCGGCCACACCGATCACCACAGACTCACCCCAGCCTTTATGACAGCATTCCAGCGCACTACGCATCACATTCACGTTGCCGATACACTCGAAAGAAAAATCCACACCCCCATCAGTCATTTCAACAATCACGTCCTGAATCGGCTTATCGTAATCTTTCGAGTTAATGCAATCTGTTGCCCCCAGTTTTTTCGCCAGTTCAAACTTGGATTCGTTGATGTCTATACCGATAATCCGGCTGGCTCCTGCCATGGTTGCACCGATAATGGCAGACAGACCAATGCCCCCCAGGCCGAAAATCGCAACCGTGTCGCCTTTTTGAACCTTTGCGGTTTTCAGTACGGCCCCCATACCTGTGGTTACACCACAGCCCAGCAGGCACACTTCCTCCAATGGTGCATCAGGGTTTACCTTAGCCAGAGAGATTTCCGGAAGTACCGTATATTCGGAGAAAGTTGAGCAACCCATGTAGTGGTAAATAGGCTGACCATCTTTGTAAAAACGAGTTGTACCATCTGGCATCAAACCTTTGCCCTGGGTTTCACGTACAGCACTACACAAGTTGGTTTTACCGGATGTGCAGAATTTACACTCGCCACATTCAGCGGTGTAAAGAGGGATAACATGATCACCTACCTTAACACTGGTTACTCCCTCTCCCACCTGCTCAACAATACCACCACCTTCATGGCCGAGAATCGCCGGGAATACACCTTCAGGGTCATCACCTGAAAGCGTAAAGGCATCGGTATGGCAAACGCCGGTTGCTACAATGCGCACCAGCACTTCACCGGCTTTGGGTAGCATAACGTCTACTTCTTCCACAGACAGTGGCTCGCCGGCTTTCCAGGCAATAGCAGCTTTGGACTTAATAAATTGTACAGACATAGAAAATACCTGTGTGAACGAAGATCTTCCGTCATTGTCATTATCGCCTGGAAAATCATAACCCTCTTGGTCTTACAATTCACTCTTGCATAGGTAATAATGAGTACCTCTCCCCAAAGATTGCCTATTGATTGACTGGCGTAGAGGGCATTGAGCCAGATTTAGACGGCTACATTGCATCATCTGCAGAAAGAAGTAATAGAAAAAATTAAACACTACAATAGGAAAAGCTCATCGACAGTTCTTTTTTTATTGATGTAGATCAATCGCCCCTCCTAAATACGCCTCCTATAATTGCCGTTGCTACGTAGAAGGCCACAGGAAAACCCTGAACCACCAGCCGCAGTATTCCGTAGAATAAGACCTGCCGCTCTGGACCGCCTTACCGAACATATACACTTGCTGCACGGTACCCCCCTATGATTTCAGACTATGTTGTCGATCTGTCGCGGCTTCAGTTCGCGCTGACGGCCTTATATCACTTCCTTTTTGTTCCGCTGACCCTTGGTATGAGCTTTATGCTCGCCATTATGGAGTCGGTTTATGTGATGACCGGCAAGCAGATCTATAAGGACATGACCCGCTTCTGGGGCAAGCTCTTCGGCATTAACTTTGCCCTGGGTGTTGCGACCGGTTTAACCATGGAGTTTCAGTTCGGTACCAACTGGTCGTTTTACTCCCACTACGTAGGCGATATTTTTGGTGCACCTCTCGCCATCGAAGCTCTTGTAGCCTTCTTCCTTGAGTCAACCTTTGTGGGCATGTTCTTCTTCGGCTGGGATCGCATGACCCGCCGTCAGCACCTGACCTGCACCTGGCTGGTTGCCCTGGGCTCTAACTTCTCCGCGTTGTGGATTCTGATCGCCAACGCCTGGATGCAAAACCCAGTGGGTGCAGAGTTCAACTTTGAAACCATGCGTATGGAGATGGTGGACTTCGCAGCTATCATCCTTAACCCTGTTGCCCAGGTGAAATTTGTTCACACCGTAGCCGCCGGTTACACCACTGCGGCTATGTTTGTACTGTCTATCAGCGCTTACTACCTGCTGAAGAAGCGTGACATGGGCTTTGCCCGTCGCTCCTTTGCCATTGCTGCTGGTTTTGGTATGGCCTCCATCTTGTCTGTGATAATGCTGGGTGACGAATCCGGTTACCAGCTGGGTGACGTTCAACAAGTGAAACTGGCAGCTATGGAAGCAGAATGGGACACACAGCCTGCACCTGCATCCTTTACCGCCATTGGTATTCCTAATCAGGAAACCATGGAAACCAATTACGGCATTCATATCCCTTACATAATGGGCGTTATCGCCACTCGTTCCTTCGACGAGCAGGTGATGGGTATCAAGGATCTGATCGACCGTAACGAGCATCGCATTTACGACGGTATCGAAGCCTATCGCCTGCTGGAAACGCTCAAAGCTGGTAACGATACTCCTGAGAACCGTGAGGCCTTCCTCGCTGTTCAGGATACCCTGGGTTATGGCCTGCTGCTGAAGCGTTACACTGATGACGTGGTTGACGCGACTCCAGAACAGATTCGTCAGGCTGCCGTTGATACTATCCCTCAGGTTTGGCCAATCTTCTTTGCCTTCCGCATCATGGTTGGTTGCGGCATGCTGATGTTGCTGGTTATTGGCCTGTCTTTCTACAAAACTGCACGCCGTACCGAGTACAAGAGCCCGTTGTTCCTGAAGCTGGTACTGTGGTCTATGCCACTGCCATGGATCGCCTCTGAAGCAGGCTGGTTTGTTGCAGAATATGGCCGTCAGCCATGGACTGTTGCCGGTATGCTGCCTACATGGATGTCTGCATCTAATCTCACACCCGGCGACCTGTATATGAGTATTGCAGGCTTCACTATCTTCTACGCCGTCTTTGCTGTGATTGAAGTGTACCTGATGGTGAAGTATGCCAAGAAGGGTCCAAGCAGCCTGCAGACTGGTCGCTACCACCATGAAAAACTCACTTCTGGCGAACCCGCCATGAGCACACACTGACGGAGGCCATGATGTTTGATTACGAAGTATTAAAGCTTATCTGGTGGCTGTTGATCGGCATCCTGCTGATCGGCTTCGCCATCATGGACGGCTACGACATGGGCGCTGCGGGCCTGCTGACCTTCCTTGGAAAAAACGACACTGAACGTCGGGTTGTTATCAATGCGGTCGCTCCTCACTGGGATGGGAACCAAGTGTGGTTGATCACCGGTGCTGGTGCCATCTTTGCAGCATGGCCAACTGTTTATGCGACAGCGTTTAATGGTTTCTACTGGGCGTTGCTGCTCGTACTGTTTGCGTTAATGCTGCGTCCGCTGGCCTTTGAGTATCGCGCGAAGCTCGAAGATCATCAGAAGAAATGGTGTGACCTTGGCCTTGTTATCAGTGGCCTTATTCCTTCCCTGATTTTCGGAGTAGCCTTTGGCAACCTGTTCCAGGGTTTCGGTTATAACCTGAATGAATACATGATGGTGTCTTACACCTCTGGCTTACTCGACCTGCTGAATCCGTTTGCACTGCTATGCGGTGTGGTCAGCCTGTCCATGCTGCTGATGCAGGGTGCAACCTGGCTGAGCCTGCGTACGGCCGATGTCGTACAGGAGCGTGCCTCCAATGTGGCTCGCCTGCTGGCTACCGTAGTGCTCGTTACCTTTGCTATCGGTGGCGTATGGGCTGCACAACTGCCCGGCTATGAAATCACCAGTATCATTGACCCTAACGCCCCCTCCAGCCCCCTGAGTAAAGTGGTTGAGTTTGGCGCTGTTGGTGCATGGATGAATAACTACTCCCAGTATCCATTAATGATGCTGGCCCCGGCTATCGGCTTTCTCGGTAGCATCGGCGTTATTCTGCTGATTCGCACCAAGCCAACCCTGTCTTTCCTCGCCAGTTCCTTGAGTGTTGGTGGTATTGTGGCGACTGCCGGTCTATCTCTGTTCCCATTCATTCTGCCTTCCAGCAGTAATCCGAATGTGAGCCTGACCGTATGGGATGCTACATCCAGTGAGCTGACCCTGGGCATTATGACCTTCGTAGCCGCCGTGATGGTACCCGCAATTCTGTGTTACACGTCATGGTGCTTCTATAAGATGTGGGGCCGTGTAGACGCCGCTCATATCGAAAACAATACACATTCCCTGTACTAACAAGAAGAGCCAGGAGGTTTATATTATGTGGTATTTTGCATGGATACTTGGCGTGCTGCTGGCCTGCTCTTTCGGCATCATTAACGTGATGTGGTATGAGTTTCAGGAAGGCGATTTTGACAATGAAAACAAATAGTTAGATAAGGCCAAATGCCGCTAGGCACCAATTTGCGTTGTGCCTAGAGGCTATAATCCGTTTCGTTCCATGCCCCAAAGTACCCTTTGGGGCTTTTTTTACTCCTAATGAAAACTCCTCCCTCCACTCCTCACTTTCTAATAACTGGGTCAGTCAAAGACTGATTTGAGCCGTACTTGCTTGTTCAAGCCGTTGATAACAACCATTGACTACAAAAAACTGCACACTCACAGGATAAGTCCAGCCATCAACCTCAAAGCGTTCAATATCACTGACTGAGACCAATTTGGCAGTAATAACGACTTTGGGTGACCTCTCATGATGACGCGCTTTATATCTGGCATTTGTCTGCAACGTTTGAATTCAAGGGTTGTTATCAACGCCTTTCGCTCTACATGTTTATAAAATCCATAGAATGTACACTTGGGGTATACTTTTAAAAATAAGAATAAACACACACGCTTAGTACATCCCTTAACTGGCACCATGGAGGATACAAGTGAGAGGAATTCTAAACCGACTCTTTGAGGCATGGCCTCCCGGATTTGTGGCAACGTCACAGTGGCTGACATCCATGGGAGTCAGTCGCGGACTGGCAAAAAAATATGTTGAGGGAGGCTGGATAACATCCATCGGCTATGGAGCCTATGCTCGCAAGGGAGACAACCCTTTGTGGCCTGGCGCCCTGTCAGCTCTTCAACAGCAGGGCAAAGTTATCTGGGTTGGAGGTGTATATGCCCTCTCCCTTCATAGCTTGATCCACTATCTCCCTCTCGGGCGGGAGACCATCACATTATTCGGGCCGAGTGGGACACAGTTGCCAAAATGGGTGCAGGATTACAACTGGAGTGCAAAGCTTCTGTGGCAGACAACCCCGTTATGGCCCGTACATAGGGGTATGACCGACAATTCAGGCCTTGCTGAAAAGCATGTGCAGGGCTTTACTGTGTGGGTGTCGTCACCAGAGAGAGCAGCACTGGAAATGCTGCAAGGTGTTCCCAAGAAATGGAGCTTTGATTTCGCGGCTGAGGTTATGCAGGGCGCTACTCACCTCAGCCCAAGGAAACTGCAAGGTCTGTTGGAAACTTGTTCCAGTATACAAGCTAAACGCTTGTTTTTATTTCTGGCTGAATACTATCAGCACAAGTGGCTGGAAAGACTGGATCTGACACGTATAAATCTGGGGAGAGGTAAACGGCAGATCGTCACGGGCGGCACCTTTAATTCCAAATGGAACATCACAGTTCCAACGAAATTCCAAAAACCACAGGGCTCACATCCTTGACCAAACAGCTATCCGGAACGCCTTGGTTCAAACAGGTTCAGCTTCTTGTAAGACTACTTCCTCTCGTAAGTGAAGAGCCCTGCTTCGCTCTGAAAGGGGGAACCGCTATCAATTTATTCGTCCGGGATTTGCCAAGGCTCTCGGTCGATATTGATCTTGCTTACCTTCCCCTCCAACCGCGTGATAAAGCTTTGCCAGACGCCAAAGCGGCATTGGGGCGAATCGCTAAAAACGTGAATGCCCAGCTCGCCTGTTCAGCCCACATGCAATCTAATCGCGTGGATGAACTGCGTATTTTGGTTTCCAATCAGGGGGTTCAGGTGAAAATTGAAGTATCTCCCGTTGCACGAGGAACGTTACTCCCTCCGGTTGAGAAGGACGTGACAGTAACTGTTGAGGATACTTTTGGTTTTGCCTCCATCGCCGTTGTTAATCTGCCTGATCTTTATGGAGGAAAAATCTGCGCAGCGCTGGATCGCCAACACCCAAGAGATTTGTTTGATATCAAGTTACTGATGGAAGCTGGTGAACTCGACAGATCCGTTTTTGAGGGCTTCATGGTTTACCTTTTAGGGCACCCTCGCCCCATGTCAGAACTACTGGATCCACACTTTAAGCCTCTACAGCCGGTGTTTGATTACGAATTCTCGGGTATGACGCTCACAACGGTGTCAGAGCAAGATTTACTCAATGCCAGAAATGACATGCTGGAAGCACTACGCTCACACTGTACCGCTCAGGATGCCCAATTTTTGTTATCAGTGAAACGCAAGTATCCGGACTGGACATTGTTTCAGTATCCTGAGGCGGCTAACCTTCCTGCGGTTAAATGGAAGATGATAAATATTGAGAAAATGCCTGGACAACAGCATCAGGCTGCCTTACAAAAGCTTGAAGCCGTTCTGGACAAATGGTGCCCATGATAGTTCTCACAAACACTCTCCTTACTGCCTCGCAGTATGGAAATTATCCAAGTGGCACCCGTAATAACCAATAGCAATGCTGGATTCAAGTAATAAGTGCAATCGAAAACCACGTTATTAATCGAGAAAGAACCCAAACATATAAAACATCATAGTGTTATGAATATGTATACTTTGAGAGAAGTGTCAGCATTTAATAAAATTCGCTCACAGTAAACTCATCCCTGATGAAGAATTGAGAACAAGATGCAATTTTTAAGCCGACTGATCTTTTTCATTTTTTTATCCACTATACCTGAGATTGTTATAGCATCTAAAAATGATTACTTCTGGCTTATAAGGTTTTTGCCGAATCTCAGCACTCTTGTACAGGGTCTTGTCAGAACTTCAATCCCAGAAGGTGCAAAAAGTGCGACTGCTGAGATGCATTATTACCAATTAACTTCGCGTAGTTTGCCAAGAATTTCAAAAGGTCCAAAGCCCCGGCTACACAACACTTGGAATATTCATAATCTTAAGAAGGTGGATTGGCAGGCACTTCCTCAAAAGCGTGTTGTATCATCGGAGGGGCATGATGCCAGATCTCACTTCGTGTCTGCACAAATCTCCAAGGATTTTAGACATGATCTCCACTATCCACTCCGGACATTACTTTATAAAACACCTTTATTTATACCCAGATCTACTTTTGACTTTCCATCTACGATTTTTGGCCTGCCAGCCATAAACAGGAAGTTTCTAACTTTTCCTGCGGACTCGGATGAAGGGATTGAAATAATTCCTCCCGGAAAAGGCTCAAAGCTTATCCCTAGTCTGGTACCTGTTGAATTTTCGATAGCTGGTAATCTTTCACCTTCACAGCTGTCTAGAACGATAGAAACAGCTGTTATACATCCAGGGTTAGAAGAGTCTTCATTTGATCCAACCGTCACTCACCTTTTCTCAGAGTTAGCCGGCGAAGACTCCTCAGAAGATAATATGTTTTTTGCCCCTTCTTTAAATTCCTACCTACTGGTTTCCCCTTCAAGGAATTCAGCTTTATCTCTTACACCTCACGAAACATTAGTAAATCTTGGTCTGATACCTGATGCGAACAAAGCAGATGACAGCCATATTAATCCAGACACCTGGGGTGAAGATGATTAGGGGTTTTGATTTGGCCGCTTATTTGGGTACTTATTAGCTTAATTCGGCAAGACTGATGATTGTTCTCATCGAACGGAGCTGGGCTGCAAGATTAAGTCGTTTAACCTCTCCCTTGTCGGTACGGGCCAGGCCACTGGTTTTTTCAATCCGGCTCTTGGCAATTTTTATCTCAGAGGGAGGCAGTTTGCTCACAATTCTCTCCAACTCTCTAGTGCTTTGGGTAAAATCAAGAAAACTGACCGGGAAGGCTCCCAGTTTCAAAAGTCTGCATCTAAATTCTTCCTTAAGAGGTACTTTCGTCGCCTGCACACCCATGCGTGGTGCCAACACCTCCTTCAGACAGGATACAAAAGGTTCTACTCCTTTGGCTGAAACTTCCAGGGATGGTTGATTATTGATAGATATCCCACATCCTCTGTTTTCGAACATGGCTTCGCAGAATGCCTGCGAAACAGATAGGACACCAACACCCTTAGCGGGAGAGGCTTGATAACCTGCTTTCGGAATCATAGGTGATTCAAGAAGAACTTCAATGTCATGAAAAGCGAACTCATAGCAATGCACTTTTGAACTTTGCCTTGAGCCTGGTATGTAATACATATTGGCCGTAGCCTTTAGATCCATTACAGCTGCCTGAATTGCAACCAAGCACATTTCAGAATCCATATGGATTCTATAGTCATCCTCATCCAAAAATGCTTCAAGACTATCCAGAAGTAAGATCCGATACTCATAACTGCTCTTTTTTCGCAAATAGAGAACAGAGCAATGCACCCCAAAGTCAACCAGTACAATACAGTCTTCTTCATCACTGAGCCCATGCAATTTGTTACACAGCATTGCGCCCAGACATACTAATGAACGAGGATATGTTAATTGATTGAGCCTCCCTCCTTTCCCCAAAGTTTTAATCAGACTGCGTAATTCATCATCATCCTTATACATTAGAGAGCTTTCTTTCTCCCCATATTGGCTCCGCAACCATGTTTTCATTGGCCCTAAACAGACCTTGTCCGGCTGGAAATCCAGATGCCAATGTTCCAGATGTCCGGATTTAATCTGGTCAGGAAAGCGCAGTTCCAAAGCTCTCGTTATTCCTTTCTGGGTGAGTCTTGCATATCTAATTCCATCAATTTCTTGTTCACGAATAACAAGGTATTTTCTAAGCACAGGGTTGATCTGCAAGAGATCACTAAGAGTCTGATTGAAATCCTTAATGACTTGCCACTGGTTTTTCGTTTCTTTGCTCTCCCAGCACTGTTGATAAAGCAGGTTGAGCGAATCTATAAGTTCGCGTTTTTTTTGCTGGCAAGACACAACTGGCCTTTGTGTAACAGCTTTGCTCCGCAAAAGTTTGCTGGACTGCTTGGGCTCTGTACTATCCACACTCACTTCAGTGACGGCCTTTCCGCTAATTACCCCCACGCTATCCGGCTTCTGATGAGCATGCGTGCAAGGGCTCTCCCCAGTTCTCCCACTTATTTTGGCTTCCATAATTTCCACACCACTGTATGACATACCAGACTTTGACAGCAGTTGCAGGTTACTTAATCACACAATTTTTTCTAATTAGCTAACAAGCCTGTCAGTCCGGTACAGGATATGGATGACTAAGCGCACAGAAAGCCAAAACATCCGTTCCAGGACTCCAAAATTTTCCTTCTGGCATGGTATGCTTTGAGACTGTCATCTAACTGAAGTATGAATCCAAGCCATGCCATCCAGACACCCCAAGGCCAATACCGTTGTTGTACTGGATTTCGAAACCTCTGGCCTTTCTCCCAACCTTGGTGATCGCGCCATAGAGGTGGGTGCAGTTCTATTAGAAAATGGCTCTATCACAGACCGATACCAGAGCCTGATAAACCCTGGGTTCCGAGTTGACTCATTTATTGAACGCCTGACGGGCATCTCCAACACAATGCTGAGGAGCGCACCTTCTGCTACCGGTGTTTTCAAGGAGCTGGCCAGGTTTATCGGCAACCATAATCTGGTTGCTCACAATGCGTCGTTTGATAAAAAGTTTATGGATGCTGAGATGGCACTGGCCAGACAGTCCTACCAGGGGACGTTTGCCTGTTCCATGCTGATTGCACGACGCATCTACCAGAATGCACCAGACCATAAGCTGGGGACACTGGTTCGCTATAAAAAGCTACCCTTGGCAGGTGAGTTTCATAGAGCACTTGCGGATGCCGAAATGACGGCAAATCTGTGGATAAAAATACTGGATGATCTTCAGGCGGACCATCAACTGGACAATCTCACATTCCCGTTTATGAAAAAGCTGGGACGCATGCCCAAAGCATCGATTGCTCAGTTCTTACTGCGCCAGAGCCAGACTGAAGCGGGTTAATAAATAGCACCTGCCAGTTACCCAGACCATTGATGAAGGGCATTAGACTGAAAATGACAGTCTGCTAAAGCCCACAGCAGCTTTTTGTGGACGTTTTGTGGACATCTTTGTGACGAAAATCCAGAATCCTCTTTTCACCGTTAGACAATGCACAAGTATCAACTCTCCAACGACTAAGTATTTCAGTACTTCTCTGATTTTCAGGATAATCCTTATGCAGCAGCAAGGGCGGCTTCACGCCTTGGGCATCATTATCGGCGTGCTCTTTATACATTTGGTGATGGCATCCGGCGTACCTCTGGGGGTCGATGAAGCCCATTACGCACTCTATGCGCTGCACCCGGCGCTTAGCTATTTTGACCACCCACCAATGGTCGGCTGGCTACAGATGCTGATTGCGCCACTGGGTTATGACGAGTTTACTGTCAGGCTTATACCTGCACTGCTTTATGCCCTGAGCAGCTATCTGGCGTTTCGAGTCAGTTATCGACTCTTTCCTGAAGGCCCTGCATATGTGGGGCTTCTCTCTGTTTTGCTGATAAATTCTGCCCCTATATTCCAATTGATGGGGTGGGGTCTGGTACCTGATTTGCCTTTAATGGCGTTAGGGCTGCTGTCACTGGAGCTGATTCTGAGTATTCATAAATACAATCAACACAAACACTGGATTGCACTGGGGGTTGTTTATGGTTTGGCTGGATTGAGCAAATACACGGCGGTTTTTTTACCCGCGGGTATGATCATTTTCATGATTCAGTACAACGGCCTCAAGTGGCTTAAGGGGCGGGGGCCATGGCTGGCAGCTCTGATTGCTCTGATAATCATTTCGCCGGTATTGATATGGAACGCTCAAAATGACTGGGCCTCTCTGGCCTATCAGTTTGATCGAGGAGTCGGAGTAAAAAGCTGGGCGGCAAGAAAAGTTGTTGCCATGCAGCTGGCCCAGGTGGTTCTGTATTCTGTTCTGGCGTATGTGGCGGCCATTGCCGCTATTGTCGCAGTATTGCGCAAAAATATTCCTGAACAGGACAGGGCATCTTGCTGGTTGATTATCTGGAGCGCTTTGCCGTTACTGCTCGTCGTCGGCTGGTCTGCAGGTGACGGTACTTTTCTACCTAACTGGCCAGCTTTAGGCTGGACATTGCTGGCGCCTTTATCCTCTTACTGGATCTGCCGGGGTTGGCACAAGCTCTGGGTCAAGTCCCTCGTGGTTGTCTCCTCTGTTCTATCACTCGCACTGATCAGTTTCCTGTTTATATTTCTGGCATTCATGCCCCTGTCGACCTTCCCTTTTATGTCGCCTTTGATAAAAGACCTTGTAGGATGGAATGAAGCGGCAAAACATGCCGTGGCACTCAAGCAGGAATGGCGAAAGGAGGAAGGCAGAGATCCGGTTCTGCTGATCGATAACTGGAGTAAAGCCAGCCGTATTGCCTGGTATGCCTACCCTGAGCCAGTCCAGCTAGTGACAGACCGTTTAACCCAGTTTGATTTCTGGCATGGCAAACCAGGGCCGGATACATACGGTATATTGATCCGCGATAAAAAATCTGCGCCAGAGAGTGGCCATCTCACACTCAAAGGTTTTTCCTGCTCGTTATTTGATCAGACCGAAGCAACTCTGGATAGAATCGTGATTAACAGGTTTCAGTTTTATCGCTGTGAACCCGCTCATTAAATAAAAAAACGCCATTGAGGGTAAACGATGTTGAAGATTTCAGGGGCTGACCTTAATCGGCCCCGTTCCATAGTTTTAATGGCCAGTGGGTTGCTATTGCCTTTAGTTGCCCTTTTGGCATTAACTTCCCTGAATACTACTGTTTTCTTTCAGATCAACAGCTGGAACGCCATGTGGCCTGTACCTGACGTCTGGGTAGTTCTGACCAACCTGGGGGATGGATTTTTTCTTTTCCCCCTTGTGATGCTCCTTTTCTGTAAAAAGCCGGATAAGCAGCTGGCAGTTATATTCACTATGCTGGCTGGCGCTATTTTTATCAATGGTGCCAAAGCGTTGTTTGGAAGCATAAGGCCGGTTGGTGTTTTGGGTGTTGATGCTGTCCATGTACTGGGGCCGGTATTAAAAGCACATTCTCTGCCTTCTGGTCATACCGCAACTGTTTTTCTTGCGGCAGGTCTGGCACTTCTGTATTTGCGAGGCTGGCTCCGGTCCCTGGTCGTACTGATTGCAACCCTGTGTGCACTCTCCCGGAGTGTTGTTGGAGCACACTGGCCCCTAGATTTGGCTCTGGGAGCCTGGGTGGGTATTATGTCGGCCGTAGTAGGAGATTATCTCGTTAGTAAGACAAACTCAGGCATAAAAGCCC
Source organism: Parendozoicomonas verongulae (assembly GCF_009711465.1). Classification (GTDB taxonomy): domain Bacteria; phylum Pseudomonadota; class Gammaproteobacteria; order Pseudomonadales; family Endozoicomonadaceae; genus Sansalvadorimonas; species Sansalvadorimonas verongulae. The sequence continues at coordinate 44,031 of NZ_SMME01000868.1, read as the reverse complement.
GGATTGCCTTTATTTTACTTGGGCTGCTGTGCGTAGGCCTTCTCCCGTTATATGACAATGGTTTTCGTACATTTACCGTAGTTGTTTACCAGCAAATAGTGCTTGCTGTGCTGGCACTCGCGGGATCTGTCTATTGTGCAGTTTCTCTCTATCAGGATGAACTGAAAAGTCGCGTTAAACAGCCTGGAACTTTGTTGAATAAGTTGTTCTGTCAAGGACAGAGGTTCATCAAATTTGGTTTGGTAGGCGCCAGTGGATTTGTTGTGGACATGGGGGTATATACCTTGATCGGTCAATGGCTGGGAGCGCCCCACCTGGTTGCCAGAGGCGGGTCGTACTGGGTTGCAGCCAGCTGGAACTGGTTCTGGAACCGAACCTTCACATTTTCCCATGCCCCAAGGGAAAAGAAGCTGAAGCAGTGGGGTAAATATCTGAGCATGTGTCTGGTTAGCTTTATTCCTAACTGGGGCTCCTATTATTTACTGACAACATTTATCCCTTTCTTTACGCAATACAAGCAATTGGCACTTTTTGTCGGCGTCCTTGCTGGTATGCTGTTCAACTTTACCATTGCGTCTACATTTGTCTTTTACAGGACAAAAGTCCAGCATGGTCTGAGGAATTAGTCTGTGAAAGTTGATACCATGCGTTGGGTGGATCGTTATATCGGCGTCCCCCTATGTTATCTATTGAAACTGATATTTTGGCCGTTTGACTGGTTGCAGCGCAACAAAACAACGAACTCCAGAAATGTTCTGTTTATTGAATTGTCTGAAATGGGCAGCGCGATCCTTGCCGATCCTTCCATGCGCTGGCTGAAAGAACAAGGCAAAACACTGCATTTTGTTATCTTTGAAAAGAACGCAGCGAGCCTGAAACTGCTTAACACCATTGATCGAGAAAATATTTTTCTAATCAAGGCCGACACCTTTTTCAGCCTTGCCATAAGCAGCCTGCAGTTTCTGATATGGTGCCGGAAAAAGAAAATTGACACCGTTATTGACCTTGAACTGTTCTCTCGAGTGACATCCATTCTGAGTCGGCTCAGTGGGGCGGATAACCGGGTCGGGTTTGATCGCGTGCATGAAGAAGGCCTCTACCGGGGGAACTACCTTACCCATCCGGTGATGTACAATCCGCACCGCCATATATCCAAAAACTTTATGACTCTGGTACAGGCTTCACTGAAAAGCCCTCATCAGCCTTATCAGAAAAATATCAATGAGGAGCCCATCAAGCTGGCACGGGCCGAGATTAATCCTGATTTGCGGATGTCTGTGATTCGCAAAATCAAAACACTCTACAGTGATTATCAGCCTGATAAACAGCGTCTGGTACTTATTAACCCCAATGCCAGCGATTTACTTCCCCAGCGCCGGTGGATGAAAGACCGTTATGTGAAAGTGATTCAGGCCTTGCTGGCAGAGTATTCTGATATTCTGGTAGTTATCACAGGTGCACCAAGTGAGCGCCCTGAAGCAGATATACTGAAGATGCAGGTTAGCCATGGCCGATGTGTCAACAGTGCCGGGGTATTTGAGTTCAACGAGCTGGTACCTCTGTACTCTATTTCAGAGATAATGTTATCCAATGACTCAGGGCCTCCTCATTTTGCCTCGGTAACCGACTTAAAAACGTTTGTGATTTTTGGCCCTGAGACGCCAGCGCTTTATGGCGCCCTCGGAAACTCAACGCCTATCTATGCCAATTTGCCCTGCTCCCCCTGTGTCAGTGCCGGTAATCATAGAAAAACAAGTTGTACCGATAACCAGTGCCTGAAAGCGATTGATGTCCAGCAAGTACTCAATACCCTGAGGCCAGCGCTGAGCTCAACCCGAACCGTTGAAGAGAAGTTGATATTGCAAACGTATTAGAGACTCACACTGCTGTCATTCCGCAGAGTGATCTCTCTATCAATAATCACAAACACGAAAATGCCCACATCTTGCATGTGGGCATATCTGTACCAGCAGTGAGCTCACGCCCCATCTGGAATAACAACCAAATCCTTCATACAAGCCACTTCAACCTCCCAGCCAAACCGCTCCCGGATATGCTGGGCCAAACCTTCGGAAGATTCTTGCGTACCATGATTGATCAACACCTTTTTAGGTGCCTGCCGCACACCGCCCAGCCAGCTAAGAATCTCTTCATAATCTCCATGAGCTGAGAGGTTATCGATTCTATGCACGCTGGCTTTCACTGGCACATCCTGCCCAAATATCCGAATACTCTCACAGCCATTCAACAGTTTCTCACCACGTGTTCCCGGTGCCTGAAAACCCATCAGTACAATGCTGTTGCGGTGGTCAGGAGCCAGCGTATTTAGGTGATGTACAACCCTCCCGCCACTGGCCATGCCGCTGGCAGAAATAATAATGGCAGGATAACGGCTTTTATTGAGAGCGATGGAATCATCAACAGTACGCACGTAGCGGGTATTGGCATCTATACGAGCGCAGTCTTCTTGAGTGAGTTTGTGCTTTTGGTGATTTTTGCAGAACATTTCTGTGGCTGTAATCGCCATGGGGCTATTCAGATAAACGGGAATATCCTGAGCTATCCGGCCACTGTCTTTCAGTTGCTGAATCATGTGCAGTACCAGCTGAACACGGCCAACGGCAAAGGCGGGAATAAGCACCGAGCCGCCCTGCTTCATGGTGCGGTTTATAATTTTCTCCAGCTGAGGCAGAGGGTCTATGTCCTGATGCAACCTGTCACCATAAGTAGATTCCAACACCAGCCAGTCAGCTCTGGGCACGGGCTCAGGCGGGTACATCACAGGGTCGTTCATACGACCGATATCACCGCTAAACACCAGCATATGCTTGCCATTAAACAGCTCTACACTGGCAGCGCCAAGAATATGTCCTGCACGGTGAAAGCGCATGGTCAGCTTACCGGGCAATTCATACTGTTTATGAAATTCCCGCACCTGAAACAGCTTCAACGAACGTCGAGCGTCTTCTTCCGTGTACAAAGGCATCGCCGGGCTATGCCGGGAAAAGCCTTTCTTGTTAGCAAAGCGGGCATCTTCTTCCTGCAGAAACCCTGCGTCTGGCAACAGGACCTTGCACAGATCATAGGTTCCAGGACTGCAGTAAACAGGCCCTTCGTAACCCTGGCGAACAAGCGCTGGCAGATAGCCACTGTGATCAATATGAGCATGGGTGAGCACTATGGCATCGAGTTGATTAACAGGAATCGGAAACTTTTGCCAGTTACGCTCCCTTTCGTTTTTCACTCCCTGATACAAACCGCAATCTACAAGTATGCGACGCCCATGGGATGTCACCAAAGACTTGGAACCCGTTACAGAGCCTGCACCACCGAAAAACTGCAACTGCATAACCTGTTTCCTTTTTCCTTGCCTGATTCCCATGATAACGGCTTTTACGAATCACTATATTGATCTGATACGTACAACCACCTACCCCACAATAAGTTCATCAGTGAACGGATTTTCACCGCACGGCACTTTTTCCTTCAGGATTCTGTATAAAGGTGCCATTGCCCTGCGTAAACTCACAGATAAACTGTTTTAACCCCTTTCGTTCTGAGCAGGTTTGGTTATGAAAGATGAGCTTCAAGAGATTATCGATCAGGCGCAATCCATCATACCCTTGATGGTCATTGACTCACTCGAACAGGCCCTTCCTATGGCACAAGCCTTAAAGGATGGCGGGCTTACTGTTTTTGAAGTTACCCTCCGCACAGCCTGTGCTCTTGATGCTATTAAACTTCTGAAGAAGAACATGCCAGAATGCTCCATCGGTGCAGGAACGGTTATTAATACCGATCAGTTCCAGCAAGTGGCCTGGGCAGGTGGAGATTTTATAGTCTCCCCCGGAATGAACGACGACATGATCAACATGGCTCAGGATATGGCTATTCCCTTCATTCCTGGCGTAGCAACCCCCAGTGATGTAATGACAGCAGTCAATGCCGGATTCGAAATTCTTAAATTCTTCCCTGCAGAGCAATACGGTGGAGCAACTGCTCTGAAAGCACTGGCGGGCCCTTTCCGGGAAATCACGTTCTGTCCAAGTGGAGGCATCAATATCAACAATGCTCCAGATTATCTTGCTCTCCCTAACGTGACCTGTGTAAGTGGCTCGTGGATTTTTCCGAAGGATGCTGTTGCAAGAAATGATTGGGGCACTATCACAGAGTTAGCAAGAGAAGCCTCAAAACTCAACCTCTCCCAACAGTGACTCTTTTGCCCTGGAGCGCAGGGCCCACCGCGCTCCAGGGCTTTCATATAAAGCGCAAAACTTCCCCCTGAAAACAAAGTAAAACCAGCACATAACACTCAAACTAGGCACGATCAACAAAAAAAATACACGACATATGCCATGTTTAGTGACAGACCCTCCTGATATTTTGCCCAAAGTCAGCCTTACAAAATCCATACCGTTCGGCAACTTTGTCTTTAGATCTGCATTTTTTAGATCACCGTCAGCCTCGTTTTTTTGCTGACCCTCCGGAAAGAAATAACCCTTCAAAGCACTTTCCTCCGAACGGACCTTACGAACCCATAGTTCAGGCTCTGATAAGCCACCGGCGTCACGCGAAGGTTAACCCCATCCCGTGCCGGCCGCTGACTCTTTACGGCTTTCTGATACAGACCTGACTTATGGCTTCGTCCAACTTATATAAAGGAAAGACTGAATGCCTGCAATTCGACGCTGGAATACCCTATCACTGACGTCCAAAGTTCTTATCGGCATGGTACTGGGCGTAAGCCTCGGCCTGATTTCAAGAAACGTCTTCTCAAATAGCACTTTCGTACACACCTACATCACCGATGGTCTTTTTCTGGTGATTGGAAAAATCTTCATCACCTGCTTGAAGATGCTGGTTGTCCCTCTGATTTTCACCTCTTTGGTGTGTGGTACCTGCTCCCTGCGTGATGCAACATCCCTTGGTCGCCTGGGCCTGAAAACCATTGGTGTTTATCTGATAACCACAGCCATTGCTATCACACTGGCAATACTCGGTGGCCTGCTGGTTCAGCCAGGTGTTGGTGCAAACCTGGAATCCACCCATGCCTTTGCCAGCAAGCCCGCACCTGCTCTGAGCGAAGTCTTGATAGGCATGTTCCCCAGCAACCCTATTGCGTCCATGGCCAGTGGCAATACTCTGCAGGTTATTGTATTCGCGCTGCTGTTTGGCATATCTATTGCCGCATCGGGCAAAAAAGGCCAAAAGGTAGCCGACCTGTTTATATCCCTGAATGAAGTGATGATGAAACTGGTCGCCCTGCTGATGAATGTGGCGCCCTACGGTGTGTTCGCACTGATGGCCCACCTGTTCACTACCATCGAATTTGGCGCCATCGGCAACCTTGCCAAATACTTTGTACTGCTACTGGGCGTTCTGGCTGCACACTTGCTGATCACCTACTGCTCCCTGCTGAAGCTTGCAGGTGGTTTGAGCCCGCGTATCTTCCTGAAGAAAATGGAAGATGCCATGATGTTTGCTTTCAGCACCGCATCCAGTAATGCAACTTTGCCTGTCACTATGGAAACCGTGACCCAGCGCTTAGGTGTTTCTAACCGTGTGTCGTCTTTCACTATCCCGCTGGGTGCCACTATTAATATGGATGGCACAGCGATTATGCAGGGCGTGGCAACTGTCTTTATCGCACAGGCTTACGGCATTCCTCTAACCACCGGTGATTACCTTACTGTGATTATGACCGCTACACTGGCTTCAGTTGGAACGGCCGGTGTACCCGGCGTTGGTCTGGTCATGCTGGCTATGGTGTTGCAGCAGGTTGGCCTGCCGCTGGAAGGTGTAGCACTGATTATGGGGGTGGATCGCCTGTTGGATATGACCCGCACTGCCATGAACGTAGCCGGTGACTGTGCGGTGACCTGCGTGGTGGCAAAGTCAGAAGGCATGCTGGATGTTGATGTATTCAATGATCCCCAGGCCGGCGTGCAAGAAGAGCATATCGACTTCCATCGTATTAATGCTGAGGCAACTTGAACCTTATATAGGCGACAGACGCGGTGGAGCTTTATGCTCCACCGGCCTTCAGCTCAATCAGCTACTAACAGCGACAATCCGCTCAACTAGCTCCAGTGCCGCAGGGCGATGGGTGACAACCAGCAAGGTTTTCCCCAGCAGCTCCTCATTCAGCACTGCAATCATGCGCCCTTCTGTATCGGGATCCAAACCTTCGGTTGGTTCATCTAACAGAACAAAACGACACTCAGGATCACGCATGCGCAGCAGTACACGGGCCAGCCCTATGCGACGCTGCTCCCCTCCGGAGAGAGATTGTCCTGCGGCCCCCAGCCAGATATCCAGCAATTCCGCTTCCGGTGCGATATGACTCAGCCTGACCTCCTCCAACAGCTCCAGCAGGGATTCATCACTGGGCTTTGGCATTTCAGGTGTGCAGGCCATCAGCAGATTATCCCGTAGTGTTGCACTGAACAGGTGAATACGCTGAGGCATAACGGCCATTTGTCTGCGCAGATCAGATTCCGAATAACTGTCCAGCAAGCTGTCATTCAGCATAATCTGGCCATCACAGGGCCAGTCCCGACTCAGCAACTGCAAGATGGTGGATTTACCACAACCGGTTGGGCCTGTGAGTGCTACTCGCTCATTCGGTTCCAGGGTCAGGTTAAAATTCTGTAAAACCGGATCGCTGGTTGGATAGGTAAAGTGAATACCGGTGAGTTCCAGCCTGCCTGCAGACAGGATATCGGGCTCACCCGTACCCTGGGAAGCGCGAGGAAACACGACAGCGGGTTTCTGCTCCGCGACTTCTGTCAGCCGTGCCGCCGAGCGACGGGTCTGCCCCAGCATCTGAAAGGCACCGGGCAAAGGCATAATAGCTTCAAAGGCTGCCAGAGTGGCTAACACCAGCATCACGACCAGTGGGCCAGCCAGCCCTGTGGTTTCCTTATCCAGTATTCCCAGCCAGAGCACACCCGCTACGGTGACACCTGTCAGCAGCGTAACCAGAAACAGGGAAAAACCTGTGACACTGGCGATACGCTGCTCGTCATTGAATACCTGCTGCTCTGCCTCCTCAATACGCGCGCGATAACGACCAGTGGCTCCGGAGAGGTGCAGTTCTGTCTGACCGGAGACAAAGTCCAGCAGGCGGGTACGCAGCACCCCCCGTGTACGAGCAAGGTTATCGCCGGGTTTACTGCCCAAACGGTAAAACAACCCTGGCAAAACCAGTACAATCACACCCAGCACAACAGCCAGAAACAAAGCGACATCTGTTGTGAAAATGACACTGAGAATCACCAGCGCAAGGCTTGCCATAACAGCCAGCATCAGTGGGCTGATCAACCGTAAGTAGAGGCCATCAAGGGTATCAATGTCAGCCACCAGCCGGTTCAGCAAATCTCCCTGACGAAAACGCCTCAACCCGGCGGGAGCCAGAGGCTCCACCTTTTCAAAAAACCAGACTCGCAAACCAGCCAGCAGATGAAACGTTGCATCGTGGGTCACAATCCGTTCACCGTAACGACCTGCCGTCCGGGCAATGGAAAAGCCCCGCACACCGGCACCGGGAGTAAAAAAGTTAAACACCTGAGCCGTTGCGACACTTAATCCGGCAATGGCTGTGGCTGTAATAAACCAGCCAGACAAAGCCAGCAAGCCGACACTGGCCACGAGGGTCGCCAGGGCGAGCAGGTAGCCAGCCGTAAAGCGCCCGCCATAGTGCCCAGTGAGGCGCAGATAAGGCCAGAGGTCTCGTAATGCCTCAAACATAAGTCACCTCTTCGCTGTCTTCAAACGCTCTGGTTTCTATCGTATTGAGCTGCTGCCAGTAGCTACTCATATGCTGAAATTCTGTGCTTGTTTCCAACAGTTCATGCCTGGAACCGCAGGCCACAGCACGGCCATCTTTCAGCATCAGGATGGTATCAACAGAAGTCAGGCTTTCCGGATGGTGGCTGACAGTGACAATCGTTCGCCCTGCCGCTGAAGCATCCACGGCATCGCTGACAATGCTGGCACTGCGACTGTCGAGGCTGGCCGTTGGCTCATCCAGCACCAACAGTTGAAAAGGTTTGATCAAGGCTCTGGCCAACGCCACACGCTGCGCCTGCCCAACAGACAATCCGGCGGAAGCATCACCGATAACACTCTTTAAACCCTTGGGAAGACGCTCCAGAAACTCATTGATATGAGCGGTTTTTATCACCTCATTCACCTGCCCATCACTGGCATCAGGGGCGGCCAGCACAATATTTTCCCTCAACGTACCGTGGAATAACTGAGGGTTCTGCCCCAGCCATGCCACCTGTTGTCTCCAGCTCTCCAGATTGAGGTTACGCAGAGAAATACCATTCACCAGTACCGTCCCTTCATAGGGCATAAACCCGAGCAGCACATTCAGCAGAGTGGTTTTTCCCGCACCAGATTCCCCGATAATGGCCAGCCGTTTTCCAGGGGCAATATCAAAGGAAATATCATCGAGAATACGACGACCGCTCGCTGTCACGACAGACACGTTCTGAAAAGAGATCCCTGCAGCCTGCTGCGCAGGGCATTGTGTTTCACCTGCGCTTAACTCGGAAGGAGCTTCTTTCAGAAACGTTTCAATATCATCTGCTGCACCAATGGCGTCAGCCTTAGCATGGTAGTGAGTGCCCAGATCCCGCAAAGGCAGGTAATACTCAGGGGCCAGCAATAACAGAAACAGGCCGGTAAACAGCGTCAGGTGGTTACCCCAAAAGCCAAAGTTCAAATGGCCCAGATAACTCATCCCCAGATACACGGCGGTCATGGCAATGGACACCGCTGTAAAAAATTCCAGCACCGTTGATGAGAGAAACGCCATGCGCAAAACCTGCATGGTCTTATCACGGAAAGATTCAGCAGCCGAAGCAATGGCTTGTTTTTCCTGCTGGCTTTGATCGAAGAGTTTGAGGGTGGAAAGACCCTGGAGGCGGTCGAGGAAATGAGCACTGAGGCGGGACAGCGCCTGCACATTACGACGACTGGCCGCAGCAGCACGATTCCCGACAAAAATCATAAACAGGATAATCAGTGGTGCCGTAAACAAAAGTATTAACGCCACGGCCCAGCTGAAAGGTGCCACAAGAATGACAGTGAGCACAGGCAGCACCCGCACCATCATCATCTGGGGCAGGTAGCTGGCATAGTAATCGTGAAGATTATCCACCTGTTCCATAATCAGGGTGAGCCAGCTGCCCGCTTGTTTGTCTGCAAGAATGGCCGGGCCGGAAGCCGAGACTTTATCCAGAATCTCACTGCGCAGACCCTGACGCAGTTCAGCGCCGGCCCTGTGACCGGCCAGCTCTCGCTCTCTTGCGCACAGGGCACGCCCTAATCCACAGCCAATCAGCAATACAAAGGGAAGGATAAGATCCGCGGCCGGGGTTCCCCCCATCACTGCCTGATCAATAATCCAGGCCAGCAGAGCTGCCTGAATGACCACAAAAAAATACTGGCCAAATCCAAAAGCCACAGTGCGACCAATCAATGGACGAACCGCTGCCTGACGGAGCTGGAGCCAGGACTGCAATACCTGTTCCCGTTCCTTATGCATTCAATACCTGCTTGACTTTATAAACACAAAATCTAAAGGGCATGTATTGTACGCATCTGCAGGCTTTGTACCTAGTGTGTATTCACTACCCTTCCAATTGATTTACTCAATACTACTTATTAAATTTACAAATGTGAGAATTTTGGAAGTTACTAAGCCGCTTCCCGATCGGAAGTGGCGTCCAGCGCAATCTGGTGCACAATCGCCTGAATCATATCTGCAGAGTGAGTCGCTGCTGTTTCCAGAAACTGGTCAAAGCTTACGTTGGACTCTTTGCCAGCAATATCAGACAGAGAGCGAATCACCAGAAACGGTACACCCATCTGATGGCAAACCTGCGCAATAGCAGCAGCTTCCATCTCAATAGCGGTAGAGCCCGGGAAACGCTCGCGCACCACATTTACCTGAGAAGCGCTCTGCATAAAGGAGTCGCCCGTCAGAATCAGACCCTGGCCAATGCGGTAATCTTTTCCCTCTTCTTTTTCTTTCAACCCTTCCAAGGCTTTCACAGCCTTTTTCACCAGATCATCACAGGGCATAAAGGCCGGTGGCAGTTGCGGCACCTGACCGAACTCGTAACCAAAGGCGGTTACGTTCACATCGTGGTGACGCACCTCTGTGGAAATCACCACATCACCCACGTTGTAGGAATGATCCATACCACCGGCAGAGCCAGTGTTCAAAATAGCGGATGGCTGAAAACGATCGATAAGAATCGTGGTCCCGATAGCAGCATTTACTTTGCCGATACCGCACTTCTGCAGAACAACGGGTGTGCCGTCCAGCTCACCCTGATAAAAGGTTACGCCCCCCAGAGACATTTCCTGCCTATTTTCCAGTGCTGCGCGCAGCTGATCAACTTCCTGATCCATTGCGCCAATAATACCAACAGGTTTCTTCTCTCTGGTCACTACTGAAGACCTTCTCTATTACCGTGTAAGTGTCGTGTACATTACCAAGCAGAGAGGCGGCAGCACATTAGGAGTGATCACGCATTTTCCCGTCAATTATTGAAATGGAGTTCTGTCACCAACCAGACAGACTGCGTATAATCGCGGCCTTCCCCCGCTCTGGCTGTGATAATAAGGAGCCGCAGTATGCCTTTGCTCGATAGTTTCCGTGTTGACCACACCCGCATGCAGGCACCCGCCGTACGAGTTGCCAAAACCATGACAACTCCCGGTGGCGACACCATTACCGTTTTCGACCTGCGCTTCACCATTCCAAACAAAGACATGCTGTCAGAGCGTGGCATCCACACTCTGGAGCATCTGTTTGCAGGCTTTATGCGTGACCATCTCAATGGCGAGAGTGTTGAGATTATTGATATCTCTCCCATGGGCTGTCGCACTGGCTTTTATATGAGCCTGATCGGTACTCCCGCTGAAGGACAGGTTGCAGACGCCTGGACAGCATCTATGAACGATGTGCTGAAGGTTCCCGGTGAAGATGATATTCCTGAACTGAATGAATACCAGTGCGGCACTTATACTATGCACTCTCTGGATGATGCTAAAAGCATTGCCAAAGCTGTTCTGAAAAGCGGTATCAGCATCAATTCCAACGAGGAATTGCATCTGAGTGAAGAGTTTCTGGCTGACGCTTAGGGCCTGTTGTCACTCTTCCGGTGATTGTGCTGATCGCTAAAATGATCTTCTAACTCTTCTCGAAACACTCACCCAACCGGAGATTTCACGTATAATCTCCGGTTTTTTCGTATCTGAAAGCTTCCCCATGCTTGATTCCATCCGTATCGTAATGCTTCGCACCTGGCACCCGGGCAATATTGGATCGGCCCTGCGCGCCATGAAAACCATGGGCCTCACCCGACTGGTTCTGGCGGACCCCAATGAGTGGCCCCACGGTGATTCTAAAAGCATTGCCACCAGTATGGCGGCCGGGGCTGCGGATATGCTGGATAACGTAGACGTAGTCAGTTCTCTGGAAGAGGCTATCGATGGCTGCAATCTGGTGATTGGCACATCTGCTCGAAGCCGCAGCTTTCCCTGGCCGATGCTCACCAGCCGTCAGTGTGGCGAGAAACTTGTGAAAGAGGCGAAAACTGGCGAAGTAGCCTTAGTGTTCGGTCAGGAAACGTCCGGGATGACCAATGAGGAGCTGCAGCAGTGCCACTTCCATGTCTCTATTGATGCCAATCCGGATTACCCGGTACTGAATGTGGCATCTGCCGTTCAGATTCTTTGTTACGAGGTGCGTCAGGCTCTGCTGGCCCAGCAAGAGAAACAGGAAGAGACAGAGGATGCTGCACCTTATCCTGATACTCGTCAGATGGAGTTGTTCTACGAGCAGCTGGAACTGGCTCTGGGAGATATTCACTTTATCATTCGCCAACACCCCGGCAAGATCATGACCAAACTGCGTCGCTTCTTTAACCGCGCCCGCCCGGAGCAGGAAGAGATAAATATTCTGAGGGGAATGTTGAGCCGCATTCGTCAGAACGCGGCTGTAAAAGACGACAAAGAAGAGTCATCAGGAAGGTAACAGCTTGCGCAGGCCCGGATCTTCAAGGATATGGGCCAGCTGCGCAGCGTAAGTCACAAATTTCACTTCCCTCCCCTGATAACGCACAGCACCATTAGGCATAGATGGCCCAACGTCCTGTGGCTCCAGATGGAAAGAACGCGCCAGACGAGTCCCATCACTGGTGGCACACAAACCGCCGATATAATTCACATGGTCGTAGTGGCGGCCCAGGTAACGGATGATTTCCATAATCAGTCGGCCTGCGGCCAAACGACTTGCGCCGTATAGCGAATAGATATACAGGCAGTGGGGTTCGTGGGGGGAAACAATATCGTCCAGAGCAATAGAGGCTTCTTCTCGCTTGGCATGAATCAACTGCCAGAACACTTCCTCCTTGAGAGGCAACGCAACAACATGACCAAAGTAATGGCTGTGTTTACGGCAAACAATGCTGAGTCGATTACAGCGATTTACCCAGCCCGCTAGCCGGTTTCTGTCGGTGGATACAGAACTTTCATAAATAGCATCATCATACTCTGTAATCATATCGAGGAACGGGTGATGCTCTGGGGCAGCCGTCAGATTTTCCAGCCGGTAGCGCCGCCCCTCCTGCTCAGGAAAGGTACCCACCTTGTGTCCCAGCTTGGGGGAATTCAGATAATGACGAGTCAAATATTCCATTGACTGATCAGGGGTCAAAATCTGGGAGCGGCTGGAACGGAACGGAAATATCTTTTCCACGTCATCATGGAAGTATGCAATCACCTGACGCTGACGTTCGCCCGTGGGCTCTGTGGTGGCACGTTCCCAGCGACTGATTGTCACGGAATCAATACCGGACAAAACCGGTGAATAGCATGATAAAGCCATGGCGAGCCGATCTTGTGTCAGACCGGCTTCCTTGCGCCGTTTTTTCAGATATGATCCGAAATTCTCCAGCATGAATACTGCCCTTTCTCTTCCATTTCGACCTTAGGCTGTTTCAAGTACAGCTCTAGGTATGGCTACCTATTTCACATGTCCACATCGTGGCATACCAACCTATCAGCCGCGGGTGTACGGACCAAATAAGTTTTCGTTTTTACGTAGTGCTACATAGTGAACTAGGCAGAGAGAAAAACATTGTCTTATGCCAAGAAATGCCTTGTTTTTTATCGTCCTCTAGAAATATTTACCCAATCACAAAACAGTCTTGGAGAAAGGTATAATCGAAGTGTTTAGCTATCCTGCCAGTAAGTATCCGGACTATTGCTCTTGCATAATGATGTGGCGTCTTTTCCGCACGATCGAGTCAAAAACCCGCTTCTTTTGCTTTATCCCAAAAGCGGTCCAGCTCTTCGAGAGTACAATCTTTCATCTCTTTACCCTGCGCTAAAACAGCCTGTTCAATAAAGGCAAACCGCTTACGAAATTTCTGATTACAGCCCCGTACAGACTGCTCCGCATCAACTTTCAAGTGTCGGGCCATATTGGTTGCTGCAAACAGAAAATCCCCTACTTCCGAAGCCACGGCGTCCTGATCGCCTTGTTCAATCGCTTCTTCTATCTCGGTAATCTCTTCCTTGAGTTTAGCGATAACAGGACGTACATCAGGCCAGTCAAAGTTTACTCTGGCAGCTTTGTCCTGCAGTTTCTGTGCAATAACAAGAGCAGGGAGGTTGTTAGAGATGCCATCCAATAAAGAGGCATTCTCTTTTTGCTCTTTCTCCTGAGCCTTAATATTCTGCCAGGCCTCCCTTACCTCGTCTGCCGTCAGTTCAGGAGTATCTGTTTGTGTGAGTGAGCCATTTGGAAAGATATGAGGATGGCGTCGTACAAGCTTTTCCGCCAGCTTTTGTACAACACTGGAGAAATCAAAAGCTCCCTGCTCCAGCTCACTCGCCATTTGTGCGTGGTACACCACCTGAAACAGCAAATCCCCCAGTTCCTCTTTCAGGTGAGCCATATCATCCCGTTCAATGGTATCCACCACTTCATAGGCTTCTTCAAGGGTATAGGGCGCAATCGTGCGGAAGGTTTGCGCTTTATCCCAGGGGCAGCCGGTTTCAGGATCACGAAGACGAGCCATGATGGCCAGCAGGTCATTAAGGGTGTATTGATTTTGTTTCATCGCAAAGCAGCACTCAAGCTATCAGGCAGTCTTCACAGTCTGGCGATCCCGATGGGCATCCAGAATATTAGGCAACTGATTGAGCTTTGCTAACACCTTACCCAGTGTTTCAAGGCTGGAAATATCCAGAACAAACGACATCTTCGCCATATTGTCTGCCAGATTCGTGTTGGTTCTCATATCCCGCACATTCACCTTTTCATTGGCAATCACAACAGTAATATCGCGAAGCAGCCCCGGACGGTCATAGGCATCAATCACAATACGCACCGGGTAAGTGGATTCCTGCTTCTGTCCCCAGCTCACCTCAATCACCCTGTCCGGTTCCTGCTCACGAAGCTGGAGTGCATTGGTACAATCCATACGGTGAACAGATACACCGCGCCCAAGGGTGATATAGCCAATAATCGGATCACCGGGCACAGGGTGGCAGCACCTGGCCATCTGAGTCATCAGATTACCAACACCTTCTACACTGATGTCGCCATCGCCATGCACCTGTTTGCTGGGCCGAGGTTTGAATACGAATGTATCTTTTTCTTTCTCCGGTTCGATCAAACGCTGGGCAGCATGAACAACCTGCAGAGTCCGCAGATCACCAGCCCCTACCTTGGCCAGCATCTCATCCACATCCTGCAGTTTGATGGAATGCGCCAGTGCGGCAAAGTCCACACCTGAAATACCCATCCGCTTGAATTCTGCTTCCAGCATGCCGCGACCCGCCGAGATATTGGAGTCTCGATCCTGCTGACGGAACCAGCTGACAATTTTCGCCCGGGCACGGCTGGTGCCAACATAGCCAAGGTTAGAGTTCAGCCAGTCACGACTCGGGGTAGCGTTTTTGGCGGTAAGGATCTCCACCTGATCGCCGGTTTTCAACTGACTGTTCAGGGGAATAATACGGCCTGCGACCTTGGCTCCCCGGCACTTATTGCCCACCTCTGTGTGCACACGATAGGCGAAGTCAATAGGCGTAGCGCCAACGGGCAGGTCCACCACATGGCCATCCCGTGTGAATACATACACACGATCCGGCTCCACATCCAGACGCCACTGGTCCGCCAGTCCTTCCATGCCCTGACCGATTTCTTCCTGCCAGTCCAGCACCTGACGCAGCCAGTTGAGCTTCTCCTCGTAGCTGTCGCTTTCGCTGTTGGTGTCGGTGCCTTTGTATTTCCAGTGGGCACATACGCCCAGCTCTGCCTCTTCGTGCATGGCATGGGTACGAATCTGCACTTCCAGAGTTTTCCCAGATGGCCCTACAACGGCTGTGTGCAGAGACTGATAGCCATTCTCTTTTGGGGTGGCAATGTAGTCGTCAAACTCTTTGGGAATATGGTTCCACAGGGAGTGCACAATGCCCAATGCGGCATAACATTCCTGTACTTGATCTACATAAATACGCATGGCGCGGATATCATACAGCTCGCGGAATTCCACGCCCTTGCGCTTCATCTTCCGCCAGATACTGTAGATGTGTTTTACCCGACCACTGACTTCAGCCGTAATCCCTTCAGCAGCCAGTGCATTACGGATGCTGTCCATGGTGTCCTGAATATACTGTTCACGGTCGAGGCGCTTTTCATCCAGCAGGCGGGCAATCTTTTTGTAATCCTGGGGTTTGAGATAGCGGAACGCCAGATCTTCCAGCTCCCACTTGATATAACCGATACCCAGACGGTGAGCAAGAGGCGCGTAAATCTCAAACACTTCCCGGGCTACTCGCTGACGACGCTCACGGTCGGCATTTTTCACGGCACGAATCGCACAGGTCCGTTCCGCCAGCTTGATCAAGGCCACCCGCACATCGTCCACGATAGACACCAGCATTTTGCGGACTTTCTCCAGCTGATCCTGCTGCTGCCCCAGCACCTGAGTGCGAGCCGGGTTCTGAATGGCGCTGATCACCGCCATACCCAGAACACCTTTGATCAGGCGTACTACCTCAGAGCCAAAGCGGTCTTCAATCACGTCCAGACTCAGGCGGTGCTCCCTCACGGTACGATACAGCACCGCAGCAATCAGGGAGGTTTGGTCCAGCTTCAGTTCCGCCAGAATATCTGCCATCTGCAAACCAATGGCCAGCAACCCCTGCTGATCAGACCAGACACTCCCCTTTCCAGGGCGCATCGCTGCTTCCCGGGCCATTTCGCAAGCATCACGCACAGCCTGCTCGTCCTTGAGGGTGACGTGGCTTTTCTGTTTGGTCAGCCAGGAGTTGATATCTATCGCACCATCCGGTGTGACCGGGTGATCTTCACGCACCTTAACCATAAGGATTCCGCTTTAACCTCTGGTAGCTTTTAACCCTTCAAAAACAATCCCATGCTCTCTACGTGGGTTGTCTGGGGGAACATATCCATCACACAAAAACGTGACAAACGGTAGCCCTGCTCTTTCAAAAATCCAGCATCCCGCGCCAGTGTTGCCGGGTTGCAGGACACATACAGAATCCTGTTCGGCAGGCTTTTGCCCATCAGCTGGAGAATGTCCAGCGCACCGGTGCGGGGCGGGTCGAGCAGCAAGGCATCATATTTTTCGTCCAGCCAGGTTCTGCGTCCTGGCTCTGCAGCCAGATCCGCTCTGGCAAAGCTGCTGTTTTCAATATTATTCAAAAGAGCGTTCTTTTCACCCCGTTCTACCAGCGCCTGAACACCTTCCACACCCACAACTTTGCGGCAAGCTCTGGCCAGTGGCAAGGTAAAGTTGCCCATACCACAGAACAGGTCCAGCACCTGCTCGTTACCTGTTAAATCCAGCCATTCTAAGGCCTGAGTAACCATTTTCTCATTGACATGGGTGTTCACCTGAGTGAAATCAACAGGCAGATACTGCAGCTTTACATTCTGCTGAGACAACGTGTAGTGCAAAGCCTCTGAGTTATCAGGAGCATGAACACAGGTTAAAGAATCCGAGCTTGATTCCGGCTGTAGATACAGGTGCAAGTTGTGTTCCCGGGCCAGACTCAACCAGCTTTCCCGATCTTCGTCTGGCAGTTTGGCTACAGTTCTTAGCAACACGCCGTGCCCATTCTCAGCAGCAGCCAGTTCGATATGGCTCACCGCGCGTTTGTTTTGGCCTTGCTCCAGAGTGGCACGAAGCAAAGGCAGCAGGCGGGACAGTTCCGGTACCAAAACGGCGCAACGCTCAATCGCCACAATATCCTTGCTGCCAGACGCCCGAAAACCAAAGTGCAGCTTGCCATTCCACCAGCGTACAGCAAGGCGTGCACGAGTACGATAACCCAGTTCCGGGCTGGTGAGAGGAGCCTCAAGATTGTCCGGCTCAAAATCGCCGAAGCGCTTCAATTGCCCAAGCACTGTCTGCTCTTTGATTGTCAGCAAACGTTCGGCTTTGAGGTGCTGCAGGTTGCAACCTCCACACTGGCTATACCAGGGGCATGGCGGTTCCACTCTGTCAGAAGATGGTTCAAGAATTTTGGCGATAACACCTTCTGTCAGTTTGGATGTCTGCCTGATCAGGCGAACTTTCACCCTATCGCCGGGTACAGCTCCCTCAACAAACACGACCCGCCCTTTCTCTCTGGCAACACCGCGACCATCGTGGGTCAGAGAGTTGATGACAACCTCAAGAGGGCCGTTTTTCTGGGCGCTGGCGCTGCGCTGGGACGCTGTACCGGTACGGCGAAAACCGCCGGAGCGGGAAGACTGATTACGCTTGATGTGCATGGAAAGGAACAGACAGAGAAAAGAGCTGCATTGTATAGCCTTATTGGGATTCTGTCTTGGGTAAGCCTCTTCCAATAACTATGAGGCTCGCCGGACCGCAGTGCACCGGCGCGTCCAGTTACCGTTCAGCAGGCTCGGTGAACACACCGGTGGAGAGATAACGATCACCGCGATCGCAGATCACGGCGACAATAGTTGCATCCCTTACAGTCCGCTCCAGTGCCAGTGCCGCTGATACAGAGCCACCAGACGAGACACCACAGAAAATACCTTCTTCTTTGGCCAGAGCGCGCATAGTGTTCTCTGCATCCTCCTGCAGAACATCCATCACTTTATCCACACGGGTGGCATCAAAAATAGCCGGCATATACTCTTTGGGCCAACGCCGTATACCAGGGATGCTGGCGCCATCTGCAGGCTGCAGGCCGATAATTTCTATATCCGGGTTCTTCTCTTTCAAGAAGGTTGATGTACCAACAATCGTACCCGTCGTTCCCATAGAGCTGACAAAGTGAGTCACCTGCCCTTGGGTTTGTTCCCAGATTTCCGGGCCGGTACCCCGTATATGGGCCAGCGTATTGTGAGGGTTGCTGAACTGATTCAGCACAACACCCTCTCCTCTTGCCTCCATGTCGAGCGCCAGGTCCCGCGCGCCCTCCATGCCCTCTTCCTTTGTTACCAGTACTAGCTCTGCACCGTAGGCTGACATCGCCGTCTTACGTTCTTCGCTCATATTCTCCGGCATGATCAACTTGATGGTGTAACCGCGAATAGCAGCCACCATGGCCAGGGCAATGCCGGTATTGCCACTGGTCGCTTCGATAAGTGTGTCGCCTGGAGAAATGCGCCCGGCCCGCTCCGCCTCCTGTATCATGAAGAGTGCTGGCCTGTCTTTCACGGAACCTGCGGGGTTTTGCCCTTCCAGTTTCAGCAGCACGATATTGTTTCTGTCGGCTGGCCCGAGCCGCTGTAAGCGTATAAGCGGAGTCCCTCCAATGAGAGACTCGATAGTGGGGTAAGAATCAATGGTCATATCAATGTCTTGTTTTCAATTTTGACGGCCATAGTAACGGTATTGGGCGAAAGATTTGTATAATGCTTTTTCATATAACTAGAAGAATAACGAATAGTAGAATGTTGCTATGACCCACATGTACCGGGGCCTTAAAAACCACATCCTCAAAGCCGGCCTGATCCCCATACTGGCACTGTCCCTCAGCTTTGGCGTTTTATCAACACTCCTGTCCCTGCACCAAAGCCAAATCATCTTTGAGAAAAAAGTATCCTTAACCAGCAGCCAGCTTTCACTCCTGCTTGCTGCTGCTCTGGACATGAACGACCGTATCACCATTCAAAGAGTTACACGGGTATCCCTTCAGCACGAAGGTTTACGCAGCTTGCGAGTGAGTAACAGTCGTGGTGAAGCCTTGCATGATGCTGGCCCCCCTCTGCAAATGAGAGACTGGGCAGTATCCCCCGTACTACGGCCGCAACAGTTGGAAGACAACAGTAGTATTCTTATTACCACCCGGCTTGCAACCTCCCACCCGGATCATCAGGGCCTCTGGCTGGAGCTGGAGTTCGACCGCAATGCCAACCTGGTGAATCAGTACCAATGGATTTTGCTGGGCAGCTTGATATGCGCACTGTGTCTTCTACTGGCAACGGTTTTCAGCCTTCGTCTTGGTAACAGCATTTCTATCCCTCTTGAGCGTATTACCACTGCGCTGTCCCAGATTAACGTGGATGATTTAACGGCCCGTATCCCTCCCAGCTACAACCCTCACCTCAATGTACTTATCCGCAACCTCAACATCCTGCTAGCCAAACTCCAGATCAGCTACAGGGATGCAAGGGCCGAAGTGGAGATGGTGGCCGATGAGCTGAAAAAGAATATGGAAACCCTTGAGTTGAACAACGCCGAGCTGGATTTATCCCGTAAGCGGGCTATGCAGGCCAACAAATCCAAAACTGTTTTTCTTGCCAATATGAGCCATGAAATGCGTACGCCTCTCAATAGTATTTTCGGCTATGCCGAGCTGCTTATGCGTTCACAGCTGGAAGACTCCCAGAGAGAGCACCTGCGCACGCTTACCACTGCAGCTGATTCGCTGCTGGCTATCATTGATGACATTCTCGACTTTTCCAAACTGGAAGCAGGCAAACTGGTACTGGAAAGAAGCCCTCTCAATCTGCGTACAGTCATTGACGATGTACTGGCCATGAACAGCCCTTGTGCAAACAAAAAGAAGTTAGAACTGACAGCCATTGTACCCAATGACGTACCTGTTCACCTGACAGGCGACACAAATCGTTTGAAGCAGATTCTCTCCAACCTCATCAGCAATGCTATTAAGTTTACCGATTCAGGCTCTGTCGTAATTCAGGTACATAGTGACAAACACTCAGACACCCATGCCAATCTGCATATTAGCGTGAAGGATACGGGTATCGGTATTCATCCGGAGGATGCCCGAAAACTGTTCAAAGCGTTTTCTCAGGTAGACTCATCCCGGAATCGCAATACCAATGGTACAGGGCTGGGATTGGTAATATGTAAAAGCCTTGTGGAACAAATGCAGGGCTCTATCGGTTTCGACAGCCAACCCGGACGAGGTGCACGTTTCTGGTTTACCTTACGATTGCCCCTGAACCCGCAGTTTATTCCTATTGAACCAATACCTTGTGGAACTGCACTGGTTATAGAGGCGAAAAGCTCGACGAGAAAGAGCGTGTGCCTGCTGCTGGAAAGCGAAGGATATCAAGTGTCTGCATTGGACAATTTACCTTCACCGGAACAACTGGAGAAAAACAAACCATCTCTGGTGGTTATGGGGGATCAACCCATAACAGACATCCGGCACATACCGGACAACTGCCCCATTGTGATGGTCACAGCCGCTGAACGTATAGAAAAGCTCTCTGGCATACTCGACCAAGATCGTATAGCTGCCATCTCTTATCCTCTCTCACAAAAACGCCTGCAGGAAGCCTTGACACGCATCTGCCCCGAGAGACAGTCACTGGATCACCCCTATGATAAAACAGCCTCATCCATTGCACAGCAAGGTCTGAGAGTTTTGGCAGTGGATGACAACGAACCCAATCGCAAACTTCTCCATACTCTTCTTACAGATGCAGGTATTACAACCGATACGGCAGCATCCGGCTTTGATGCACTGGATCTGATCTCTCAACACACTTACGACATGGTGTTTATGGATGTTCAGATGCCGGGAATAGACGGTCTGGAAACCACCCTCGTATGCGGAGATCAGGAGTCAGACGGTCATCATCTGCCAGTCATTGCTCTCACAGCCCACGCTCTGGCAGAGGAGAAAAGAGAGCTGACCCATGCTGGTATGGATGATTACCTCACCAAGCCTGTGAGTGAACAGCAACTCCTTCATACCATTTCCTACTGGGCTGAAATAAAGCCACAGGGCACTCGTAATTTGCCGGTAAACTGGCAAGAAGGCATACAACTGGCAGGAGGGCGTGAAGAGTTGGCTGATGAGCTTTTAAGTATGCTGCTTGGTACGCTGGAAGAGACGCGGGAAGCCTTGTTGAGCAGTCAACAATTAAACGACGTCGAGGCACTGCTGACAGAAGTCCATAAACTTCACGGTGCCGCGCGCTACTGCGGGACACGACCTCTGCGGATGGCTTGTCAGGAGCTGGAGTTACACCTCAAACGTAACTTAAAAGAAGATGAAGGGCTGAAAAATTGCGGGCCACTCTTCAATATTATGCTCGAAGAGATAGACAGGCTGTTAATCTGGCGAAGGCGTTATACACAGGAAGTGGCTCAACTTTAATCCTCCCCCACTCGCCAATCTGAAGAGAAGGGGAAGGAAGCTTATCGGTATAAAGTCAGTGCATCAAACTGAATAAACGATTACGGTACCGGCGAACGACAGGGTCTGCCGCGCCTTTCTGCTCAAAGATTTTCAGCATAAGCAGGCGTGCACCGTCGTCGCGGAAGCTTCTGTCTTTACGCACAATCAGCAGCAAACTTTCAAAGGCTGCTTCCTCGTTATCATCCAGCACTTGATGCACAGCCAGTTGATAGCGGGCTTCCAGATCAGATTCATCAGCTGCCAGCTTTTGTTCCACTACCGGGCGAGGTTCCAAGCCTTCTGCCATATCCAGAAATGCCAGCTTAGCCTTAGGCTGCCCGGCGCCGGGTGCATCGTCTGGTAGAGCAGCAATCACTTTACGAGCGTCGTCTATACGCCCCAGCTGCAGCAGCAGTTTGGCCTGCAACACCTGCAAAGCAGTGTTACCCGGCTCATCCTCAAGCACCTGCTGGAGAAGCCCCAGAGCCTGCTCAGGCTGCCCTGCGTCAATCAGTTGATCAATCTGTTGCTGAATCAATTCCGCAGGGCTCATGGTCAGTTCATCCAATAAGGCACGGAGGTCACTCTCCTTTTGCAAACCGGTAAGAACCTTGACTGGCTGCCCCTGATGAATCATAACAAGAGTGGGAATGCTGCGTACCTGCAACTGCATCATCAACTGTTGTGCCATTTGCCCGGTTGCAGGATCTGGGTCTTCCGCATTCAATTTGGCTAAACGAAACTTGCCCTGATAATCCTCTACCAGTTTCATCAGTATCGGCAGCTGCGCTTTGCAGGGAGCACACCATTCTGCCCAGATATCCAGCAGCACAGGTACGTGCTGAGACGCCTCCAGCACCTCTGCCTTCAGGTTGGTGGCAGTTACCTCAACGACAGGAATAAAGGCCTCTGAAGTTGCTTGTCCATGGTCGTGTACCGAGCGATCATTCATGGAGTTTTTATCTCACAAAATATTCTATTAACAGCTGAAATTGTACTGAAAAAATCTTGACAACGGCACTTATCTAACCTCAAAAACAGACTTTATTCTGTTAATAACTCTTATCCACCATATCAGTGGATAACTTTGTGGATATCCAATTGCAATAGTTCCAGAACCCTTGCAGTTACTTGCATTCCAGCAAATTGTACGTTTTTTATACAGAAGTTTTTTTGCTTATTTTTCAATAGGTTACGCAGTTAAAGGATATTTTTAAAGTTTCCCCCAGAAAGTATTGACATAAGACAACTTTCACCATTAGTTTGTGCATAAACACGTAGAAATACGTAAGCTTTGCTTGCAAAACCACATTATTTATGGATTTTTTCCATACTTAGAAAAACATGGCCGTTTAAAAAAAAGAGTTAATCACAGATGTCGCGGTGCATAACTTTATAAGAGCATTTTACCGGTGCGGTATCAGAGCCTGCTTATACGACACCAGGTCATACAAGCAGGCAGGAACTCACTTCAATCAACAAGCCCATATTCATCCCGGAGAATGTTCACAATCTCCACCTTGGGGTTATCACTCAACGTAATTTTTTCACCGATCACTTTTTCGGCAATATCAATATAAGTACGGGATATATCCACCAGCACACTCTCGGGTAAGGCATTATCCCGCGCTAGTGCCTGCCGTTCATCCATACGGTCTTTATTCAGGAGAATATCCGGGTCAGGGAAGTGATTGAGCAGCAGCTGACGGAAGCTCTCTTTGGATTTTTCTATCACCTTACCTTTGCGTCTGGATGGGCCATCCCAGATACGGGAAGAGTCGGGGGTCCCGACTTCATCCATATAAATCAGCTTTTCCTGACCATGGACATCGGTCACATAACCAAACTCAAACTTGGTATCTACAAAGATTTGATCCAGCTCGGCCAGTGCGTGACTGATAACCTCAAAACCATCCTTAAGCAGCTTTTCATAGAGATCAACATCACTCTCTTTGGTGAAATTGAAGGCAGCAAAGTTATCGACAATATCCTTACGTGTAACATTCACATCATCCACAGCTGGTATGCCCGGGATGCCTGCGAGCACGCCCTTAGTGGATGGGGTAATCAGCACCTCCGGCAGCTTCTGATTCTTTTCAAGGTTGTCAGGCAATTCAATGCCACAGAAAGTACGCTCTCCTTTGTCGTAAGCACGCCACATGGAGCCGGTAATATACTGGCGACAGATGGCTTCTATCATCACAGGGCGGGCTTTCTGGACAATCCACACCAGCGGATGAGGTATATCGAGAATATGACTGTCTGCCAGCCCCTGCTCCCGAAACAGCTTGAACCAGTGATTGGAGATAGCATTGAGCGCCGCGCCTTTACCCGGCACACCGTTTATACCACCTTCGCCGTGCCAGATGCAGTCAAAGGCAGAGATACGATCACTGATCACCATGATAGCTAACGGCGTATCTTCAGCGACGTTGTACTCTTTCTCCTTAATCAAACGGCGGCTATCGTCTTCTGTCAGCCAATACACAGAGCGCACCTTACCGCTGTGAACAGGGCTGTTGGTACGAATGGGCAGGTCGTTATTTACCGCCAGAATTTTATCTGCAAGAGACATACGCGAGCACTCCTGATATAGCTTCACGATTATTCCCGGGGCCAGTGCCGTGGGTGAGCAACACTGGCCGCACTCACCTTTTTTACTTATGAAAACAAAAAACCAGGCGCAGGGCCTGGTTTTTTGTTTGATCACACTTTATCCGAGATTTTCTCTCAAACGCTCAAGGAACTTAAGACTCAGCTCTTCTGTCGCCAGAGCCTCCAGACTTTTCTCCAGCGTTACATGGGTTGCACTGCCCACGCTCTGCACACGAATGCGGTACTCTTCCATTCCTGCGGCTTCGTCTTCATCACTGGAACCGAACAGGCCACTGAACCAGCCACTATCCTTCTTTTCCAGTTCATCGCCATCCAGGTTGCCTGCTGGCAGGTTGATGAAGATCAACCCCGCACTCCGGTTTTTATCCACCACGCTAATGCCAGTTTTTTTCAAGGCCAGCTCTACACCTTGCCAGCTACGGGCAAAACCGAGGTCGATTTTGAGAACCGGGTTTCCGTTACCGTCCCGAATAATGCTGGTCTGCTCGCCCACACCGAGATCTTTGGCTAACAGGGAAACGCTGACATCATCGCGGTTCTGCACCAGGAACACCAGCATTTCATTCAGCATACCGTTTTCCAGAGCGTCGCTGCTGTCAGTCACGCTGTTCCAGTCCACAGGAGTGGATAAGTCAGAGCCGGTGGCTCTGCGAGCATGCAGAAGCTGGATATCGCTGGTTCCTGCACGGACGCCCTGACGAACACGCACAAGGAATTTTTCCTGACTGTCCCGGGAATTATCCAGATCAAGCACCCGCCCCATCATGCGGCGCATCAGGCCAGGGTTGGACGTGCCATTAATTTGCACCCAGTCAGTTTCCATTACGCCTTCACGGGGTTCCTGTTCTGCCAGAGAAATCTCGTTGGCTTCCCAGAAATGTACCAGCTGGCTCCACACCTCATCCGGTGCACGCTCTGCCATCAGATGGCGACCATCCAGTCCGGAAATAATCTGGTACGCATCGCCATCATCGCGCACAACACGACGATCTGCACGAGGCACCACATCACCTTCAACGGGTTTCACATGGTTAGAGATCTCGGGGATCACCATAAATTCTGTGGATTGCACCACATTCAGTGAAGATGGAACCTTGAGGGCTGGCGTCATCTCTTCATTAATGTAGTCGCCACCCTTGTCACGGATGTAACCACTCTTCCCGAAGAAACTGCTGCACCCACCCAAAACCAGTGAGACACAGGCCAGTGTCGTAAGCTTGTATATGTGCTTCATGCACTCTCCCTTTATTATCCCACTGATTCCGTAACAGCCAGCCCGCAGGCAGCCAGAGCATCACACACAATCGCGTGATGAGACGTATCCAGAGGCGTCAGAGGCAAACGAATGCCGCTGTCAATCAATCCCATTTCCTGCAGGGCGAACTTCACAGGAATAGGGTTGGATTCTATAAACAGTTTTTTGTGTAGCGGCATGAGTCTGTCATTCAATGCTCGTGCTTCTTCCGCCTTGCCCGCCATGGCGAGTGCACAGAGCTTGTGCATTTCAGCTGGCGCGACATTAGCGGTTACCGAGATATCGCCTTTGCCGCCCATCAAAATCAGCTCTGCTGCAGTGGCATCATCACCAGAGAGAATATCAATGCGATTGCTGCACATTTCAATCAATTCCTTACCCCGGGCAAGATCACCTGTGGCATCTTTGATCGCAATAATATTGTCAAAGCCTGCCAGGCGATCAACTGTGCTGTTAAGCATATCTACAGAGGTACGACCGGGAACATTATAGAGAATCTGAGGAATCGCCACAGCCTCCGCGATGGTGGCAAAGTGACGATACAGGCCTTCCTGGGTCGGCTTATTGTAATAAGGCGTAACCAGCAGGCAGGCATCAGCGCCAATAGCCTTGGCTTCTGCAGTGAGGTGAACGGCTTCCTGAGTCGCATTACCACCGCTGCCAGCTATCACCGGAACACGGCCATTCACCTGATCAACTACCCGTTTGAGTATCTGACAGTGCTCTTCAATGGTTACAGTTGCCGATTCACCGGTTGTCCCTACGGCCACAATCCCATCGGTTCCCTTTTCAATATGAAACTCGATCAGGTCGTGCAAGCGCTGCCAGTCCAGCTCACCGTTGGGCAGCATCGGGGTCACCAGAGCCACTAAACTGCCAGATATCATGTACTCACTCCGCATCTGCATGGTGGAATAGAAAATTAATAGGTAAACATACCATCAATCGGGAAATGGTACCGGTTAGAACACCGCTTCACAATCTCAGTCTCCGTATTGTGGCCGCTCACCTGTCAAGACAAAGGCTTCCAACCTTCTACTAATGTCTAATAGTCGCCGGTCAGTATCCCGTACATATTTATAGCCATATTCATTTTGTGAGGGCTACAATCATGTCTTTACCCATCAAAGGCACCGGCTCCAGCCATAATCAAGCCGACTCTATCAGTGCTTCCGGCACCAGTGATCAAAAGCAACCAACGGGGTTAGGTGGAAGAACACTGTCGCTCCAGAGCCCTCAAGAGAATTTAGTATCGTCAACCCAGTCGGATGAAAGTTGTGGCAGCGGTGACTCACAGGCTTCTCCTGCGACAAGACCTCTCAGAGGAGTAAAGAAAACGCCCCCAAAACAAAAGAAACCCACTAAATTGACACCTGCAAGGGCGGCACGACAGCGCTTTACTTCTTCTAAAAGAAGGAAGGGGGAGTTTGAACAGATCGATATACTTCGTGAGCTCGTCACCCCAAGATACATACCGGCGATTTTTGACTTTGAAAAAGAGATAAAAAAGCTGAAAAATCAAGGACTGTCCTACGGTCTGGAAGACATGACCGAGTTCGAGAAAAAAACTCTGTTTATAGAACGGCCCACCCCAAAAAAAGAGTTATCCCAACCCGATGTGATATTGTTCACAATCGAAGCTCTCAAGCGTTATGATAAAGCTCTCAAATGTTATGAGACCGCTGTGCAGTCAGGTCTGGATAAAGGACATTTTAGTGGGGCGGGTCAAACTCCTGAACCTCACTTCTACCATGCCTCACTCTTCGAGAGGCAAGATTTTTGTTTACTTGCAAATGGAAAGCTGCGCAGATTAGCTAATGGAGAAGCATTTGATTCCGTAAGTCCACCAGTTAATCTGCTCATGAGAGGAGAATTGGTTGCGGCCTTTATCCGTCGCGAGTCAGCCCAAAAGTCACTACGTCCGTCAAGCAACCCTCTGCCCACGATGATGGAACAGACGCCAGCAATAAGTGCTCAGGCTAAAGGCAAGCATCGGGCCCCACCTGTCAGCACGCCTCCGGAGCTGAATTCCCTCTCTACGCCAGACATGCCCAAGCAACATACGCTGCCCCTCAAGACAGCCACAGAAGGGTTCAATGATAACTTTATTGACCGTTTTCTGTACGATTTGGCAACATCAAATCATGACATATCGACCCCAAAGAGTGATGAACAGCTGAGTTTGTTATCTGCAGCCCCCTCTGATGATTCCGACTGACTTATCTAAGGGATATTGGATTTGCATTAAAGCTTTTGCGATAGTATCGGAGGGGCACCGACAGGCATACCTTAATGAATGGCCTGTTTTAAGCGAGGTTATATATGCGTCTTACCTTTCTCGGCACAGCTGCGGGCCTGCCTTCAAAGGACAGAAATGTCACAGCTCTGATTCTTGCCAAAGATGATAGCCGGGAGTGGTGCCTGATTGACTGCGGAGAAGGGACGCAACACCAGCTTTTATCCAGCCGTTACACCCTGAAAAACCTTCAAGCTATTTTTATCACCCACGTTCATGGGGATCATATGTTTGGCCTGCCCGGTTTAATAACCAGCGCCAGTATGCAGGGTCGCACCGAGTCTCTGGTAATTTGTGCGCCGGAAGGTGTAGAAAGTTTTGTTCGCCACGCCCTTTCCTGTGCAGCAGTCACCCAGCTTCCTTTTGAGCTGGTATTTTACCGCTCCGACAGTGAGAATTTCTCCCACACAACCCACGACTTTACTGTCACCTCGCACCCACTCTCCCACCGTGTCCCCTGCTTTGCCTATGGTTTTGATGAGCACTCGGAGCAAAGGCAACTCAGTCAAGACAAGCTCAAGCAACTCAATGTGCCCAGAGGCCCTTTATGGGGCAAACTGCAACAGGGAGAATCTGTCACTCTCAACGACGGACGAATGATTTCATCGAATGATGTCAGAGAGCCACCCAGCAAAGGGCGCTTTGCTGTTATTGGCGGTGACAACGATACCCCCGAACTTCTGCACGATGTACTCTCCAAAGCCGACTTACTGGTTCATGAAGCCACCTTTTCCACACCTGTACGGGAAAAGGTGGGCGGCCAGTGGATGCACAGCACGCCAGAACAAGTGGGTCATGCAGCCGAGAAGGCCGGTGTAAAACATGTGATTCTCACCCACTTCAGCAACCGCTACCAGAAAAAGCCGCGCCCTGGCCAATTTGGTGTGGAAGAACTGCGACAGGAGGCACAATCTGTTTTCTCAGGCACCGTAACCCTGGCCACAGACCACGGTTGCTGGGAGCTGGACAGAGAGAGAAACCTTAACCGGCTTTAAAAATCTTCTATGATCTCACCATCGCCACCCAGTGCTTCCGGGTCGGCCACCAGCAGTGGTTGAGCGGAAAGATCAAAACACATCAGCTCGGTATCAATAGTGAACCAGTTTTCCAGCAGTTCGAGGGTCAGATTCTGGGGCCATAAAGCGGTATCTGCGCACCAGGTTGATAACTCATTAGTGAGAATATTCACGGCACTATTCACAACCGCATTGATAAAGTCCTGCTCGGATTCCACTTCATCAATCAAATAAACGGTACCCGTTTGCTCCAACTGGACTTTCAGTGCTGAAAGTTCTTCGGCATCGTCCGGTGCCACGCTGGCACACCATTCCAAAAACGCAGGACGAGCACGCAGGCGCAAAGCTGAACGGTTCAGCATTTTCATGAGTTTTCTCACAAACTGGATCAATTGCCCGCAATCATAGAAGCAAAGGCCTATAAAACCTAGAGGTAGCCACGCAATTGTTTTTCTACACCCATGCATGGCGCAAATAAACGAGTAGTTAGCCCTATCGCTTCACTGAAATGTTACCGATATGCTTTAAATGCGCACATCTGATTAAATCCGGACGATTCAGCAAAGGAGGTGCGATATGACTGCAAGGAAAACTCTCCAGCCCAAAAGCCGAACCTCTCTGCTATTCAGTGTTGTTATGGCTTTTTGTTTTTTCGCCTTTATCTGTTATTCGGTTTGCACAAACCAATATCCCATCGAGATTCTGTATGTAATCTGCATCAACAGTATTATCTCGATTTTGCTATATGCCAAAGACAAGTACGCTGCCTTGCGAGGCAAGTGGCGCATCAGCGAAAAAATACTGCATCTCTTTTCCCTGTTCGGAGGCTGGCCCGGTGCGGTGCTGGCCCAATTGCTGTTTAACCATAAAACAGCAAAGCCTTCATTCCGTAAAACATTTTGGCTGACGGTTTGGGCAAGCTGCGTGTTTATTGCCTGCTCGTTTACGTCTCAAACCACCTACTTTCTGAATGGTTTGATCTACGATGTTGAGCACACGTTGATTGTTTTGAACTAGTAAAAGAAAGCCAACCATAAGCTAAACCAGAAAATCAGACCAGCCAAATTGTACCATCAATTCACTAAACACTGAGTCCAGTGGTGCGGTTATATGCAAGCTCTCACCTGTTACCGGATGCTGAAAACTCATACTTGTGCAGGCCAGCAGCAAGCGCCCAGCATTCAGGTGCTTGGCAAAATAGCGATTGTGGTTCCCTTTTCCATGTTTTGCATCACCGATAATCGGATGGGCGATATGCTTCATATGTCGTCGAACCTGATGCTTGCGGCCGGTTTTAGGCTTCACCTCCACCAGAGAGTAACGACTTTGGGGATAACGATCGATCTGAACCGGCAGCTCCACTGTGGCCAGACGACGATACTCTGATACTGCCTCTTGGGCAGGCTTATCTTTTCTGGCTTTTTTATCCGTTATTTTATCGTGCTTTTCTTTCAGGGCGTGATCAATTAAACCACCTTCAGGGGGCACTCCTCGTACGACTGCCAGATAGGTTTTCTCAACGCCCGTGTCCTGAAATTGCTCCCCCAACTTACGGGCTATCTCGCTGCTGAGTGCAAACACCAGAACGCCAGAGGTGGGTTTATCCAGCCGATGCACCGGGAAAACATGCTGACCCATCTGATCCCGTACAATTTGCATGGCAAAACGGGTTTCATAGCGATCAATCATGGAGCGATGCACCAAAAGCCCTGATGGTTTATTCACCACTACCAGATACTCGTCCTGATACAAAATTTCGAGGGTTTCTTTTTCCACAAGCGGCTCAGTGGACACTTGGCCTGGCGTTACATCACACATAGAAGTCATAAGATTCGATCATAAAACCTCAACAGACCCTAACGGCGGAATAGGTGTTTTGCAATGAGCCACGTATAATCACCGCTCTTTTCCTGCAACACCCAGATTCTCATGTCAGACAGCCCGGAAATACTTCTTTTTAACAAACCATTCATGGTGCTTTGTCAGTTTACAGATAAAGAAGGTCGGGCAACGCTGGCTGATTATATCAAGCGCCCGGGCGTGTACGCGTCCGGGCGCCTGGACAGAGACAGTGAAGGGCTGCTCCTGCTCACTAATAACGGCACCGTTCAGAATAAAATCTCCGACCCCAGGCACAAAATGGAAAAAACCTACTGGGTTCAGGTAGAGGGACTGCCACAGGAGGGTGATCTCGAACAGCTGCGCAAGGGCATAACCTTGAAGGATGGCCCGACCCGCCCAGCCAGGGTACGCCGAATGAATGCCCCTGATATCTGGCCTCGTAATCCCCCGATTCGAGAGAGAGCCAGCATTCCAGACTGTTGGCTGGAGATTAAAATCTCAGAAGGCCGTAACCGACAGGTTCGCCGGATGACAGCAGCCATCGGCTTCCCCACCTTGCGGCTGGTACGCTATGCCATTGGCCCCTGGACAGTTGACAATCTGGCTCCCGGTGAGTGGAAAACCATTCCAGCTCCGGCTGATCTGCTTAAGCGAGTTCCTAAAGGTGCCAGCACAGCCTCCAGCCGCCCTTTACCCGGCCGTCGTGCCGGTTCACAAAAGTCGCAAAGAACACCACGAAAATCGAAAAGCCGCCGTTAAGCTAACCGGCCGGTAAAACACTGCTCCAAGCGGTACCGCGAGCACCATGCTGATGGGGCTTTCAAAAGCCCCGATGCAATTCTTTCTGCAGCGGGGCTTTTGATTGTATAGCGCTTGAGGATTTACTCGGAATATTCAATCCCAACAATCAGCCATGGCGCCCCCTCACGGGCCTGTTCCAAATGCCAGATGTCGGTAATCTTCTCTTCAACCCGCTCCACATTGTCACGGTAACGGCCGCTGAATTTCAGACTCAGTTCAGTCTTACCCATCAGATGATCAGCACGCACCAGCTCCGCATCCACATACATGACTTCTGTATGCTGGTCGCCAGTCAGGGTTGCGCGTTCACGTTTCAGGTGGTCGAACAGGTCGGGGGAAACATAATCCCGAATAGTCTCCAGATCGCCACTGTTCCAGGCCTCTTGAATCGCACGGTAATGGTTACGGGAGCGATTAAGGAAACCGTTCAGATCGAAATCTGCAGGCAGGTTAAACGGTACATCGTTCTCCGAGGCTCCAAACCCATTGCTTTGATGGCTGGCCCCAGGTGATGCTGGTTCAAAACTGCCAAAATCAGCATCCCTGGATGAGCTACTGTCGTTACGGAAGCTCACATCATCCGCCCAGCTGGAACTCTGGGACAGATTGCTCTGGGACATATTGCTCTGGAATGGATTGCTTTGCTGGGATAGCTGCTGACCGCCCTGCCAGGGCGATTGCTGACTCTGATACCCACCATTCATGGCCGAGGCCCTGGGACGATTCATCATCCGGAACAGTTTAAACAGCAGGAAAGCCAGGCCCGCAAAAATCAGGATATCCATAAACTGGATACCGTGGAACGGACCACCGCCCAGCATCGAGCCTATCAAACCGCCCATCAGCATACCACCCAGCAGACCACCCATCATGCCGCCAAGAAAACCTCTTTTACGGGATGGGTTCTGGCTCTTCATGGCACTTTGCGGGTTGGATGTGCTGGCATTATTAAAACCTGTTTGCTGCGATGTGTTTTTCGCAGGCGGCGCTTTAAACAGACTATTCTGGGAAGGCGCTGTACGGAAACTCTTGCCGAAAGACTTACCACCGCCAAACCGTTTGGCGTAAGCATCGTTCGGGGCAAGAGTCATGGTAAAGGCCAGCATAACAGCCAATACCGGAAAAAGTCGTTTCATCATGGGATTTCGTCAGAACTCCTCAAGTCTACGAGAAATTGAACTTGCACCCTAAATCAATGAGGGCGCAAGTCAACTGTTTCAAGTCAGACTTAAGCATCCCTCGCCAGATTATCCAGAATCGGGCAATCCGGCTGATCATTGCCATGGCAGCATGACGCCAGCTCTTTCAGACTATCCCGCATAGTTTGCAACTGAGTAATCTTCTGCTCGATATCATCAATACGGGCCAGGGCCATGGCTTTGACATCGGCACTGCGACGGTCACTCTTCTGGTAGAGCCCCAGCAGCTCACCACACTGATCCAGAGAGAAGCCCAACTCACGGGCATGGCGGAGAAAATTCAGCTGCCGTATATGCTGATCATCATAATCCCGGTAACCGTTTGCTTTGCGATAGGCAGGGCTCATCAGCCCAATGCTTTCGTAATAACGAATCGTTTTCGCCGTAAGCCCGGTGGTTTCTGCCGCTTTGGAAATATTCATGAACGACGTCCTCCTTCTGGCTTGAAAAAGCGCAGTCGGTTCGCGTTGGTTACCACGGTCACAGACGACAGTGCCATCGCAGCGCCCGCCACCATCGGATTCAACAACATACCGATAAACGGATACAGCACACCTGCCGCCACAGGAATACCCAGCGAGTTGTACAGGAACGCACCAAACAGGTTCTGGCGGATATTTTTCAAAGTCGCCTTGGACAGCTCAACCGCATCGGCCAAACCGTGGAGGGACGAGCGCATCAAGGTGATATCTGCCGTTTCAATGGCCACATCAGCACCTGCGCCAATCGCCAGACCAACATTGGCACGGGCCAGTGCAGGCGCATCGTTAATGCCATCACCGGTCATACCAACAATTTCACCTTTTTCCTGCAACTCACGCACATAACGCTCTTTATCTTCCGGCAGCACCTGGGCATGGAAAGTATCGATACCAGTTTTCTCAGCCACCAGTTTGGCAGTTTTTGGGGTATCACCGGTGAGCATGACTACTTTCAGGCCGAGCTTATGCAGTCGGTCAATGGCGTCGGCAGAGTCTTCCCGTACAGAATCAGTAATCGCCAGCAGGCCGGCAAGTATGTTATCTACAGCCAGATAAACGACAGTCTGTCCTTCCGTTTCCAGTTCGGAAGCTTTAGTGGCCAAAGAAGAAAGCTCAACCTGATGGGATGACATCAGTCGTTCATTACCAAGAAGGATCTGCTGCCCTTCCACAGTGCCCTGAACCCCCATGCCGGTGATAGAAGAAAAGTCTGCAACGGCAGGCAGAACCAGTGCCTGATTTTGTGCAGCATTAACCACAGATTCTGCCAGAGGGTGGCCAGAACCGGCTTCTACAGCCGCAGCCAGCGTAAGTACGCGCTTACTATCAAAGCCATCAGTCGTCTCAACAGTGGTCACGGTGGGCCGGCCTTCGGTGATAGTGCCGGTTTTATCCAGAACAACAGTGGTCAGAGTGCTTGCCGTTTGCAGCGCTTCACCTTTACGCACCAGCATACCCAGCTCGGCAGCCTTGCCGACACCCACTATGACAGACATGGGCGTAGCCAGACCCAGCGCACAGGGGCAGGCGATAATCAGCACTGTCACCAGCACAACAAGAGAGTGAGTCAGCGCAGGTGCGGGGCCAACGGTAAACCACACCGCAGCGGCCAGCAGTGCAATCACAATCACTGTTGGAACAAAGATGGAAGCAACTTTGTCTGCCAGTTGTGCGATAGGCATTTTGGAGTTTTGCGCCTGCTTAACCAGAGCAATAATCTTTGCCAGCGCAGTATCACTTCCCACCTTTTCCGCTTTGGCCAGAATAGAACCATTGCCGTTTAAGGTACCGGCACTGATTGTGTCACCGACAACCTTTTGAACCCGAACAGGCTCGCCGGTGAGCATGGATTCATCCATCAGCGTTTCGCCACCGGTCACTACAGCATCAACGGGAATACTGTCGCCCGGGCGGATGCGGATGATATCGCCAACCTTTATCGTCTCAACCGGTACATCCTTTTCACCCTCAGCAGTCACCAGTCGTGCAACCGGAGCCTGCAGGTTAAGAAGACGTTTAATAGTATTACTGGTTTTTCCTTTAGCTCGCAGCTCAAGCATCTGGCCAAAGTTAATCAGACCGATAATCATCGCAGAGGCTTCAAAGTACACATGGCGAGCCGCTTCTGGCAAAGCTTCGGGGATAAGCACAACGACCATGGAGAAGAGCCATGCGGCGCCGGTTCCCAGTGCCACCAGAGAATCCATAGAAGCACTGCTGTTTTTCAGGGATACCCAGAAACCACGGAAGAAGTGGCCACCGCTGATCACCAGCACTGCTAGCGTCAGAAGGCCCACCAGCCCCCAGTACATCTGGCTGATGCCCGGGCTTACGGTCATATCGCCGCCAGTCATCTCGTAGGCCATCAGCGGAACACTGAGGCCGAGGGCTAAGAGAGTGTGTTTCTTTCGCCGTACCAGTTCCTGTTTGTCTCTCAGTTCCTGTTTGCGTGTGTTTTCCGCCTCGCTTTCTACCAGAGAGACGTCAAAACCGATACCGGCAACAGCCGCCAGTACAGCATCAGACTCTGCTGTTCCGTATACTCGGGCGGTTTTCTCTGCAAGATTGACCGCACAAGAGGATACTCCGACTACAGCGTTAAGGGCTTTTTCGATTTTTCCAACGCACCCTGCACAGGATATACCGGGCAGAGACAAAGTCAGAAATGAGTCATTTAAAGTGCTCATAATCACAACATCCTACAAGATTATGAGATCAAGATAACTCTTACCCTAACTGGAAGGTCAATGTTTGCACACTCAAGATTTCCCGAAACAACCGCCAGGGCTGCGATTTCCCACATACGACAGGGTTCGTAAAAGCTGACGTTTAAAAATCAGCTTTCCAGCCATACATCTCTGGCCCAGTGCCAGATAGAAGGCCATTCTTCGTCAGTCATATCCTCATCCTCTCGATTCCAGAAACGAACATTTCCATCCTGCTCTATACAGTAAAAACCGTCTGGCACCTCACAAATCGCGATCATTTCCCGGGGCATGCCCAGATCCCACGCCAGCGCTGTTACCTCTGGCAGGTAAGTGTGGGAATGCTCATCAATAGCCGTGGCAGGCTCCAGCGAGCCGCAGATCACATCACTCACTTCCTTGAGAAAGATTTTGTACTCATCGGGCAGGTGAATCAGAATTTGCTCCTGAACAATCACCAGATCATCGTCGTCTGGCAGCTCAAGAGGTGCGGGGACGTCTTCATTACGCTCCCGCAAAAGTTCAATTACATCTTCCATTTCTCATTCCAGATCAGATTCTTGAGTGAACTTAAGTACCCGGGCCATTGTTTTCGCATAATGATGGCGAGCGGAAAAAGACACTGCCAGAATATATGAAATCAATGGTGTGGGTACTTATTCTACCTTGAATTGACAGGTCCGGTATTCGATTCATCACAGTAATGAAGAATTACTGGCAGGCTTGTACAACACTCCTGTAAGAAAGGGGGCCACCAAAAATATCCAGGGCACTGCCAATGGTAATGTGAACACGGCTACAGCCGGCAGAGCGCACAGCTTCAACATCTTCAAGCGTGGCAATGCCACCAGCGTAGGTGACCGGAATTGGCGAAGAGTCTGCTAACAATCGAACCAGCTTCAGATCTGGTCCGGCCATTAAACCTTCCACAGAGGCAGCATGCACCAGAAACTCATCACAGTAGCTGGCAAGCTGGTTCAGCGTCTCCTGAGAAATCACGGTATCGGTAAACGTCTGCCAGCGGTCGGTAACAATAAAATACTGCCCGTCATGGGCTTTGCAGGAGAGATCGAGCACCAGACGCTCTTTACCGGTGACAGCCACCAGCTTTTCCAGGTTAGCGAAATTTATACGACCATCCCGGAATACATAGGAAGTCACAATCACGTGTGAAGCGCCCATATCAAGATGGTCCATGGCGTTCTCTGCCGTGATTCCACCACCTATCTGCAGCCCTTCAGACCAACCGGCAAGAGCCTCCTGAGCAGCCATCTCATTACCCGGCCCCAACTTGATGATGTGGCCGCCCCGCAGGCTGTCCTGCCGGTACATCTGTACAAAGTACGCTGGAGAGTGTTCGCTCTCAAAGTTCACCTGAGCAGAGTTATTTTCATCCGTAAGGGAGCTGCCGACAATCTGTTTCACCTTGCCATGGTGCAGATCTATACAGGGTCGAAACTGCATTCTTATACCTTTTATTGTGCGAATAGAGCGCGAGCAACCACGTAGCGAACATTATTATAAACCAGCTTCCGCATCAAAATGAGACAGCTCTTCCAATACTGCATTCTCTTGAACAACTCGGTTAACAGCACCCAGCAATGATGTCACCTTGCCTTCTACCTTGGTAAGCGTACTTGAGGTTTTATTGATCGCCGCCCGATTCTCTTTGCCTTGCGCCTTGGCCTCTTCACTCAGGGGCTTGGCTGGCGGGTTAAGTTCGAACAGCTGTCCACGTAACTCAATAATACGTTTCAAACTGGCAGCCACTCCCATCACCGTGTCCACCTCTGTTTTAATATCACCACAATCTTTGCGCACCATGAGCACAACCCCGGAGTCAATATCCTTGCTGAAATTCGGTGGCAGCTCCGCCACTTTTTGCAGAGCCTCTGTACACGACATCAGATGTCCATCCAGGCTGGGCAGCAGCAATGAGGCGGTATGTATATGTTTCATGACCCTTTCATACTGATCATGGGGCGGATATTGATGAGGCGGTGTAGCAATCGCCTGCTCCAGAGCTTCCCTATAAGCCACACAATCTTTTTTCATACCAGAAAGGGGATGCAATGCCCTTCGCAGTAACACAATAGCGGCATCAGCTTTGGTGAGCTGTCCCCGGTGAACATACTCTTCATGCCCCTGCTCACCAGTCTTGCTGCCACTGTACTTCTTGATCAGGGCCTTGACCTTTTCCATTGCAGCTCTAGGATTACCAGCCACCATGTCGTCCACAGGTTTGAAGACTTTTTCCAGGGGTGAAAGCTCTTCCACAGGCTCTGGGCATTTGGGGTTTGCAGGCTTCCAGGCATCAGATGTGCGGGGGGTGAAAGAGGGCGCAGCCTGCTGCTTGATCTTGCGCGGTGCAGGCCTCATGGTTTCTATATCCTTAATAGCGAATGCATGAGCCGTGTCCTGCTCATCCTTAGCCTTGGCATCCTGGGCTTGTAAAGTCGCTTCTACCTCCCGCAATTTAGGCAGTTCCTTACCAATCAGGCTATACAGGTTGTTACTTCTGGTCACAGCCTTCCCATGTTGCCGGGCGTTGAAACTCGTCCATACAAACCAGTACTTCCCTAACCAGCCATAATTTAAGGAATGGGAAATCGCCTGCAGAGTTGCCACGCTTTTTCTCTGCACAGCCTCACTGCTGCCCTCTTTATTAAGAGCAACCGCGCTTTTGACACAAAGCTGCATACACTCCCGAAACACACTGAAAACATGGGATCTTATATCTTCCCTGTCGAATGCTGGTCGAACCTCATCTAATCGCTCTAAAACCCTCTCAGGCTCACCTTCACACCACTGCTCAAGCAAAAATGCGGTCAATAGCCGCCCTTCATTGACTCTATGCCATTTGGCGAGCTCTGCCTCTGGTTGTCTTGCATATGTAGGCATTTCATAGCGCAAGGCTATATCCCGGGAGTTGTACAAAGGCGTCGATTTCACCTTTTCAATAACACTTGTCCACAGATTGTTCCAGCGGGCAGTACAAGACTCACCATCCGCTGTTTTTTCTGAGCTTCGGGGCTTGTTCTCTTTGATTGCCTCCAGTAGGTTCACGGCCTCACTCAAGCCTTCCAGACAGCTTTTGCTCACCTCTCTCAGTAAAGGCATAACTTCTTTAACTTCGACGCCTTCCCCTTTTTTACGCAGAGAAGTCGCCAGGTAGAAAGAGACTACAGCCTGAGAGAAATAGGCATCAAGCAGAGACTCAATAATATGCAGCATCTCTGCTTTGGCTTTTTCTTCTTTACCCACACAGTAAGCCTGCTGATACTGGACACAGGCTTTCGTCATTTCGTCTCGCTGAGTTGTCACACCAAAGGCGTAGTGACGGCAAAAGTCCTGAAGGTGTTTGTGCATTTCCAGCACATATTGAAATTGCCTGTAAGTGCCCAGCTGCAGAACCCAGCGCTCTGCCGGGTTTTCATCAAGATACATTTGGTACTGGCAGTTCAGCTCAAAGGCCTGTTGGCGCCAGGTTGATTTTGGCTTTTTTCTACGTGCTCCGGCATGCGGTGCGCCTTCCTTAAAGAGCTGTGCCATGGTTTCAGCTGCTGGCTGTCGCTTCCCTTTACTCTGATGACAGATCTGGGCTGAGAGCGCCCATGCCTTTTGGCTCAAACCCTGAAGCTGGGAAAAATCCTGTTTCTTGACGTAACTCTGCGCTTTATCCTGGTCTATGT
This sequence comes from Parendozoicomonas verongulae, assembly GCF_009711465.1. Lineage (GTDB taxonomy): Bacteria > Pseudomonadota > Gammaproteobacteria > Pseudomonadales > Endozoicomonadaceae > Sansalvadorimonas > Sansalvadorimonas verongulae. The sequence continues at coordinate 4,950 of NZ_SMME01000868.1, read as the reverse complement.
GCTTTGTGACCTGCCATTCTCTGGTTCTACTCAACGCATTGCGCTGGCAGGCGATAACTGATGAGGGATCCGGATGTTGAGTTGGGTAGGGAGCGGCTTCCGGTTTCCAATAACGTCCTTCCACAGGCTCTGACAGAAAAAGTGGCTTCTTCGGCTTTCGTAATACGTCTTCAGTCGTTTTTTTCTTATAAGCAGGCAGTTTGTTTTTCAGTAACTGGATAGCCCCATTCAGCTTTACCCCCCAGTCTGCTGCTTCTGAGAGCCTTACAATGGCCTTTATAACGGGTACACCATGATCTGGATGAAGTTGCCTTCGTACCTCAGCAATGTAACGGGCAATCATACGGCAACAAGCGTCTGTAATCTGTTCTCTTCCATCGGCGGAAAAGTGCTGCTGATTATTATTTATCCAGTACAAAAGAGGGATTGCCCGCTCCAATGGCTCAAACTCTGCTATTAATTGCAGTCGCGCAGACAGATGCACACACCTTTGGGCAATATTGTCATCGGAGTCTTTTTTCAGGAGGTTTGTGAGTGTGTCGTAATCCACTTCAGCCAACAGATTCTTACACCACTCTTCTGAAAAGAGCTGGGTAAGTGCCGGCCTGAATCGTTCCAACCCTCCTCTCTGTTTCAAGTGGCTGAAACACTGAGCGAAGAAGGATAATGTCACACCAATATTTTCATTGTGATACCCCTGTCGCTTATCCCGAGCCTCTTTAGGTAATGATGCAGATATTGATCGGGTCAGGTGAGATAAGCTCAACAAACACCCCAAATATTCCTCCAGCGAACTACCCAGGACGGCCTGCCCCACATCCGTTTGGCTGGCAGCGTTGGCCGATAAAGGAGCACCCGTTCCCTGCAGTACAAAAGCACCCACAATAAACTGGTTAAAAAAGTGACTATGGGGAAGTTGAGACACTCTGCGATCCAGCACCATCGCAATTTCCAGGTGCATGTGCAGGTATTGCTGCTGGGAAGGGGTTTCCAGTGTGGGCTTCGCAAGCCACTGCCGCTCGTCAGGGTATGTGTCCAGATACTTACAATACTTTCGCATCAGTTGGAAAGATTCGATCCAAATGGCCATAACATCTGTCATTTGGCGCTGCTTTTCTTCCAGGGGCAGCAAAGGTAAAAGATCAGGGTCCTTCACTTCATTAGCCCGTTTCTCAAGCTTACAAACCTCGCTGGCTATCGCCTCCAGCCCACGGTCATGGCAAATGCCGGGAATGTAAACCTGCATATTCAACGGCTCTGGCTGCTGAGGCTGCGCTGTGGCTGACGACGACACATCAGCAGCAATGTGCTTTGAGGTGGCCGACGGGCTGCTCTGCTCCGATACCGGTGGAACCTGTTTCCCGATAGCACCAACCAGTGCCGGGCTATTTTTTCCTGATACTTTTGCCGTTGCTTTGGCTTTTTCGGTACCCTCTACTGAAGATGGGCGATCGCCAGGGGATGGCGAAGTTCTCGATGTCAGGCTGTCCATTCTTACTCCATCAATTTTCATCCGCTAATGGAAGAGAGACTTTAACAACCCTTATCGTTCCCAAGCCGGCCAATAAGAACCTGACAAACCTGTTATTAATGGGTCAGCTTTGCAGGATCAAGAAGCGCCTCCAACTGATCTCGGGAAAGCTCTGTATTCTCCAGTGCCACCTCCAGCACCGGCCTGCCCTCTTTATAAGCCTGTTTAGCTATCTCTGCAGCTTTGAGATAACCAATAATCGGGTTGAGTGCCGTGACAAGAACAGGATTGCGGGCAAGAGCATGCTTCAGATTATCCTCATTCACCTTGAAGGAACGGATAGCCTTATCAGCCAGTAAGGGGCAGATATTGGCAAGCAGGTGAATGCTCTCCAAAAGGTTACGGGCTACCACCGGCAACATCACATTCAACTCAAAGTTACCGGCCTGACCCGCGATAGTGATAGTTGTGTCATTGCCAATCACCTGGGCAGCTACCATGGCTGTTGCCTCAGGAATAACCGGGTTCACCTTTCCTGGCATAATGGAAGAACCAGGCTGTAAAGCTTCCAGTTCGATCTCTCCCAACCCGGACAGTGGCCCTGAGTTCATCCAGCGCAAGTCGTTGGCAATTTTCATCAGGGAAACAGCTGTGGTTTTCAATGCGCCTGATACAGAAACAGCAATGTCCTGCGTGCCAATATGGGTAAACAGGTTAGAGGCGGGGGTGAAGGTTAAACCGGAAACTGTATTCAACTCCTCACAAAACACTGTGGAAAAATCAGGATGTGCGTTAACTCCGGTGCCTACTGCAGTCCCCCCCTGGGCCAGGCTTTGCAGAGTGGGCTGCAAGGCTTCCAGCGCGACTCTGTTCTGATCAATCTGCGTGGCCCAACTGAGCAAACTCTGCTCGAGACGAACAGGCATGGCATCCATTAAATGAGTGCGTCCGGTTTTTACATACCCTTTCAGGGTGGCGGCTTTGGTTTTTATCACTGTTGATAAATACTCCATTGCTGGCAGCAAGCGCTGATGCAACTCCAAAGCCGCGCTGATATGAATGGTACTGGGAATGGAATCGTTACTGCTCTGACCATAATTCACATGGTCATTGGGGCTGATAGTTTCACTGGTGGTTTTGCTCGCCAGTGTTGCCAGTACTTCATTAGCATTCATATTGGAGCTGGTGCCGGAGCCGGTTTGAAAAACATCCACTGGAAAATGCACCATGAAATCGGGTGCGTTCAGTAGTGAATCCACGGCCTCAACAATAGCCTGCCCCTGTGCCTCGGAAATTTGCTCTAACCTGCTGTTAGCGAGAGCAGCGGCTTTTTTCACTATGAGCAGCGAACGAATAAAGGCAGTCGGCAGAGGTTGCCCACTTACCGGAAAGTTATTCACCGCCCTTTGGGTTTGTGCACCGTAGAGGGCATCCACTGGTACTTCCAGCTCCCCCATGCTGTCGCACTCTATACGTGTTGCCACAACCCTTCCTCTTTTGATGAAACTCACAGTGACAAGCTTAGGTGCTCAAGAGGAATTTGAGAGGAGGTATTCGTATTGTCCCGCTGAGCCACCTCCCCTAACCTGCTTTTCCTTTTCAAACAGCCCACACAACAGCTTATGAGTGCCATCGTTAATTCTCTGTTAAATGTTGATGTTCAGCTTCTTCATATCTTGAACACTGTGCGCCTGCCGGCTCTGGATGGCGCATTGCACTTTTTCACCAACACGGCCTATTTATCCAGTGCATTGTGTATGGCGATTATTGGTTTACGGGCCCTGGTAAAACGTTCCAGAGCTCTTCAGTACAAAGCTGCACTTCTATTTGTAGGCGTAGGAGCCTCTGCAGTCATCGCACTGCTGGTAAAACATGGGCTGCACCGTGCACGCCCGTTTGTGACGTACCCGGACTTAATCACTCAATTGGCAGATGCCAGCCGACTGTCATTCCCTTCTGGACACACAACCGTCGCTTTTGCTACTGCTTTTATGGTTGCAACACTCTATCGAACAAAACCATTAACCGCTGTCGTTTTTATCTGGGCACTGGTGGTTGGCTATTCACGCATGGCTTTGGGAGTACATTATCCGAGTGATGTGTTTGCTGGAGTTACGATAAGCGGATTTGCCTGCACAATAGTTCTTCGATTTGGCAGGGCGCCAGTGACGTATATTCTGGAGCAGATTCACCGTATTACGGGAGGTGTCCTTATAGCAACACAGGAACAAATAAACACCTGACAAAAATTGTAAGTATTCCGTGAACCCATAGCTCCCCCGCCACCGGCTGTTGGCCATTAGCGTATATTATTTAGTGTCTTGATTATCTGGAGGAGGTTGCTTTGCACCACTTGGAGGATTGTGATTCCTCAATGATTCAAGACGCTCATCCGTCATTAGCCATGGGAGCCAGTCGGCCAGGTCATTGGGGGCTTCTCTATCATTCTTTGCACAGGCCTGCAGGTATTCACTCAGCCAGAACCAGGGGTTGATGTCCCACAGATTCAGGGTCATGAACACGGAGAACAACCAGGCCGTAAGCTCTCCGCTCCAGTCACTGCCTGCACCATAGAAGTTTTTTCGCCCGACAACCGGTGAACGAAGCGACTGTTCAGCGGCATTATTATCCATCGGTACTTCTGGGTATGCGGCAAACAGACACAGGCCTTCCCAATGATTCTGAAGACTGGTGAGCACCTTCTGACACTGTTTCTTCAGCTTGGGCCGGGCCAGCTCTTCATCGCGCCATTTCGCCATGTTGCTCAGATGGCCTTTCAGAGCATTGTCGTGTTTTGAGAATTCCTCATTGTCATTAAGACAGCCCAGTCGTTGATGATTCAGATGGTACAGTCTGCCTATCCGTCTGACCCACGTAGCACTCCATGTTTTGATCCCATCTGTGCCTCGTTCCGCATTGATAAAGTCTCTGCGGACATGGCTCCAACAGAAGGCAAGAAACACATCCTGATTTTCACGAGCCAGACATTTGTAGGCGCTATAGCGGTCACAGACAAGCACGCCATTACTCTCAGATAACAAACCTTTGGGGACACTTGCTGAACGGTTGTCATCCACACTGTAGTAAGCGGCCGTACTGGACAGAAAGACCCACAGCCAGTGTTTTGCCGCTCCTTTTTCGTCACTCCAGACCATCCAGCGGGTTTCATCAGCATGCCATTGGTTTGCACGAGAAACTCGTTCCCGGATCGCTTCAACAACCGGTTCAAACAGAGGTTTGATGACTTTCAGTCCACCCGTGACCGTGCCCTGTGCCAGCGGAAGTCCTCGCAGGCAAAAGTCCTGCAACTGGCGGGCAACAGGAACACCAAAGGCATATTTGTGCAGCAGTATTTGGGGTCACGCCATAGAAAGGAAAAAATCGTACGCTAAGAGGCTTTAGCCCTTGTTAGCCGTAGGATGTAGAGGGGGGCTTCATGTGCCCCCGAACCATTTTTGTCAGGCTTCCGTAACTTCACG